>DATJTQ010000198.1:0-10845 GCA_035503355.1 Solirubrobacteraceae bacterium
GTGTGCCGGTTCACGCGCCAGGCGCCGCAGGGGCTGGCCATGGTCCTGGGACGGCTTGCGGAGAACCGCGGGGTCCCGCTCGAGGATGCCTACCGGTTGCTGCACGACGGTGACGACAACGCGTCGCCCGGCGACGGCGACATCACCGTGCCGGACCTGCTGCGGCGGGCCGCGCTGGAGCTCGGGTCCGAGCTGCGCGCCGCCGCCGAGTTCTACTCGACCCAATTCGGGTCAGAGATCGTCACCACCGGCGTCGTGGCCGGTCCGCTGGCTCCGTTGCCCGGGTTCGTCGAGGCGCTGTCCGCGGCTTCGGGCCTTGCCCTCACCTGCGGTGAGGTCATCGCCGGCAGCGACGACGCCCTCGGCGACGTCGATCCTCGCATCGCGCCCGTCGCCACGGGCCTGGCCGTGGGAGCACTGGCGTCATGAATGCCGTCAACCTGATCCCCGCCGATCGCACCAAGCGCAGCGTCAGCGTCTCGGTGAGCCCCGTGACGCTCGGCATCATCGGCGGCCTCGTCGTCGTCCTGGTGGCCGCGGTGCTCTACGTCTTCGCCTACAACGACGTGAAGTCGCGCAAGAGCGAACTGGCCACCGTGACCGCCAACGCGGCCAGCTGGCAGGCTGCGGCCAAC
This sequence comes from Solirubrobacteraceae bacterium, assembly GCA_035503355.1. Lineage (GTDB taxonomy): Bacteria > Actinomycetota > Thermoleophilia > Solirubrobacterales > Solirubrobacteraceae > Palsa-465. Next base: position 636 of record DATJTQ010000198.1, read on the forward strand.
AGCTACGCGTCGTTTGTCACGGCCGCTCAGCAGCAGAAGCAGCAGCTGACCGACATCCACCAGCTCATCACCGGCCGCTTCCCGTGGTCGGTGCTCCTCAGCCAGATCGGCGGCGTGATGCCCAAGGACGCTGCCCTCAGCTCCCTGCAGGCCACCTCGCCCTCGAGCGCCGCCGCCGCGTCCACCACCGCAACGACCCCGGCGACGACCGGCGCGCCGACCACCCAGACTTCACAGCCGATCCAGATCGCGGGCTGTGCCGCGACCGAGTCCGCCGTGGCGGCCACCATGGTCGCGCTCGGCAAGGTCAACGGCGTCAGCTCGGTTGTCCTGGCGTCGACCAGCGGCAGCCCCGCCAAGAGCTCCGCCTCGTCGGGCTCGGGTTCGAGCTCCGGCAGCGGCGGATGCCCGTTCCCCGTGACCTTCTCCATGTCGATGATCCTCGACTCGCCCTCGACCGGCACCTCCGCCACCGGCACCACCGCTGCTGCGGCGACGTCCACGACTCCCGCCGCCACTCCGGCAGCGGCGACCGCGACCACCTCGGCCACCGGGAACGCGCAATGACCCTTCGTAAACGTGATCGCATCGTCCTGGCCGTCGTGGCCGCGCTCGCCCTGCTCGGCGGGTTCTACATGGTGATCCTCAAGCCCGAACGCCAGAAGGTCGCGTCCCTTGACACGCAGATCGCCGCGCAGCGCCAGACGCTCGCCTCGGCCCAGCAGAGCTACACTGTGGGCCGCGCCGCCCAGGCCGCGCTCAAGACCGACGGCGCGCAGTGGGCGTCGCTCAAGCTCGCCGTGCCGGAGCAGTCGAACATCCCCGCGCTGCTGCGGCTGCTCGAGAAGAGCGCGGACTCAGAGCACGTGTCCATGACGGCGCTGACCCTGTCGGGGTCCACGGGCGCCGCGGCCGCCACGACGACGACCACGACGCCCGGCGCCACGACGGGGGCGACGCCGGTGCCGGTCCAGCTCAGCTTCACCGGCGGCTACGTCGCGCTCAACAAGCTCGTGCGCAAGCTGACCGGACTCGTCGCGATGTCCCACGGCACCATTCATGCCACGGGTCCGCTGCTCGCCATCAACAGCGTCACGCTGTCGGGCGCCTCGAGCCTGACGGGCAACGTCAGCGCCACCATCTACCAGTTGGCCCAGCCGGCCACCACCCCGACCGGAGGACAAGGATGAGCTCGCTGCGTCGCGATCTGGTGGAGCGCAAGCTGTGGATGGTCGTCGCGATCCTGGTCGTGGCGCTCGCCGCGGTCCCCGTGTTCCTGCTCAAGGGAGCCTCCGCCACCACCACCCCGACCGTGCCCGTGCCTCCCGCGGCCTCGGCGACCACTGCGCAGACGACCACCACCACCGCCACCACCGCCTCGACCGAGCCGGTGAAGGTCGTGCTGGCCAAGATCGCTCGCGACCCGTTCGCCAGCGGGGTGCCCAAGCTGAGCGCCAAGCCCGCGTCGTCAACGTCTTCGTCTTCGTCTTCGTCCTCGACGACCTCGACGACGGGTTCGTCGACTCCGACCACGGGTGGCTCCTCGTCATCGAGCGCCCCCTCGTCGGTGGCGATGGTCTCGCCGGCGCCGTCCTCGAGCGGCTCGTCCTCGTCGAGCGACGCGTCCTCGGGTGGTTCTTCGTCCTCGGGCGATTCCTCGAGCCCGGCGACATCCTCGACGGGCACGTCTCACGACAGCCCGACCTCGACCATCGCGTCGGTGTCCCCCACCAGCCAGGGCGGCACGTCGGGCCAAGACCAGTCCTGGACGATCTACTCGGTCTCGATCCGGTTCGGTCGCGAGAACGCGCCGGTGCACAACAACATCCCGCGCCTCACCGCGCTGCCCTCCGCCGGCAACCCGCAGATCATGTTCTTCGGAGTGATGTCCGGTGGCCGCCAGGCGGTCTTCGGCCTCGGCGACGGCGTCCAGCACGCCGGCCCGGGCCTGTGCCGTCCGAGCCGCTCCAGCTGCTCGGGGATCGTGCTCTCGGCCGGCCAGAGCGAGGCCGTTGCCTGGGCCTCTGACTCCGGGCAGATGGAGGAGGCGATCCTGCACGTCGAGAAGATCACCAGCACGGTGACCCACTCTCGGGCCGCGGCGCTCAAGGCCTATCAGCGTGTCTCCCCGGCGGGCATCTGCGACCTCTCGCTTGCTCAGCCGGTGTCGTATAACCCCGCCACCGGGACCGTGGAGAACTTCCCCAAGGACGCCTGCAAGGCCCAGGCCAGCTCTGCCCCCTTTGCCTTCCTGAAGACGACGCCGTGACCTTCGCCCTCCAGCAGGCCCTGCAGTACCTGTGCGATCAGCAGGGCTCTGACCTCCACGTCAAGGCGGGATCGCCGCCCATGGTCCGCATCTCGGGCGAGCTCGCACCGCTGCCGATGACCGATCCGCTGATGCCCGCCGACACCGAGCGGGCGATGCGCGAGATGCTGCGCGATCCGGGCCGCCTGCAGGAGATGGAGACCGAGGGCGAGGCCGACTTCGCCTACGCGGTGCCGGGCCTGGCCCGCTTCCGTGTCAACGCCTTTCGCCAGCGCGGCTCGATCTCGATCGTCTGCCGCCGCATTCCGTACGGGGTGACCACGATCGACGAGCTCGGGCTGCCCGCGGCGGTCCGCGACATGGCCGACGAGCCGCGCGGCATCGTGCTGGTCACCGGCACCACGGGATCCGGTAAGTCGACGACGCTGGCGGCGATGGTGGACCACGTGAACACCACCGCGGCGCGCCACATCGTCACCATCGAGGACCCAATCGAGTTCCTGCACGCCGACAAGCGCTCAGTCATCAACCAGCGCGAGGTCGGCTCCGACACGGGCTCGTTCGGCCGGGCGCTCCGCCGCGTGCTACGACAGGACCCCGACATCATCCTCATCGGAGAGATGCGCGACGAGGAGACGGTGAAGACCGCGCTGTCGGCGGCCGAGACCGGCCACCTGGTCCTGTCGACGCTGCACACCGCGGACGCTCCCGAGACGATCAACCGTGTCATCGACTTCTTCCCGCCCCACCAGCACCGCCAGGTGCGCGCGATGCTCTCAGCGTCGCTGCGTGGGGTCATCTCCCAGCGCCTCGTCCCCTCGCTCGACGGCGGCCGCGTGGCGGCACTGGAGATTCTGCGCACCACCGGTCGCGTCCGCGACGCGATCATGAACCCCGACGAGACGGCTCAGCTCCCGACGATCCTCGCCGAGGGCGCCTTCTACGGGATGCAGACCTTTGACCAGGCGCTGTTCGCGCACGTGCAGGGAGGCCGCATCTCGCGGGAGAACGCGCTGGCCGCGGCCACCAGCCCCCAGGACTTCAAGCTCCTGCTCGCCGCCGAGGGGCGCGTGGGCACGTCGATGGACGACGTGTTCGCGCAGTCCCAGCCGACGGCGGGCGTTCCGCAGCCGGTCGCCGGCGACTGACGCCTGCGCGGCGCCGTGGGCCCTGGCCGGCTGCGCCCTCGGCGCGACGCGGCGCGGGGCGGCCTGCACGACGTCAACCGCGGGCTGTCGAGGAGGAGGGTGCGGCGCTTGGGGCGTCCGCGGGCTGTCGAGGAGGAGGGTGCGGCGCTTGGAGCGTCCACGGCCGGCCTTGGCGGGAGTGTGGGAGATAAGGGTTATCTGGTAACCCTTATCTCCTCAGTGGGATGGTGGTGGGGTTGGTGACGTCCGGTGGGTGGGTTTGGCTCTCGGGCGGCGGCGGGCTGACTCGTTATCTCCCTGTCGACCTGTGGGTCTGACTGGGCCTTGCTTTGTCGCCCGTCGCCGACCGAGGACCGCCGGCGTGACTTGATAGATGGCATGTGCGGCGGGCTCGTCCGGGTCTGGCGGTAGGTCTGCTGGCGTCCGCGCGCGGCGTGGGTCGCGTGAGCCTGGCGAGCGAGGAGGCCGTGCCATGACGATCGTGATGGGTCTGGATCAGCATCGAGCGCAGATCACCGCAGAGTGGCTCGATACCGAGACTGGGGAGATCATGCGGTCGCGGATCACGCCGGCGCATCGGGATGGGGTGCGCCGGTTTTGCGAGAAGTTCCGCGGCCAGGAGCTCGAGGTCGCGTTGGAGGCCACGACGGGTTGGCGGTTCGTGGCCGACGAGCTGGCCAATGTTGGAGCGGTGGTGCACTTGGCTGAGCCGGCGGAGACCGCGGCGCGGCGGGGGAACAAGAAGCGCGCCAAGAGCGACCGGGCCGACGCCCGTCACATTCGTGAGCTGATGATGATCGGGCGGCTGCCGGAGTCCTGGATCGCGCCGGCGCATCTGCTCGATCTGCGCGCCCTGGTCAGGTTGCGCCACACGCTGTCGCATCAGCGTGGCGAGTGGCAGCAGCGCATCCAGTCAGTGCTCTATCACCACGGCTGCCCCCAACACGGCGAGCTGTTGACGCTCGCTGGGCGCGAGTGGCTGACCGCCCAGGACCTGCCTGCCGCGGCGCGGGAACAGATCACGGTCGCGCTGTCGATCATCGACGCGCTGGACATCCAGCTCGCGCCGATGGACCAGCGGCTGCGGACCTTCGCGCGACGCCAGCCTGGCTGCAAGGCGTTGCTGGGCCAGTTCGGCGTCGGGGAGCTGACGGCGGTGACGATCCTGGCCGAGCTCGGCGACGCGCGCCGGTTCTCCTCCTCCAGTGACGCGGTGCGGTTCGCCGGCCTGGATATCACGGTGCACCAGTCTGACCAGCGCCGCGCCCCCGGGCGCCTCTCGCGCCAAGGTCCGCCGGCGTTGCGGTGGGCCTTGTTCGAGGCGTCGATGTGCGCCGCTCGGCGCTGCAGCCCGGACCACGACTATTACGCTCAGGCCGCCGAACGTCTCGGCTCGAACCGGGCGCGGTTGTCGGTGGCGCGCAAGATTCTCAAGCGCAGCTATCACCTGTTGCGAGAGCTCGGCGACGAAGCGATCGCTCCGATCTGACCCGAGGTCGGTGCGCGTCACGTTCTCTGTCACCCCGATGCACCGCGGCCAGCTCCACGCCCGCTCCTGCCGCCACGACCCGTTCGTGGACGGCCCTTATAGACCGAGCGGCCGCACCGCATACCCACGCGGGATCACCCCACCACCCATCATGTCGCCGACCCGGAGCCAACCCGGGCCGAGCACCGAGATAAGGCTGAGCGCCCGCGCGCACCCGACCACCGTCACCCACCCCGCCCACGCCCCACCCTTCGGTCAACGAGGGTCTTGCGATGACAGTCCTGCACAGATAAGGAGCGTGGCTGCGCCCCGACTGAGGTATGTCCGCCGGAGGGTCCGCTCCGTCAGGCGTATCTAACGAAGGGGATGGCAGACATGATCGTGATTGGGGCAGACACCCACAAGCGGTCGCACACGGTGGTGGCGGTGGACGGAGTCAGCGGGGTCGTGCGCGGTCAGCTCACGCTCGCGGCGACCGACGATGGGATGCTGGACGCGCTGCGGTTCGCGGCCGGGCTTGATGAGGAGCGGGTGTGGGCGATCGAGGACTGCCGGCATGTCTCCGCGCGGCTGGAGCGGATGTTGGTCGCGGCGGGTGAGCGAGTGATCCGAGTCGCGCCGGCCTTGACCGGCCCGACGCGCCAGAGCGCCCGCACGCCAGGGAAGTCTGATCCGGTTGACGCGACCGCGGTCGCTCGCGCCGCTGTCCGCGAGGGCCTGGAGAGCTTCCCAGCGGCGTATTTGGATGAGGCCGCGATGGAGATCCGGGTGCTGTGCGACTACCGCAACCAGCTCATCGTGGAGCGCACCCGGCAGATCAACCGGCTGCGCTGGCTGCTGGTCGCGATCGCGCCCAGCTGGGAGGCTGAGCTCAAGCGCGGGCTCAAGAGCCAGCGGGTCCGCGACCGTCTGGCCCGCCAGCTCGCACGGCTGGCCCCGGGCGCGCAGCGACGGGTCGCCAAAACCATCCTGGCCCGCATCAACCACATCACCCAGGAGGACCACGATCTCCTCGACGAACTCACCGCGCTGGTCTGCGCCCACTCACCCCAGCTGTTGGCCCAGCGCGGGGTGGGCACCGTGACCGCCGCGATCATCATCGGCCACACCGCCGGCGCGCAACGCTTCCGCTCAGACGCCGCGTTCGCCCGCCACGCCGGGGTCGCGCCCATCCCCGCCAGCTCCGGCAACACCACCCGCTACCGATTGCACCGCGGCGGTGACCGCCAACTCAACCGCGCGCTGCACATCATCGCCATCGCCAACAGCAGTACCGACCCCGCCACCCGCGCCTACCTAGACCGCAAAACCGCCGAAGGCAAAACCCGACTCGAAGCCATCCGCTGCCTCAAACGCCACCTCGCCCGCCGCATCTACCACCTCCTCACCCCGCACCCCGACACCCAGAACCCTCTCCCCCCAAAATCAGCAAATACCGAACTTCTCTTGACATAGGAGAAGCAGACTCCTCTGCAAACGCCCACATCCATTCACCGCGGCCGGTGCCTCGCCGCCCTCAGCAGGCCGTTGACGTCTGTGGCGTGCCACGTCCCGAGGCTCCACGGCAGACAGCCCGGACATGCGCGCTTCCACGGAGGCGGCAACGAGTGGCCCACGGAGGCCGGCTCAGGCGACGCGGGGCCGGCTCGGGCGACGCGCGGCCGGCTCGGGCGACCCGGGGCCGGCTCAGGCGACGCGCAGCGCGAGATCGTCGGCCAGAGGCTCGTCGAACTGGCGCCGATCGATCGTGTGGAAGGCCTCGACGATGCGCGGGTCGAAGTGCGCACCGGCCTGGGCGTCGATCTCGGCCAGGGCACGGGCCTCGTCCCAGGCGGGCCGGTAGGGCCGCTCGTGGGTGAGGGTGTCCCACACGTCGGCCAGCGCGGTGATGCGCCCGGCCAGGGGAATCTCGGCGCCGACAAGGCCGGCGACATAGCCGTTGCCGTCCCAGCGCTCATGGTGGGTCCCGGCGATCTCGGAGGCCATCCGCAGCACGGGTGAGCGGGCCGGCGCGAGGATGCGCGCGCCGATCTCGACGTGGCGCATCATGTGCATCCACTCGGCCGGGGTCAGCTTGTCGGGCTTGAGCAGGATCCGTCGCGAGATGCCGACCTTGCCGATATCGTGCAGCGGCGCGGCGTCGCGGATGGTGGCGACGAACTGCTCGTCGAGGCCGAGGGCCTGGGCGATCAGCGCGGCGCCGACCCCCACCCGCTTGGCGTGCTGGTCAGTGTCGTCGTCGTGGAAGTCGGCGATGGCGGCGAGGATCGAAAGGCTCTCGCGGGCGGTGTCGAACTCGCCGGTGCGCTCGCGCACGGCCTCGCGCAGGACGGCGTTGCGGTCGCGCAGGCGGCGGTTCAGAGCGCGGGCTTCCAGCGCGTTGCGCACCCGGACGAGCAGCTCGGCGTCCTCGACGGGCTTGGCGACGAAGTCACGGACGCCCATCGAGAGGGCCCAGTGGCGGATGTCAGGCGTCGCGTCGGCCACCAGAGCGAGGATGGGCAACGTGTCGGAGCCCTCGGTGAGGTGGCGAATCGCGTGCAACGCGTCATGGGCGCCGGCGGCATCGAGATCGAGCAGGACGAGGTCGGGGCGCTGGGTGACGCAGAGCTCAAGTGTCCGTGAGGCGTCAGAGGTGGTCACGACGGCGCCGTAGCCCGCTCGGGCCAGGGCGCTCTCGGTCAGCCCGGATCCCTCGCCGGGAGCGTGGACGAGCAGTAGGCGCATATCAGCGAACTCGGGCATCTCAAAAATGGGAGTTGGCCAGGCGCGCATCACGCGGGCCCGCCTCACGGTCCCTTATCGGCACGGGCCGTGCCGCGCTTGAACCCACGGAACCGTTGATTGCGCGCGCGTTAACACCGGTCCAGAGAAGGCCTGCAGTGCTCAAGCCAGGAGCCACGACGCCGACTAGGTGGAGTGATTCTCGTGCGCACCCGCAGCTTCACACCCCGTGTGACCAACGCCCGTTCCCACCTCAGGGCCGGCGATGGCGGCTTCACGCTCATCGAGGTGCTGATCACCGCCCTGATCGTGGTCCTCCTCGCCGGGGCGACCGCGACGGCCCTCATCGCCACCACCCACACCAGTGGCGATCAGCGGCTGCGCGCCGAGGCCGACGCGCTGGCCACACAGGAGCAGGCGCGCCTCCACGGGCTCTCCGATGAGCAGCTGGCCAGCCTCGGCGGCACGCCGGCCACTCGCACGGCAAACGTCTACGGGACGACGTTCACCGTGACGTCCACCTCGGCCTTCCAGGACTCCCAGGGCAACTCCAGTTGCACCTCGACCGCGCAGGACTTCTACAAGGTCTCCACCACCATCAGCTGGCCCGAGGCCTATCAACAGACCGCGCAGAGCATCTCCGTCGACTCGCTGATCAGCCGGCCGGTCGTCGGCGACCTTCAGACCGCGGTCACCGATCAGACCGGCGCGCCGTTGCAGGCCGTCTCGGTCACGGCCGCTCCGGGGAGCGGGACCACCGGCCTCGTCGGGCAGTCGGGTCAGACCGACACCGCCGGGTGTGCGCTCTTTGCCGGGATGACGGCAGGCTCGTACACCGTGACGGCCACCAAGACGGGCTACGTGGACTCGACGAACACGGCAACGCCCACCAAGCCCGCCAGCGTCGTCGCCACCGGCACCCCGGCCGGCAACACCTTCGTCCTGGGCAAGGCCGGCGGCATCGCGGCCACCTTCGCGGCGTCCACCTCGACCGCGGCCCCGACGCTGGGCGGCCAGGCCGATGCCCTCTCCTACAGCGGCAGCGGCACGACGGGCAACGTCAGCGCGGCCACCGTGCAGACCAGCACCACTGCCGCCAGCGCCTTCACCACGCCCACCCTGCTGTTCCCGTGGAACACGGCCACGCCGCCGGCGACGCCGAGCTACAACAACAACTACGCGGTGTGGGCGGGCAAGTGCTCCTTTCAGCAGTACCCCAACTCCGGGGGCTCGACGTACCAGCTCACCACGGTGCAGCCGGGGATCGTCTCCAGCGCCACCGTCCAGGAGCCGATGCTCTACATCCCGACGCTCACCGCGAAGAACTCGAGCGGCACCAGCAAGACCACGCAGCCGAAGGACATCGTCCTCACCTATCGCTCGGGGTCGTGCTTTGACAGCTACAAGGCGACGGTGGCGACATCGGCCAACGGCGTGAGCGGATACGGGGGGACCGCGCCGACCAACGGGTGGCTGCTCAACCCGGGCCAGCCCTACGCCCCCAGCGGCACCCTCACCGTCTGCGCCGACTCCAACGCCTCGGGCAGCTACAAGTACGGCACCGCCACGGTGGGGAACACCAACATGACGGGCACCAATCCCGTGCCCAGTCCCTCGGGCTCCATCGCGATGACGACGACCGGCCAGTGCACGGTGGCGACCTCATGACCAGCCTGAACACACGGCGCGAGGACGGCTTCACCCTGGTCGAGCTCCTCGTGGCGATGTCCGCCGCGATCGTCGTGGTCATCGCCCTGAGCGGGATCATGATCGTCACCCTGCACCAGACCAAGGGGACCCTCACCCGCGTCGGCGCCACGCAGCAGGCGCGGACGGCGATGACGGTGGTCGAGAACGAGCTGCACTCGGCGTGCGTCGGCGGCGCCGCGGTCCCGGTCCAGGCCGGCAGTACGGCCACGAAGCTGGTCTTCCTCAGCTACACGGGGGACGCGGTGAGCCCGGTGCCTGTGTGGCACGAGCTCACCCTGAGCGGCACGACGCTGACCGACACGACCTACGGCGTGACGGCGAGCTCGGGCGGCAGCGGCTGGACACGAACCGGCACCGGCACGACGACGCAGCTGCTCACCAATGTCACCGCCCAGTCGGGCATCGATGTGTTCCGGTACTTCCAGTACCAGCCGTTCCTCGGCACCGACGGCAATTACTACTGGGCGGTCATCGACGGCAACAACCCCAACCCGGTGACCGGCGCGGTGCCGACCGCGAACCCGCTGGCCGACACGGGAACCGGCCTGTCGTCCACCGCCGCTGCCAACACGGTGGAGGTCATCATCGCGTTGAACGTCGGGCCGACCACCACCGGCCTGAGCGCCTCGGCGCTCGCCGCTGCCTCCGTGCCCGAGACCGACGCGATCTCGCTGCGGCTCACCACGCCGCCCGACTTCAGCGCCTCATCATCCGACACGGGGGACTACGGACCATGCCTCTGAACCATCGCGCCGCGCCCCGGCGCCGGCCGCGCCGTCGCCTCCCCAGCCTTCGCGGCGAGCAGGGCTTCACCATGATCCTCGCCCTCGGCATCCTGCTGGTGACCTCGCTGCTGGTGGCCGGCGCCTT
>DATJTQ010000199.1:0-19884 GCA_035503355.1 Solirubrobacteraceae bacterium
ACCTCGCCGTTGTTGGTCAGCCCCCTTCGCACCCCGTCGGCGTAGCCGATCGGCATGGTGGCGATCCACGTCGGGCGCTGCGCGATGAACCGGCGCCCGTAGCCGATGCTGTCGCCGGGCTGCGCCGGCTTGACCGCCGCCACATAGGTGCTCAGCTCCATGGCCTGCTCCAGGCCCGTGGCGTCAGGATCCTCGTTCATGGGGTCACAACCGTAGAGGGCGATGCCGCAGCGCACCATGTCGAAATGGCTGGCGGGCACGCGCAGGGTCGCGGCGCTGTTGGCGGCGTGGACGCGGAGCCGTCCGAAGCGACGCTGCAGTTCGGCGGCGAACGGGGTGAACACGGCGAGCTGTGCGGCGGCGAAGTCCAGGTCGCCGTCGGCGGTGGCCAGGTGCGTCATCGCCCCGGCGAGTCTCAGGCCGGGCGCGCCCTCGCGGATCGAGGCCGCGATCGCGAACCCCTCCTCGACGTCGCGGGTCCCCAGCCGGCCCATGCCGCTGTCGAGCTTGACGTGCACCTGCACCGGCTCCTCGTGGCTCGAGACCGCGGCCGACAGCTCCGTCACGAAGCGCTGATCCCACGCCACCAGCTCCGCCCGGGCGTCGAGCGCCACCGGCAGCTCCTCGGAGCTGACGGCGCCCAACACGAGCAACGGCGCGGTGAGCCCCGCGGCGCGCAGCTGCGCTGCCTCACCGGCGCTGGCCACCGCCAGCATCGTCGCCCCGCCCGCCAGCGCCGCGCGAGCGACGGGGACCGCGCCGTGACCCGACGCGTCGGCTTTGACCACCGCGCACAGCTCCGCCCCGCCGACCAGCCGGCCCCGGAGGGCGACGACGTTGCGTTCGATCGCGGCCAGGTTCACCCGGGCCAGGGCGCGCAGTGCCATCTGCAGATCTTGTCTGAAAGCGGTGCCCGGGCGGCGTCCGCTCACGCGTCGCCGGCGCGCGCCCGCGGCAGCAGGGCGATCACGTCGGAGGCGATCACGCCCTCGGTCCCGATCGTCCGCTCGGCCAGCTGCCCGGCGCGGGCGTGCAGGAACACGCCGGCGCACGCAGCGTGGAATGGGTCCATCCCCTTGCTCAGGAAGGCCCCGATGACGCCGGAGAGGACATCGCCGGTCCCGGCGGTGGCCAGCACCGGGGTGGCGCCGCGGCTGACCGCCGCCCGGCCGTCGGGGGAGGCGACGATGGTGTCGTCGCCCTTGAGCAGCACCACCGCCTCAGAGCGGGCCGCCGCGTCGCGCACGCAGCGCAGACGGTGAGCGCCGATCTCGGCGCTGTCGCTCTCCAACAGCCGGGCCAGCTCCCCGGCGTGCGGGGTGAGCACGGTGGCGGCGGCACGCTCCGCCAGGGCCTGGAGCCGGCCCTCGTGGGCATTGAGTCCGTCGGCGTCGAGGAGCAGCGGGATCTCCACCGCCGCCGCGAGCTTGCGCGCCAGCTTGTACGTCCCGGGCTTGCGCCCCAGGCCCGGTCCGAGGACGAGCGCGTCGGCGCGCTGCACCCGCTCCAGGGCCACTTCCAGCGCCGGCTGGGTCAGCGTGCCCTCCTTATCGGGCAGCGGGATCGACATGACCTCGAGCAGCCGCTGCTCGACGACGAGGTTGAGCGAGGCCGGGACGAGCGCGGTGACGTACCCGGCGCCGGCGCGCATGGCCGCCTCGGCGGCCATGCAGGGCGCGCCGGTGAGGCCGGTGGACCCGCCGCACACCATCAGGGCGCCGGCCGCGAACTTGGTCGAATCCTGGCCGCGCTGCGGGACGCCGTCGAGGACGCTGGCGTCGATCAGACCCACCGAGGGGGCCACCGGCGCGCCCTCGGGGATGCCGATGTCGATGACGGTCACGTGGCCGGCATGGGCCTTGCCCGGATTGATCCAGAGACCCGGCTTCCCGGCATGGAAGGTGACGGTCGCGGCGGCGCGGACGGCGTCACCGGCGATCTCGCCGCTCGTCGCGTCCACCCCGCTGGGGACGTCGCAGGCGATCACCACGGCGTCCCCGGCCACCTCGTTGATGGCCGCGATCGCCGCCTTGGCCGGGTCGCGCGGCTCGCCGCTGAAGCCGGTGCCGAGGATCGCGTCGATCACCGCCGCCGCCCCGTTGAGCGCCTCGGGCTCGAACGGGCGCGCCCCCGGCCAGGGCAGCCGATCGAAGTTCACCCGGGCGTCGCCGCCCAGCTCCTCTCCCGGCGCGAGCATCAGCACGTCGACCTCGCGCCCGGCCTCGCGCAGCAGGCGGGCCACCACCAGGCCGTCACCGCCGTTGTTGCCCTTGCCGACCACGACGACCACCCGGCCCTCGGGCACGCGCGCGCCGATGGCATCGGCCAGCCCGGCGCCGGCGCGCTCCATCAGCTCGAGCGAGGCAATCCCGCGCTCGCCGATCGCCCAGGCGTCGGTGGCGCGCTGCTGCTCGGCGTCGGGCAGCGGCGTCAGCCAGGCGGGCAGGCCGCCGTCGCGTGCCGCGGCGTCACTCATCGCAGGCCGCGATCGCCACGGCGCCGGCATCGGTGCGGGTGTGAGTCAACGAGATGCGGACGGTAACTCCCAGCGCGGCGGCGCGCTCCGCCGCCGCGCCGTGCAGGGCCACCCCGGGCGGCCCGCCGGCGGAGGTCACCTCGACGTCGCGAAAGCTCCAGGCCTCGAGCCCCAGGGCCTTGGCCACCGCCTCCTTGGCGCAGAAGCGCGCGGCCAGGTGCTGGCCGGGCCTCGCCCGGGAGGCGGCGTAGGCGCGCTCGGCGTCGGTGAACAGCCGCTCGGCCAGCCGCGGCCGGCGCTCCAGCGCGTGCTCCAGGCGCTCGATCTCCAGCAGGTCGATGCCGACGGAGTAGCCGCACGCCTCGGGCTCGCCCGCCGCCGCCATGAAGGTCACTCGACCGTGACGGTCTTGGCCAGGTTGCGGGGCTGGTCGACGTTGAGGCCGCGCAGGCGGGCGATGTGGTACGCCAGCAGCTGGAGCGGGATCACCGCCAGCAGCGGCGCCAGCATCCAGTCGGTGCGCGGGACCCTGATCACCTCGTCCACGTGCTCGGTGATCGTCTCGTCACCCTCGGTGGCCACCGCGATCACGCGAGCCCCGCGCGCGCGGACCTCCTGGACGTTGGAGATGACCTTCTCGAGCACCGGGGACTCGGTCGCCACCACGACGACCGGGGTGTTCTCGTCCAGCAGCGCGATCGGCCCGTGCTTCATCTCCCCCGCGGCGTAGGCGTCGGTGGCGATGTAGGAGATCTCCTTGAGCTTCAGCGCGCCCTCGAGCGCGATCGGCACCCCGACGTGGCGTCCGAGGTAGAGGAAGAAATCGGCCTGATAGTGGGCTTCGGCGATCGACTCGATGCCGCCGACGTCGGAGGCGAGCAGCTCCGCGATCATGTGCGGAAGCCGCTTGAGATCGGAGATCGGGGGCTTGAGCTCGGCGCGGTCCATCACCCCGCGCACCTCCGCCAGCCGCAGGGCGAGGAGATACATCACGGTGATCTGGCTCACGAAGGTCTTGGTGGCCGCGACGCCGATCTCCAACCCGGCCCGGGTGTAGAGCACGCCGTCGGCCTCGCGGGTGGCCTGGGCACCCATCACGTTGGTCACCGCCAGGACCTTGGCGCCGCCTCGGCGTGCGGTGCGCATCGCCGCCAGCGTGTCGGCGGTCTCGCCCGACTGGGAGATCCCGATGACCAGGTCCTCGGGGCCGACCACCGGATCGCGATAGCGGTACTCGGAGGCGATGTCGACCTCCACGGGGATGCGAGCCCAGTGCTCGATCGCGTAGCGACCGATGAGACCGGCGTGGTAGGCGGTGCCGCAGGCCACGATGACGACGCGGCGGATGTTGCGGAGCAGGTCGTCGTCGATGGGGCTGGGCCGGGCGTCCGTGCTCGGGGACAGATCCCCGAGGTCGATGCCCCAGCCGCGGGCGGCGCGCTCGCCGATGGTCTCGGCCACGGCGTCGGCCTGCTCGTGGATCTCCTTGAGCATGAAGGTCTCAAAACCCTGCTTCTCGGCGGTGTCGGCGTCCCAGTCGATCTCCACGACGTCGTGGTGCACCGGCTCGCCGCCCGCGGTGTAGAACTCGGTGCCCTCCGGGCGCAGCACCACCAGCTCGTCGTCGCCGATGTACTGCACGCGGCGGGTCTCGCGCAGGAAGGCGGGGATGGCGGACGCGATGAACGTCTCGCCGTCGCCGCGCCCGACGATCAGCGGGCACTCCTTGCGCGCGCCCACCAGCACGCCCGGCTCGCGCGCCGTGAGCGCGACGAAGGCGTAGTGGCCCCGCAGCTCGGCGTAGGCGGCGCGGACGGCCTCCAGCAGGTCGCCGTCGTAGTGATGGGCGACGAGATGGGCGATCACCTCGGCGTCGGTCTCGGAGGTGAACACAGCGCCTTCCTCGACCAGGCGGACCTTGAGCGCGATGTAGTTCTCGACGATCCCGTTGACCACGATGTGGACGCTGTCGGTGGTGTCGTAGTGCGGGTGCGCGTTCTCCTCGGTGACCCGGCCGTGGGTGGCCCAGCGGGTGTGGGCGATCCCGGTCTGTGGCACCGGACGCTCGGCCACGGCCACCGAGCCGCCGTCCACGGGGGCCGCCGCGGCGTCGCGCTGGGCGATCGCCGTGCGCAGCGCGGCCAGGTTGCCCACGGCGCGCACCGCATCGACGCGGTCACCGTCGAGAACGCTGATCCCGGCGCTGTCGTACCCGCGATACTCGAGCTTCTCCAGCCCCTCCATCAGCAGGGGCCGGACCTTTCTGGGACCGACGTAGCCGACGATTCCGCACATGTTGCGATGCCTCCAGGGGTAGCGCTGCCTAAAGTCGGGTCCGCTTGCCTGCCCAAGCGGTCGGTCTCTGCGGCAGGGAAGGACCTTCGATGTTAACGGCCGGCGAGAGAGGTTCCTGCCGCGCGGCTGTCAGCGGCTCCGGCACCGCCGCGGCTGGGCGTCCGCGGCGGCCGCCGCGGGGCGCCCCCGGCGCCGCCGTGGCTAGATGGTTGATTCCACGACCCCGCGTGCCGGATGAATCCGGATGATGCATCGCCGGATCGGCGTCCTCGGACCTCGATGTGGCAGGGCCACACCTTCGGTCCTGCGTCCTTGACCGGCTCGATGGCGGGTGGGCCCGGTTCCCCCGGCCTCCACGCGGCCGTGGAATCAACCATCTAGGCGGCGGTCAGGACCGACCTGACGACCTGCGTGAGACGCTCGCACACGTCGTCGGTCTCACGCTGCGTGGGCGCCTCCACCATGACCCGGATGAGCGGCTCGGTCCCCGAGGCGCGGACCAGCACGCGGCCGCGGCCTGAGAGCGTCGACTGCTCGCGATCGATCGCCGCGCTGAGCACCGGTGCCTCCATCGCCGAGGTCAGCGACTGGCGGTCGGCGGCGCGGATGTTGACCAGCCGCTGGGGCAGCTTCTCCATGGCGCCGCGATCGCGCAGATCGCGTCCGTCCAGCGCCTCCAGCGTCAGCAGCGCGCTGGCGATGCCGTCCCCGGAGGGGGCAAAGCCCAGGTCGATGATGTGCCCCGATTGCTCGCCGCCCAGCGCCCAGCCGCGGCGGCGCAGCTCGTCGAGGACATAGCGGTCGCCGACGGCGGTCACCGCCACCTCGACGCCGGCCTCGCGCATGGCGGTGTGGAAGCCGAAGTTGGTCATCACCGTCACCGCGACGCCCCCGCCGGGCAGGCGATCGCGCGCATGCAGGTGCAGCGCGGCGAGGGCGACGAGCTCGTCGCCGTCGACGATCGCGCCGTCGCCGTCGACGGCCAGGACGCGGTCACCGTCGCCGTCGAAGGCGAACGCCACCTCAAAGCCACCCGCCCGGGTCCGGTCGATGACGGCCTCCAGGTGGGTGGAGCCGCAGCCATCGTTGATGTTGCGCCCGTCGGGCTGATCGGCCATCGTCTCGACCTCGGCGCCGAGGCGGCGGAAGATCTCCGGCGCCGCCCGGAACGTGGCTCCGTTGGCGCAGTCCAGGAGGATGCGGCGGCCGCTGAGGTCCAGGCCCGCGAACCGCTCGTGCAGGGCCCGTAGATAGTCCTCCAGCGCCCCGTTGAGCCGGCGCACACGCCCGATCTGCTCCGGGATCGTGGGAGGCTGCTCCAGCGCCGCCTCGATCTCGTGCTCGGTGTCGTCGTCGAGCTTGAAGCCGTCGTCGGCGAAGATCTTGATCCCGTTGTCCTCGAACGGGTTGTGCGAGGCTGAGATGACCGCGGCCAGGGCCAGTTGATGACGGCGGACAAGCAGCGAAGCCGCCGGCGTGGGCAGCACGCCCGCGAGCAGCGCGTCGCCACCGGCCGCGGTGACGCCGGCCGCGATCGCCGACTCGAGCATCTCTCCCGACTCGCGGGTGTCGCGCACGATGAGGACCTGCGCGCGCCCGTTGCCGTCGCTGGCCTTCGCCCCATCGGACCCCGAGCCCGACGGCTGCTGCCAGCGGCCCACCGCGGCCCGCGCCAGCTTGAGCGCCAGCTCGGCGCTCAGGAACTCACCGGCACGGCCCCGAACGCCGTCGGTGCCAAAGAGCTGGCGGGCCATGGGCGAGGAGCGGCGACGCGCGACTAGCGCTTGGAGAACTGCGGCCGCTTGCGGGCCTTCTTGAGGCCGGCCTTCTTGCGTTCCTTGACCCGCGGGTCGCGCGTCAGGAATCCGCGGCGCTTGAGCTCGCCACGAAGGTTGGGGTCGGCCTCCAGCAGGGCGCGGGAGATCCCGTGGCGCAGGGCGCCGGCCTGGGCGGCGACACCGCCGCCGTGCATCCGCGCCACGACGTCCATCCGCGACTCGTAGCCGACGGTCTCCAGCGGCTGGCGGATGATGCGCTGCAGCGTCTCGCGCGGGAAGTAGTCGTTGAGCTCCTTGCCGTTGATGGCGTAGGTGCCGCTGCCCGGCTTGAGGATGACGCGAGCCACCGCGGTCTTGCGCTTGCCCGTGGCGGTGTAGCGGGCGCCGGCGGCGAGATCGATGGCGGCGTCGGCGATCGGCTGCGACTCCTGGTCGGAGTCCTGCTCCTGGGCGCGGGCGGCAGCCTCCTCGGCCGCGGCCTCGGCGGCGGCGCGCGACTCCGCGTCCATGAACTCATCGCTGTCGGAGACGAGGTCGGGGATGAGATCGGCACCGGGGATCTCCGGGCGCAGACGTGGGCTGAGCTCCTCCTCGTCGTCGTCCTCGGCGTCGGTCTCAACCGGCGGCTGCTCGGCCCCGACGGGCGTCGAAGCGGCGGGGGCCTCGGCGGCGGCGGGCGTCTCGGCGGGAGCGGCGGGCTCCTGCGCGGGAGGCTCGGCCTCGGCCACCGGCTCGGCGGCAGGCGCCGGCTCCTCAGCGGCCGCGGGCTCCTCGGCGGCGGGCTCCGGCTCCTCGGCGGCCGCGGGCTCCTCAGCGGCCGCGGGCTCCTCAGCGGCCGCGGGCTCCTCGGCGGCGGGCTCGGGCGCCTGCGCGGCAGGCTCCTCGGCCGTCTCGGCGGGGACCTCGTCGGCGGCGGCCTCGCCGTCGGGGCGCGGCTCGTCCTCGGGATGCTCTGCGTCGCTCACTGCGAAATCTCCATCGGTTGCGGCTGCTGGGCGGCGTGCGGATGCTCGGGACCCGCGTAGACCTTGAGCTTGGTGAGTTGCTTTCGCGCCAACCGGTTGCGCGGGAGCATGCCCTTGACGGCGAGCCGGATGACCTCCTCGGGGCGGCGCTCCAGCATGTCGTTGAGCGTGCGGGACTTCAGGCCGCCGGGATACCCCGAGTGGCGGTAGTACATCTTGGCGGCACGCTTGTTGCCGGTCACCGCGATCTTCTCGGCATTGACGACGATCACGAAGTCGCCGGTGTCGATGTGCGGCGTGTAGGTCGGCTTGCGCTTACCGCGCAGCACGTCGGCGATCTGAGTCGCCAGACGGCCCAGGGTCTTGCCCTCGGCGTCGACGACCAGCCAGTTGCGCTCGCGGTCGGTGGGATTGGCTACGTAGGTCTTCATGGCACGGTGTTGTCGCGCGCAGCGTGCGCAACAGGCCGACGATGATAGCCAGACCTCGGCACAACCGGCGGATAGACCTCCGTGACCCCGCGAGGATCCCCGCGAAAACGGGTAGACAAAGCTCACCATTGCGCGCCAGAGGTGCTGTCACGGCGGTGTACAAGGGGCCGTGAGCAGCGTCCGCTGACCGTACCCCGTCCCCCACCACCAGACCGAATGCACTGGGATCGCCCGCTGGACGCTGATCCGCCCGTGCCCGAGTCCCCGGCGCAGGCGGCCCGGCTGTTTGAGAACGCCTTCGCCAACGCGCCCATCGGCATGGCGCTGGTCAGCCTCCAGGGACGGTTTCTCAAGGTCAACCAGTCCGCCTGCGAGTTGCTGGGGTACCCGGAGGACGAGCTGCTGAGCCAGACCTTCGGGCAGCTCACCCATCCCGACGACCTCGACACCGACGTCCACGAGGTGCAGCGGCTCCTCGCGGGCGCGATCGAGCGCTACACGCTGCCCAAGCGCTACATCCGCAAGGACGGTGATCAGGTGTGGGCCAGCCTGTCGGTCTCGCTGGTCCGCGACGAGGACGGCGAGCCGGTGCACCTCATCTCGCAGATCGTCGACATCTCCGACCGCCGGCGGCTGGAGCTGGCCCTGCAGCACCTCGCGGACCACGATCACCTCACCGAGCTCTACAACCGCCGCGCCTTTGAGCACCAGCTCCGTCGCCACATCGCCCAGTGCCAGCGACGCTCGGCCCCGCCGGCGGCGCTGCTGCTGGTCGACCTCAACGGCTTCAAGCTCGTCAACGACACCCACGGCCATGCCGTCGGCGACGAGCTGCTGGTGGCCATCGCCGACACCTTGCGCCGTCGTCTGCGCACCACCGACTGCATCGCGCGGATCGGCGGTGACGAGTTCGCCATCATCCTGCCCGACACCGCGCACGACCAGGCGGTCAGGGTCGCCGAGGCGGTGGCCGGCGAGGTGGCGCTGACCCGCGTCGCGGTGCGCGGGGCCGAGGTGGGCGTCGGCGCCAGCGTCGGCGTCACCAGCCTCGATGAGCACACGGCGGGCGAACGCGAGGCCCTGGCCGCCGCCGACGGCGCGATGTACGAGATCAAGAACGGCGCCCGCCGCGCGGCACCGCCCCGCTGAGCACACCGGGGGGCGCCCGCCGCGCGGCACCGCCCCGCTGAGCTCACCGGGGGGCGCCCGCCTACCCTGTAGCTGTGCCCGTCAAGCTGACGCTCCGCAGGCTCGGCTATCGCGTGGCGTACCGGGGCCTGCAGGTGTTCTGGTTCGTCCGGCGGCCGCCCAAGGAGGGGGTCAAGTGCCTGGTGACCTGCCGCGATCGCGTCCTGCTGGTGCGTCACACCTACGGCAGCCGGGCGTGGGACGTCCCCGGGGGCGCGATCAAGCGCGGCGAGCCCCCCTCGGCCGCGGCCCGCCGCGAGATGGGTGAGGAGCTGGGGCTGAGCGGCGCGCAGTGGGTCGAGATCGGCGAGGTCCGCGGCACCGTCAACCATCGCCGCGACACCATCCACTGCTTCCGCGCCGAGCTCTGCGAGCCGTCACTGACCATCGACCGCGGCGAGCTCGCGATGGTGGACTGGTTCGCGCGCGACGCGCTGCCCGAGGACCTCGCGCCCTACGTCGGCTCGGTGATCGCCCGCGCCCCCGCGCTCGGCTGAGCGCGCCCGGCTACTCCCACTCGATCGTGCCGGGCGGCTTGGAGGTGATGTCCAAGACCACCCGGCCCACCGGCCGGATCTCGTTGATCATGCGGCTGGCGATCTGCTCCAGCAGGTCATAGGGCAGGCGCGCCCAGTCGGCGGTCATGGCGTCGTCGCTGGTAACGGCACGGATGGCGATGACGTTGCCGTAGGTCCGCTCGTCACCCTGGACACCGACGGTGCGGATGTCGGGGAGGACGCAGAACGACTGCCACAGGTCCCGATACAGGCCGGCCTTGCGGATCTCCTCCTGCAGAATCGAGTCGGCCTCGCGCAGGATGTCCAGGCGCTCCCTGGTCGCCTCCCCGCCGACGACGCGGATGGCCAGGCCTGGTCCGGGGAAGGGCTGGCGCCACACCAGGCGCTCGGGCAGGCCGAGCTCGGCCCCGACCGCGCGCACCTCGTCCTTGAACAGGGCCCGCAACGGCTCCACCAGCCCGAACTGAAGGTCATCGGGCAAGCCCCCGACGTTGTGGTGGGACTTGATCGTCGCGGCGCCGGTGCCGCCCCCGGACTCGATCACGTCGGAGTACAGCGTGCCCTGGACGAGGAACTCGACGTTCTCGAGCTTGGCGGCCTCCTCCTCGAACACGCGGATGAACTCGGCGCCGATGATCTTGCGCTTGCGCTCGGGGTCGCTGACGCCCTTGAGCTTGGCCAGGAACCGCTCCTCGGCGTCGACGGCCACCAGCGGCACCTCGAACTGGTCCCGGAAGGCCTGGATGACCTGGGCGCCCTCGTTCTTGCGCATGAGGCCGTGATCGACGAACACGCAGGTGAGCCGGTCCCCGATGGCCCGATGCACCAGCAACGCGGCCACCGAGGAGTCCACGCCGCCCGACAGGCCGCAGATGGCCCGCCCGTCTGGACCCACCTGGGCGCGGATGCGCTCAATCTGATCCTCGATGACCGACGCCGGGCTCCAGTTCGGCTCACAGCCGCAGATCTCGGTGAGGAAGTTGGTGAGAACCTGCTGGCCGTACGGAGTGTGCACCACCTCGGGGTGAAACTGGATGCCGTAGACACCCCGCTCGTCGGACTCGAAGGCGGCCACCGGCGACGCCGTGGAGGCGGCCAGCGCGGTGAACCCCGCCGGCGGCGCGAACACCGTGTCGCGGTGAGACATCCAGCAGGTCTGCTCGCCGGGTGTGCCCGCCAACAGGCGACCCGGCTCGGACACGGTCAGCTGCGAGCGACCGAACTCGCCCACCTCGGCTCCCTGGACGCGCCCGCCCAGCTCCAGCGCGATCAGCTGCATGCCGTAGCAGATGCCCAGCACCGGCACGCCCAGCTCCAGCAGGGCGGCCTCCAGCCGGGGAGCGCCGTCGGCGTACACCGACGCCGGCCCGCCGGAGAGGATCACGCCCTTGGGCCGCCGGCGCGCCACCTCGGCGGCGCCCACGTGGTAGGGCAGCAGTTCGGAGAACACGCCGCATTCGCGCACGCGCCGGGCGATGAGCTGGGAGTACTGGCCGCCGTAGTCGAGCACCACCACCTCGTCGGTGGCGGCGCGGACCTCCTCCAGACCGTCGTCGGCCGGCGCCCCGCGGACTTCCGCCGACTCCTCGAGAGTCTGCAGTGCCGCGGCGGCGGACGACGGTGAGGTGCTAATCGGCCACTCCCACAGCGGCGCCGCGGCTGCCGGCGCCCATGCCGACACCCTGCTCGCGCTGGAGATGCTTGCCCTCGGTCTGCAGCGCGGGAGCGACCATCAGCTCAGCGCGGTTGAACTCGGCGATGTCCCGATACCCGCAGGTGGCCATCGACGTGCTCAGACCGCCCATGAGGTTGAAGGTGCCGTCGTTCTCGCGCGCGGGGCCCTTGATGATCTCTTCCAGCGTGCCGTTGGGCTTGGTGGCGACCCGGGTGCCGCGCGGCAGCGTCGGGTGGAAGGTGGCCATGCCCCAGTTGTAGCCACGCCCCGGCGCCTCATAGGCGCGGGCCAGGGCCGACCCGAGCATCACCGCGTCCGCGCCGCAGGCGATGGCCTTGGCGATGTCGCCGCCGTTGCGCATGCCGCCGTCGGCGATGACCTTGACGTAGTCGCCGGTCTCCAGCATGTGCTGCGACCGCGCGGCGGCCACATCGGCGATGGCCGTGGCCTGCGGGACGCCGATCCCCAGCACCCCGCGGGTGGTGCAGATCGCGCCCGGGCCGACGCCCACCAGGACACCGGCGGCGCCGGTGCGCATGAGGTGCAGGCCCGTGTGGTAGGAGGCGCAGCCGCCCACCACGACCGGCGTCGGCGCCAGTTCGCGGATGAACTCCTTGAGGTTCAGCGGCGGCCGCGATTCGTCGCGCGAGACGTGCTCGGCGGAGACCACCGTGCCCTGGATGACGAGGATGTCGAGCCCGGCCTCCAGCGCGGTCTCATAGTGCGCGCGGACCTTCTGGGGCGTCAGCGACGCCGCGGCGACCACGCCATGGGCCTTGATCTCCTCGATGCGCCGCGCGATGAGCTCGGGCTTGACCGGCTCGCGGTAGATGTCCTGCATCTCGCGCGTGGCGATGTCGGGCGAGAAGGTCGCGATCCGCTCGAGCTGCTCGTCGGCGTCCTCGTAGCGGCAGTAGATGCCCTCGAGGTTGAGCACGGCCAGGCCGCCGAGCTTGCCGATCAGCCCCGCCGTATCGGGCGAGACGACCCCGTCCAGCGCCGCGGCCAGCAGCGGCAGCTCGAAGCGATACGGACCCAGGGTCCAGGAGATGTCGACATCGTCAGGGTCACGCGTTCGTCGAGAAGGGACGATGGCGATGTCGTCGAACCCGTATGCGCGGCGAGCCTTCTTTCCGCGGCCGATCTCTACTTCCATTCACGCATCCTAAAACTCGCGGCGGACGATTCAGCGGGGCGGTGACGGCCGCCCTCTCCCGGCGATGCTAGCAGTGGGAATTCGCCCTCCAGACGGGGCCGGAGGGCGATAAAACGCGCAGGTTGCGGAGTCGCGCCGGCGGCCGCGTCAGCCGATCTCGGCGGCGATCTCCACGCGCTCTGATTCCACTTCGCCCAGGAGGCGATCGACCCGCGCGGCGTCGAGGATCCCGGCGCCGAAATGCAGCGTCGACTCCGCGCCGCACGCCACTCCGAAGCGCAGGCACTCCGCCGGCTCGCGGTCCGCGTAGCGCGCGCAGACGTAGCCGGCCAGGAACGCGTCGCCCGAGCCCACGGCCGATCGGGCCTCCTGCTCGGCGATGCGCACCCGGTACAGGGCCGGCGAACCGGCCTCGAAGATGCGCGCGTAGCAGCCGTCAGAGACGGTCATGATCGCCTCGTGGGCACCCAGGCGCGTCATCTCCACCACGGCCTGCGCCCGGTCGTCGGCGTCGTTGAACTCGTGCCCCACCAACTCCTCGGCCTCAAGCTCGTTGGGCGAGACGATGTCGGGCTCGGCCCGCATGGAGAGCCGCAGCGGCTCGCCGTCGGTGTCGATCATGGTGGTCACGCCGAGGCGGCGGACCTCGCGGATCAACGAGAAGTAGATGTCGGTCTCGATCCCACGGGGCAGGCTGCCGGCGAACACGCAGATGCTCGCCCCCTGCGCCAGGTAGAGCAGCTTCTCGCGAAACAGCTCGAGCTCTCCCATCGACACGGCGGGACCCCGCTCGTTGATCTCGGTCTGCAGCCCGGTGGTGGGGTCGAGCACCGCGGTATTGGTGCGCGACTCGTCGGAGATGCGCACGAAGTCGTTGAGGATCGACTCGTCGTTGAGCGCCTCGACGATGCGGTTGCCGGTGGCTCCCCCGGCGAATCCGGTGGCGATCACCGGCTGGCCCAGGCGCTTGATCGCGCGGGCGATGTTGACCCCCTTGCCGCCCGGCATGGTGGTCTGATCGACGGTGCGGTGGCGGCGCCCCGGCGTGAAGCTGGGCACCTCGAGCGTCTTGTCCATCGCGGCGTTGAGGGTGACGGTGATGATCATGTCGCCTCCAGTTCCCTACCCCGTCGACCGATGCGCCGACGCCGACGTAGGTTACGCAGCAGCAGCGCCCCGCCCGCCGCGGCGGCGGCGATGATCGCCAGCGCCAGCGGCCGGGTGATGAACCGCGCCGCCCGTGAGAGGCCGGACACCGCGGGGAGCCTCTGGGTGAGCACGAGCGGGATGCGCGCCATCACCTTCCTGCCGTCGGTGACGGTGGCGGTGCCGACCACCGACTGAGACGGCAGCGGCCCCACCAGCTGGTGCGGAACGGCCACGGTCACGTGCACGCGCGCCGAGCGCGGCAGGATCCGGCTGTAGGTCGAGGCCGCGGTGACCTCGGGGTGCAGGCTGGCCTGGTCCTTGACCGTGGGGTGCGCCATGACCTCGCCCTTGCGCACCGGCGTCCACATCCGGAAGTTGGTCCCGTAGTCCAGGAGCGTCAGCGTGTTGGCGTCGCGCGATGTCTCTGAGTCGGTCCCGAGGACGGCACTGATCAGCGCCATTGATCCTCTGTGCCCGGAGGCGACCAGGACATAACCGGCATCCAGCGTGTGACCGGTCTTGACTCCATCGATCCACGGGTAGCGGCCCACCAGGTCGTTGCGGTTGGTCACGTAGCGCACGTGATTGCCCGAATACAGGGTGGCCCGGGGCATCGCGACGATGCGGGCGAAGTACGCGCTGTGGGTCAGGTCATACTCGGCCAGCTTGACCAGATCCGTCGCCGTCGAATAGTTGCCCGGCGTGTCGAGACCGATGGGGGTGCTGTAGTGGGTGTGGCGCAGCCCCAGGGTGCGAGCCTCCGCGTTCATCATGCCCACAAAGCGTGCCACCGAGCCGTGGCCGACGTTGTAGGCCAGGTCCTCGGCGGCGTCGTCGGCGGAGGGCAGCATCAGGGCCAGCAGGAGGTCGTGGACGCTCATGCGCTCGCCCGGCTCCAGACCGATCTGCGAGTCGGCCGCGGAGGCCGTGAAGTCGTTCTGGGTGAACACGGTGGAGAGGTTGTGGACGTGCTGGAGCACGATCAGCGCGGTCATCAACTTCGTCGTGGAGGCGATGGCGACGCGCTTGTTGGCGTTGACGCCGTAGAGCAGCTGATGGGTGGCCGGGGCATACAGCGCCGCTGCGGTCACCGAGAGGACGGGCGGCGTCTGGGCGGCGGCGACAGCCGGCGCAACGCCCCACATGGCCACGCCGCTCACCGCCGTCGCGATGAGCCGCGCCAGCTGGCGGCGACTCAACGCCTCAGCCTCAGCCGCTGCCCCGCTTGCAGGCTGTTCGGATTGGACTCCAGCGACGGGTTCAGACTGGTCAGCGTCGGGACCGAGACATGGGTGCGCGATGAGATGGAGCCGAGGGTGTCGCCCGATTTGACGATGTAGAACTTCGGCACACGGTGGTGGTGGCGCGCCTTGCTCTTATGGCCGGTGGCCACCTTCGAGCTCGTCGTCGTGATGGTCGTGGTCTGGTGCTTGAGCGTCGAATGCACGATGAGGTAGACCCCGACCCCTACCGCAGCGAGTGCGATCGGCGCCAAGAAGCGCGCGATTTTAGCCACCATCCCAGGGCGATCATACTGGTGGCTCAGACGCCTTCCCGCGCGCGCTCAGGGCGCCGCGGTCAGGCGTACAGGCCCCAGATGAGCTCCCGCAGCCGCGCTGCCTCGTCGTTTGCACATGCTGCCGGAGTCCCGGTGGCCCCATCGCGCTCGAACGCGTAGACGATCGCGCGCGAGGCCGAGACCAGGCCACCGGCCGGGCCGGGGGCGAAGGCCGGAGCGAGGTCACGACCGCTGCCGCCCTGCGGGCCGATCCCCGGAAGCAGCCACACCGCATGCGGCATCAGCGCGCGCAGTGCGTGAAGCCGCTCCGGCGCGGTGGCTCCCGTGACGGCGCCCACATCTGACAGGCCGGCCTCCCCGATGCCGGGGTGCCCGAGCTCGTCGATCATGGCCGCCACCGCCTCGCTCACCGTCCCGCCGCCGGCCAGCTCACGATCCTGCACGTCGGCCGCGCCGGGGTTGGAGGTTCGCGCCAGGGCGAACAGGCCGCCGCCCTGTTCGCGGGCCGCCGCGATGAGCGGGGCCAGCGAGTCGCGGCCCAGCAGGGGGCTGACCGTCAGCGCGTCGGCGCCCAGGCCGGGGACCTCGCCGAAGGGCGTCGGGGTGGCGCCGAAGAACGCCTGCCCGTAGGCCCGCGCCGAGATGTCGATGTCCCCGCGCTTGGCGTCGGCGATCACCACCAGCCCGCGCTGGCCCGCGTCCTGCACCACCTCGCGCAGG
The DNA here is from genome assembly GCA_035503355.1 of Solirubrobacteraceae bacterium. Classification (GTDB taxonomy): domain Bacteria; phylum Actinomycetota; class Thermoleophilia; order Solirubrobacterales; family Solirubrobacteraceae; genus Palsa-465. The sequence goes on from DATJTQ010000199.1 coordinate 15,871, forward strand.
GCTGACCATCCGGGCGCGCCGAGACGCTCAAAGCAGGCCACCTGGGGCTTGACCGCCACGCACTGGTCGGCGGCCGCGTCCAGGACGAGCCGGCAGTGCGCGGCGACCGCGCGCGCGGCCTGTTCGGCGATCGGCGGGTGGGATCGGGTCCCGGACGCGGTCCCACCCGCCAGCTCGAGTGCTTCAGGCCAGAGGCGCGCGGGATCGGGGTCCAGCCCCAGGACGATCTGCGATCGCCTGCGCTGAACGCGGTCGGCGAGCCTGTCGCCGAATCCGATCGGCTGAATGTGGCCGGAGGACGGCTGATCCGTCAGCTTGGATGCCGCCTCCACGGCGGCGTTGAGTCCTTCGGCCACGCGCCTCCGTGGCCGCTAGTTGACGGCCTTCTTCAGCGCCGCGCCGGCGGTGAACTTGGGGACCCGCGAGGCAGCGATCTGGATCTTCTCGCCGGTGGCCGGGTTGCGGCCCTCGCGCGCGCTGCGGTCCGACACACTGAACTTGCCAAAGCCGGAGAACACGACATCGCTGCCGCGCTTCAGTGCGCTCTCGATCGTCTCGAGCATCGCGTCGACGGCGTCGCCAGCGTCCTTCTTGCTGAGTCCGGCCCGGTCGGCAACCTGGTCCACGAATTCAGATTTGGTCACTTGCTCCTCCTTGTACTTTGGTAGGAAACCCCGACGCTAACACGGTCTGCGGACAGCGATGGCCCTCCCGGAAGCGTGCGCTGACCCATTCTTGCCACGATTCCGGCGGAAAACCACGCGACAGGCCCCTTTTTCCGCAATTTGCGACAATCCATCGGCCGCGGATGGCGTCCGGCGACGGCGCGGACGTCCTGGCCAGAGGCGACAATATCCCCGTGGACACTGAAGAAACCACCGTCAACATCGGCCGCGCTGCGTGGCTGGTCACCGTCGGCGCGTGTCTGATCGCCGTCCTCGTTCTCCTGCTCGACGGCTACTACGGGTACGCCGGCGTCACCCTGGCCGTTGCCATCTCGGCCGGGATCAACCTGCTGTAGCGCCGGGCAGCCACGCCAGCAGCGCCGCGACCGCTCCGGCGCGGTGGCTGATGGCGTCCTTCTCGGCATCGCTGAGCTCCGCCATCGTCCGCCCGTCGTAGTCGCCGTCGGGCAGGAAGGCCGGGTCATAGCCGAAGCCGTGCGTGCCGCGGGCCTCCCCCGCCAGGCGCCCCGTGCAGTAGCCGAAGACGACGTGCTCGGCGCCGCCGACCGGATCGACGTAGGCCAGCGCGCAGACGTAGCGCAGCTCGCTGCCGATGGGCGCTTCGGCCATGAGCTTGGCCAGGTTCTCCTCATCGGTCGCCTCGAGACCCGCGTAGCGCGCGGAGCGGACCCCGGGGCGGCCTCCGAGCGCCGCGGCCTCGATCCCCGAGTCATCGGCGATGGCCACCCGGCCGGTGGCGTGCGCGGCCGCGCGCGCCTTGGGCAGCGCGTTGTCGGCGAACGTGTCCCCGTCCTCGGGCGGCAGCACGACATCGTCAGGCAGCGGCTCCACGGCGATCTGCGCCGGCGCCAGCAGGCGGTTGAACTCGCGCACCTTGTGGGGGTTGCGGGTGGAGAGCAGCAGCGAGCGGGGCGTGGCCATCGGAGCCCTCCGCCTACGCGGCGTCCTGCAGGGCGCGCAGCGACTCGATCCCGCCGGCGGCCAGCACGAGCAGCTCGTCGAGATGCGCGCGAGAGAGCGGCGTGCGCTCGGCCGTCGCCTGGACCTCCACCAGCCCACCGTCGCTGGTCATGACCACGTTGGCATCGACCTCGGCGGTCGAGTCCTCTGAGTAGTCGAGGTCGAGCAGCGCCACCCCGGCGACCATCCCGCAGGACACGGCCGCCACCGACCCGTTGAGCGGCACCTTGGTCAGCGCGCCTTTCTGCACCAGGCCCTCGCAGGCGAGCCGCAGGGCCACCATGCCGCCGGTGATCGAGGCACACCGGGTGCCGCCGTCGGCCTGCAGCACGTCGCAGTCGACGTAGATCGTGCGCTCGCCGAGCGCCTCGAAGTCCACCACACCGCGCAGCGATCGCCCGATGAGCCGCTGGATCTCCACGGTCCGGCCATCCGGGCGCCCCCGGGTGGCGTCGCGCTGCTTGCGCTCTCCGGTGGAGGCCGGGAGCATTCCGTACTCGGCGGTGACCCATCCGCGCCCCGAGCCCGCCATCCAGCGCGGCACGCCGTCCTGCACCGAGGCGGTGCAGATCACGCGGGTCTCGCCCATCGAGATGAGCGCCGACCCCGACGCCGTCCGCACGAACCCCGGCTCGATCGTCGCCGGCCGCAGCTGCGCCGGCGTGCGCCCGTAGCTGCGCGACGGAGCCGGCTCGCTCACGCCGCCAGCCTCGTCTGCAGCTCGACGTGGTCCACCTCGCCGAGCGGCATCTGGAGAAACCGGGTGCCCAGCGCCTGGAAGGCGCCCACGTCGCCGGTGCAGCGGAAGCGATAGCTGCCCTCGCCGCTGCGCGGGTTGAGCAGGCCGCGCGCCGCCAGAGCGCGCTCGACACTGCGCGCCACGCCCGGGCCCGAGGTGACCAGGGTCACCCCCCGGCCCAGCATCCGCCGGATCATCGGCGCGATGAGCGGAAAGTGGGTGCAGCCCAGGATGACCGTGTCGACCTCGGCGGCCCGCAGCGGGGCGCAGTAGTCGCGGACCACGCCCATCAGGTGCTCGTCGAACGGGAAGCCCGCCTCGATGATCGAGGCCAGCGCCGGGCACGCCACCGACTCCAGGTGCACATGCGGATCGGCGACGCGCACGATCCGCTCGTAGGCGCCGCTGGCCACCGTCGCCGGGGTCGCCAGCAGGCCGATGCGCCCGCTGTGGCTGGCCGCCACCGCCTGCTGGGCGGCGGGGCCGAGCACGCCGATGACGTCCACGTCGCGCCCGGTCCGGGCCAGGTGAGCCTCCAGGGTGTCGAGCGCGGCCGCGCTCGCCGAGTTGCAGGCCACCACCAGCAGCTTGGCGCCGACGTCGAGCAGGTGCTCGGCGATCTCGACCGCGAAGCTCCGCAGCTCCGCCGCCGAGCGGTCGCCGTAGGGCAGCCGCGCGGTATCGCCGAGGTACAGATAGTCCTCGCCGGGCAGCGACACCAGCAGCTCGTGCAGCACAGTGAGGCCGCCGACGCCCGAATCGAAGACGGCGACCGGGAGCTCGGAGGGTCCGGACACGGTGACCATGGTGCCAAAGCCGGCGGCGGGGCCGCGGGCCCGCGACCCTCCCACCATCTAGGCTCGCCGCCACCGTGCGCGCGCTGATCGTCACCAACATGTACCCCTCGGCTCAGCGGCCGGCGCTGGGCAGCTTCGTCGCCGATCAGGTGGCGGCGCTGCGGCGCACGGGCGAGGCCGACGTCGAGGTGTTCGCCTTCGCGCCCGGTGGCTATGTCGCCGGCGCCCGGGCACTATGGGCGCGCCACCGCCGTGACCGGTTTGACATCGTCCACGCCCACTTCGGCCTGACCCAATGGCCCGCTCTGGCCGCCCGGGCCCGGGCGCGCGCGGTCACGCTGCACGGCACCGATCTCGTCCACCCTCGCTCGCGGCCGGTCACCCTCGCCGGCCTGCGCCTGTCTGACCTCGTCGCCGTGGTCTCCGAGCCGATGGCCGCGGCGATCCCGCGCTGGGCGATGCGCGGACGCCCCGCGGTGCTGCCCGCCGGCGTGGATCTGACCCGGTTTGCCCGCCGTGACCGGGCCGAGGCCCGCCGCGCCCTGGGATTGGACCCCGACGGGCCCTACCTGCTCTTCGCCGCCGACCCGGCCCGGCCCGAGAAGCGCTATGACCGCGCCGTCGTCGTCGCGGACGGGGTCCCGCTCCTGACCCTCGGCGAGGTCGCCCCCGAGCAGGTGCCGCTCTGGGTCAACGCCGCCAACGCGGTGCTGGTCCCCTCCGAGCGCGAGGGGTTCGGGCTGGCCGTGCTCGAGGCGCTGGCCTGCGATGTGCCGGTCCTGGCCACGCCGGTGGGGGTGCACCCGCAGGCGCTCGCCGGCGTGCCGGGGAC
>DATJTQ010000200.1:0-6457 GCA_035503355.1 Solirubrobacteraceae bacterium
GCTGCTCGCAGACCGCGGAGGGTGCGTCCTCGCCGTCGGCGGCGACCGACGCGGTCAGCGCGTCGATGAGGCCGCGCAGCGCGTCGGCGGCCGAGCCGTCGCTCGGCACCCGGTCGCCGAGGAGCGCCTCGGCGCGGGCGACGGCCGCGGCCACGCGGCCCTCCAGCGCGATGTCGAGTCGCCGGCCGGTGCTGGGGCTGGGGCGGGCGGCGCTGACGGTCATGGGCGGTCACCGCTCCCGGCCCGGACGAAGCGCGCCACGGCGTCCGCGCGGTTGGTCGCCCCCAGCTTGCGCAGGATGTTCTTGACGTGGTACTTCACCGTGCCCTCGCGGACGACGAGTGCGCTGGCGATGGCCAGGTTGGTGTTGCCGCGGGCGAGCAGGCGCAGCACGTCGAGCTCGCGTGCCGTCAGCGACTCCACGAGCCGGGCGTCCCCGCCCACGGCACGGGGCCTCACGATCCCGGCCGCGTCCTCCAGCCGGCCCACGCGCGCGCTCATCCAGTGCACGGCGGCGCTCAGCTCGGCGCGATGCAGCTCGAGGGTGTGGCGCAGCACGGCGCGCTCGCACACGCCGGCCAGCTCCTGGGCGAAGCGGTCGGCGACCTCGCCGTCGAGGCCGTCCATCGTCCGGCCGCTGCGGGTGGCGTCGGCGTGCAGCAGGCCGATGGTGCTGTTGCCGACCACGAGTGGCGCCACCACGTACGACGTCCAGCCAAGGGTGCGGGCCAGCGCCACCGGGGTGCGGGCGCCGGCCTCGTGCCCCATGACCACCATGGCCTCGCGCGCCCGGGCGACCTCGTGCTCCACCACGGGGTACTCGATCGCGATGGTCATCTCGCCCAGCGCCGCCAAGGCGGCGTCCGCGGCAGCCTGGTCGCTGCTGTCGGCGATGGTGAGGGGGACGAGCCGGCCGTCCACGACCTCGGAGAGCAGGACGCGATCGAACTCCGAGCCCGCGACGAGCTCCGCCGCCGCGCGGGTGAGCAGCCCCTCGGTGGAGCCCTGCTCACCGAGCCGGCGTACCGCCTCCGAGACGCGCTCCAGAGCGTCGGCACGTCGGACGTACTCGAGCTCGACCAGCTCGCGCTCGAGCGCGATCAGCTCCACCAGCGCCCGCTCGGCGGACACGATGTCAACGGCGGTCATCTCACTCATGGGCCGGTCGCGGTCGGGGGCAGGCTCGGCCTCTCAGCGGACCGCGGCGATCAGCCGATCCCCGCCTCCGTGTCCGGGGGCGGCGGGGATCGGTCCCGAGGTCGCGGGGCGCGAGCCCTACAGCGGGCTCGCGATGCGGCGGATCAGCCCGTAGCGGGCCAGCGCTTCCTGGCCGACGGCGCAGAGGCCGAACAACCGGCCGGCGCGCTCGATGGCGTGCCACACGGCCGGGGCTTCCGGCGCCGCGGTCAGGGCGAGCGCCCTGTCGTCGGACTCCAGCAACCACAGCACCTCGCCGCCGGCGACGGTGTGTGTGGTCAGCGGGGGCACGTCGCGCGGGTCGCCCGACTCGCCGTAGACGCCCAGCTCGGCCAGCAGTGCCGAGGTGTGATGGCCCACGACGGCCAGCGCCGCCAGCTGGGTGGTGCGGTCGCTCAGCGTGAGCGCCGAGCGCCGCGCCACGCGGGCCCGGAGCACAGCGTGCAGGCGGTCGGCCTGGCGGGTCTGGCACAGCACCAGCATCCGCCCGGGCGTCACCGCACACCACCAGCCGCCGGCGCTCAGCACGGCGCCGCCGGGGGACACCTCGCTGCCGGTGAGCCGCTGGGACAGGTGGCGCAGCTGCCCGGACGGCCCGGCCAGCTCCAGGATGGCCAGGTCGGAGCGATCGGCGAGACCGACGGCGCTCACGCATGCCGCCAGCTCCCCGGCGGCCGACCCGTAGTTGGCCACCACCCGGTGGCCGTCGTGCATGACCAGGACGCCGCCCGCCTGCCGGAGGACCGGGTCCAGAGCGCTCGCGCGCGGGTCCGATGGAACGTGGACTGACACCGCACCGGCAACGTACCGCGACAGCTCCCGGAGCGACCTATCCTTTGTGTCGGAGTTGGCCTATCGAACGGGAGGCATGCCGCCTTGAAGCGATGGCGGAGCGGTTCGTGCCCCTGAAACGAGGTCATCCTACTCAAAAGTCTAGGTCGTTTAGGAAGTGTGAGAGTGTCGCCGCGGTGCGTGGACAACCAAGCTGTCGGCAGACCCCGGCATGGAGAGAGAGGCTGAGATGACCGCGACGGGAACGGTCGACCGCTACGCCCGGCTGACGCGAATGATCGCCACGGACCAGTGCGTGATCCTGGACGGCGCCAACGGCACCGAGCTGATCAAGGTCCGGGGCGGCCGGCCGGAGGTCGAGGAGCACGTGTGGGGGCTGACTGCGCTCATCGACGCGCCCGAGGATGTCGCGCGCGTGCACCGCAGTTACATCGACGTCGGCTGCGACGTCGTCTGCACCAACACGTGGGGCCTCCCCACCGCGCTGCGCGACGGGGCCACCCGGCTCTCGGAGTCTGCGGAGCCCGTGCACTGGATGGACATCGCGCGCCGCGCCGTCAGCCTCGCGCGCGAGGCGGCGCAGGATGCCGGCCGCGCCGACGAGGTGGCCATCGCGTTCAGCCTCAACGGCGACGTCGACACCACCGACGGCCGCGAGACGATCGCGCTGCTCTCGCGCGCCTTCGAGGAGCAGCCGCCCGACCTCATCCTGCTGGAGACACTGTCGCTGGTGCGCAGCTCCACCTACGCCACCGTCGAGGCGCTGCTCGACACCGGGATCCCGGTGTGGCTGAGCTTCCGCCGCTGCCGCCAGGGCGTCTGCGGCGTCTATGGCGAGCATTGGGGCGGGCCCGAGGGCGACGCCTTCGGTCGCGCCGCGCGGCGCTTTGAGGAGATGGGCGTGGGCGCGCTGGCCATCAACTGCATCCCGCCCGACCACGTCGCCGGCATGCTCTCGTGGCTGCGCGACTTCACCGACCTGCCGCTCGGGGTCTACCCCAATCTCGGCTACCTGTCGGCGGCCGGCTGGCGCGACGAGCCCGGCGTCGAAGGGCGGGAGTACGCCGAGCTGGCGCTCGGCTGGCGCGCTGAGGGCGCCCAGATCATCGGCGGCTGCTGCGGGGTGCGCCCCGAGCATCTCCAGGCGGCCCGGGTCGCGCTGACCGACACCAAGCCCGGCCACGAGCGTCCGACCGTGCTGAGCGCCGAGAACGGGGCCAGGAACGGCAAGCGGCGCGAACCGTCGTCATGGGCGGACCCGCGCGGGCGGGAGATGTTTCCGCTCGACATGCCCGAGATCGACGTCGAGGACGGCGTCTTCGTCCCCACCCAGGGCAGCTTCCTCATCTGGAAGTACCTGTACCGGGAAGGGGTCGGGGCCCATCAGCGGTGCCTGGACATCGGGTCCGGGAGCGGGTTGCTCACCGTGCAGCTGGCCCGCAACGGCGCCGCGCACGTTCACGCCATCGACATCGACCCCGCCTCGGTCAAGAACACGCTGACCAACGCCTTTCGCAACGGCGTGGCCGACAAGGTGAGCGCAGCGCCCCAGGACCTGTACCCGTGGGTACCCGAGGAGCGCTACGACGTGATCGTGGCCAGCCTGTACCAGACGCCGGTCGATCCCTTCGAGCAGGTGACCACTCACCGGCCGCTGGATTACTGGGGCCGCAACCTCCTCGATCACCTCATCCGGCTGTTGCCGGAGGCTCTGGCCGACGACGGAACCGCCTACATGATGCAATTGAGCGTCATCGGCCGCCGGCGCACGGCGGAACTGCTCGACGGGCTCGGATACCAGGCACGCGTTGTCGACTTCTCGTTCTTTGAGTTCTCAGAGCTGTTCAACACCAAGCGCGAGCAGATCGCGCGGGTCGAGGAACATTCCGATGCGTACCACCTCAGGTTCGGATCGACCGACGTGATGGTCGCCTACCTGCTGGAGATCACCCGCAAAAGCAAGGACACCCCCGATCGATGAGCTTCGCTGAGAACGAGTTCCTGTTCACCTCTGAGTCGGTGACCGAGGGACACCCCGACAAGATCGCCGACCAGATCTCCGATGGCGTGCTGGATGCCGTCCTGACCGACGACCCCACGGCGCGCGTGGCCTGCGAGACGCTGGTCAACACCGGCCTCGTGGTCGTCTCGGGCGAGATCACCACCACGACCTACGTCGACATTCAGGACATCGCCCGCGAGACGATCAAGAAGATCGGCTACACCGACGCCACCTTCGGCTTCGACTACCAGACCTGCGCGGTCATCAACGCCATCGACAAGCAGTCGCCCGATATCGCCCAGGGCGTCGACACGGCCTACGAGACCCGCCAGGAGAGCGCGGCCCGCGACGAGCTCGACCTCGCCGGCGCGGGCGACCAGGGGATGATGTTCGGCTACGCCACCAACGAGACCCCGGAGCTGATGCCGCTGCCGATCGCGCTGGCCCACCGGTTGGCGCAGCGGCTCGCCGAGGTGCGCAAGGACGGGACGCTGGACTACCTGCGCCCCGACGGCAAGACCCAGGTCAGCGTCCGCTACGAGGACGGCAAGCCGACCGGGATCGAGAAGCTGCTCATCTCCAGCCAGCACGCCGAGGGCGCCGAGACCACGATCCGCGATGACATCTGGGAGTACGTCGTACGGCCGGTCCTGCCCGACGATCTGTACGACGCCGACACGCTGCGCCGCAGCTTCCTGGTCAACCCGACCGGCCGCTTCGTGATCGGCGGGCCGATGGGCGACTGCGGGCTGACCGGGCGCAAGATCATCGTCGACACCTACGGCGGCATGGCCCGCCACGGCGGCGGGGCCTTCAGCGGCAAGGACCCCTCGAAGGTGGACCGTTCGGCGGCCTACGCCGCGCGCTACGTGGCCAAGAACGTTGTCGCCGCCGGCCTGGCCGACCGCGCCGAGGTCCAGGTGGCCTACGCCATCGGGGTCGCCCACCCGGTCAGCGTGATGGTCGAGACGTTCGGCACCGGCAAGGTCGGTCGGGGGCGGATCCTCGAGCTCATCGGCGAGCACTTCGATCTACGTCCGGGTGCCTTCCGCGAGTACCTGCGGCTGCACCGGCCGATCTACCAGAAGACCGCCGCCTACGGCCACTTCGGCCGCGAGGACGCCGACTTCACCTGGGAGCAGACCGACAAGGCCGAGGCACTGCGCGACGCCGCCGGGTTGTAACGCCCGCCCGCGATCGCGCGGGGCTCAGTACCCGTGCCGGCGCAGGAACGTCTTGAGCTTGGCGACGAACTTCATCCCCTGAGGTTCCACGGAGGCCACGGGGGTCTTGAGGTGGCCGGCCTTGGCCTGCGCGACGAGGTACCGGTTGGCCGCGGCGACCTTGCCCAGCCGGTACTCGTCGGCCGCCCACGCCGCGATCACCCCGGTGCTGTCGATGTCATGGCCATGGTCAAGCTGCTTGAAGGCCTTCAGCCACGTCGCGGCGTCCTTGCGGATGAGCGCCGGATAGCTGTCGGTGACGTCCTCCAAGCCGCTGCCGGTGAAGGTGAGGATCTGCAGCGGCAGGCCTGACGCGGCGTAGTCGGTGAAGGCGTAGGCGAAGCGGTCATCGGCGGTGACGAACTCGTGGTGCCCGTCGTGGTTGAGATCCTCGATCCGGGTGCCCGGGTCGCCGAAGTCATGCTGGACGACGCCGTAGGTCATCGTGCCGGGATCGAAGGTGAAGATCTGCTGCACGAAGCAGCAGTGGGCGCCACCGGTGTACAGGCTCAGGATCACGTTGGGCTGCCCGATGTCGTCGAGGTCGATGACCTGCACCGAGGAGGCCTTGGTGCCGGTGGCTCCGGGCGCGCAGTACTTGCCGCACACCTTGGAGTGGACCGCCGCGTCGTAGAGCACCGAGCCCGACTGGGCGATCTGCAGATGCAGGGCCGAGTAGTTCGGGTAGTGGCCGCTGAAGGTGAAGGTGGCGGTGACCGCGCCGTTCGAGGCCGTCTGGGTGGTGGTGGCCAGAGCCGCCGGCGCGCACACCGCGGTCACGGCAACAACGACGGCGATGAGCAGGCCCCGGCGCATGCGCTGCGCATCGTATCCGGCCCGGGGGCGGCGGCGGCGCGGCCCCGGGGCGGCGGCGCCGATCCGACGCAGGGCGCCTCCTATGCTGAGGAGCAATGTCAGCTCAGTACATCTTCACGACGCACAAGCTCTCGCGGCGCTATCCGCCCGACAAAGAGGTCCTCACCGACATCTCGCTGTCGTTCTACCCCGGCGCCAAGATCGGCGTATTGGGCTACAACGGCGCCGGCAAGTCGACCCTGCTGAAGATCATGGCCGGGATCGACACCGAATTCGACGGCCAGGCCCAGCTCGGCACGGGCGCCACCGTGGGCCTGTTGGAACAGGAGCCGGAGCTCGACCCCGCCAAGGACGTCAAGGGCAACGTGGAGGACGGCGTCGCCGAGATCCGGGGGTTGCTGGACCGCTTCAACGAGCTGTCGATGAA
>DATJTQ010000201.1:0-5389 GCA_035503355.1 Solirubrobacteraceae bacterium
CCCGGCACCTCGGCCTGACCGCCGAGCTTGCCCTCGGTACCGACCTCGCGGGCCACGCTGGTCACCTGCTCGGCGAACACCCGCAGGGTGTCGGTCATCGAGTTGATGGTGTCGGCCAGCGCCGCCACCTCACCCTTGGCCTCCACCGTGATCTTCTGGGTCAGGTCACCCTGAGCCACCGCCGTCGTCACCTGGGCGATGTTGCGCACCTGGTTGGTCAGGTTGTTGGCCATGAAGTTCACCGACTCGGTGAGGTCCTTCCACGTGCCGGCCACACCAGGCACCTCGGCCTGACCGCCCAGCACGCCCTCGGTACCGACCTCGCGGGCCACGCTGGTCACCTGCTCGGCGAACACCCGCAGGGTGTCGGTCATCGAGTTGATGGTGTCGGCCAGCGCCGCCACCTCACCCTTGGCCTCCACCGTGATGTTCTGTGAGAGATCGCCCTGGGCCACCGCCGTGGTCACCTGGGCGATGTTGCGCACCTGATCGGTGAGGTTGTTGGCCATGAAGTTCACCGACTCGGTGAGGTCCTTCCACGTGCCCGCGACACCCGGCACGACCGCCTGGCCGCCCAACACGCCCTCGGTCCCGACCTCGCGCGCCACGCGCGTCACCTCGTCGGCGAACGACGACAGCTGATCCACCATCGTGTTGATGGTGTTCTTCAGCTCCAGGATCTCGCCCTTGACGTCCACCGTGATCTTCTGACCAAGGTCACCCTGGGCGACCGCCGTGGTCACCTGGGCGATGTTGCGCACCTGAGCGGTGAGGTTGTTGGCCATGGCGTTGACGGACTCGGTGAGGTCCTTCCACGTGCCCGAGACGCCCTGCACCTCGGCCTGACCACCGAGCTTGCCCTCGGTTCCCACCTCGCGGGCCACGCGCGTGACCTCGTCGGCGAAGGCGGAGAGCTGATCGACCATGGTGTTGACGGTGGTGCCGATGTTGAGGAACTCACCCTTGACCGGCTGGCCACCGATCTTCAGCGCCATCTTCTGCGACAGGTCGCCGTCGGCCACCGCGCCGATGACGCGCGCCACCTCGGTGGTGGGCCGCACGAGGTCGTCGATCAGGGCGTTGAGCGCGTCCACGCCGGTGGCCCATGCCCCGCCGGCGTCGGCCAGGCCGGCGCGCTCGGTCATGCGGCCCTCGCGGCCGATGATCTTGCCCACGCGCACCAGCTCGCGCGACATCTGATCGTTGCGCTCCAGCAGCGCGTTGAGCGCCTCGGCCACCTCGGCCGCCGCGCCGGTGTCCTTGGTCTTCAGGCGCTGTGAGAAATCCCCGTCGTGAGCCGCGCGCAGCGTGCTCAGCAGGTCGGCGAGCTCCGCTTGCGTGAGAGTCGCGGCCCCGTTCGGGCGGACTCCTTCCGCCCCGTCATCGCTGCTCATATCTGGGATTGTCCTCTCGCTGTCTCGCGACGCCAGGCACCGTCTGCAAAGCGGTCGAGCCGACCGGCCGCCGTTTAAACACTAACTGGCCTATCACCTTGATGCGGTCGCTGCAAGTGCCGGGGTGGACAGGAATACGATTCGATCACCGGAAAGTCTCGCGAACCAGTGCGCGCTGTGACTTGGCCGACAGCTCGGCGAACCGCTCGGCGAACTCATCGCGGGCGGCCCGCTCATCGACGCGGAGCCGTTCCACCAGCGCACCCATGGCCATGCAGGCGGCTCCCCCGCCGGGCAGCGTGGACACCTCCTCGACACTGGAGCGCAACATCGCGATCTGCACCTCGCGGTCCTGGTGGCGCCCCAACAGGTCCTGGAGGCCCTTCAGGGACTTGACGAACGGCGTCACCGTCTCCTCATCGAACAGCTTGACCCCGAACAACTCCAACAGGTACCGCAGCTCCTTGCCCTTCTTTCGCAGCTCGTGGTAGTCCTCGGCGGGACTGGCGGCGTCGATCGCGCGGCCCATGGCCAGAATCCGCTTATAGACCTTGCGGATCCGCTTGCCTGCCACCGGGCCGATCGGCCGCGCGGCCGCGGGCCGGTCATTGGCCGAGCGCTCCACCATGGTCTCCAGCAGGCGGTCCCAATCCTCGAACAGCTCACAGGCCCGGACCGAGCGCAGGGCCCGCGTCATGTCGGCGCGTGCGGCCAGCCGGCTGTGGCCGAGCACCGGGACCAGCGGGTCCAGGTCGCCGCGCATCGCCTCGGGCAGCATCTCGCGCAGCGAGTCGAGGTCCTCGAGGTAGACATCGAGATCGCGTGCGGGCCCGGTGGCCTGCTGCAGCCAGCGAAACTCCGCCCGGAAGCCTGGCAGCTCGGTGGGCGAGAACACGTCCTTGAGCTGGCGCTGGACGGTGCGTGACCGGCGCACGGCGATCCGCAGCTGGTGCAGGTGCTCCGGGTCCTCCCCGCTGATCGCGCCCTCGGTGTTCTCGCCGATCACGCCCAGCAGCCGCCGCAGGACGGCGCTGGCGGCCACGTCGGCGCGCTGGTCGTAGGCCAGCGGCACGTCGACCTTGGCCTTGACCACCGCGGTACCCATTTACATCAGCGCCCCGAGCCGCGCCACGGCCTCGTCGATCTCGGGCGCGGAGACGATCAGCGGCGGCTCGAAGCGGATCGTGGCCGGCCCGGTGGCGTTGACCACCAGGCGTTGCTCGAGCAACGCCCGCTGGGCCAGACCGGTCGCGGAGACCCCCTCGCGCAGATCGATCCCGACCATCAGCCCGCGGCCACGCACGGTGGCGACGGCGGGCAGCTCGGCCAGGCCCGTGGACAGCCGCTCGCCGAGTGCGCGAACGCTCTCCAGCAGCCCAGGATCGGAGCAGATCGCCACCGCCTCCAGCGCCGCGGAGGCCACCAGCGGGCCGCCGGCGAAGGTGGAGCCGTGATCACCGGGCTGCAGCACGTCGGCCAGCCCCGGCCCGGTGATGAGCGCGCCGATGGGCAGTCCGCCGCCGAGTGCCTTGGCGCTGGTCATGGCATCGGGGACCACCGGGGTCTGCTCGTAGGCCCACATGGTCCCGGTGCGGCCCATCCCGGTCTGGATCTCGTCGAAGATGAGCGCCGCCCCGCTGCGGTCACACGCCTCGCGCGCGGCACGGAGCAGATCATCGGAGAGCGGGTGGATGCCGGTCTCGCCCTGAATGGGCTCGAGCAGGACCGCCGCCGTGTCCTCGTCGACGGCCGCCAGCAGCGTCGCCGGATCCTTGGCCAGCACCTCGAACCCGGGCACCAGCGGCGCGAACGGCGCTTGCTTTGACTCCTGGGGCGTGGCCGACAGCGCCCCGTAGGTCCGGCCGTGGAAGGCCTCCTGCAACACGAGGATCTTGCCGCCGGGCCGGGCGCGACGCGCCAGCTTGATGGCTGCCTCGTTGGCCTCGGCGCCCGAGTTGCACAAGAACACCTTGCCGCCCAGCGAGCTGTCGGACAGCGCCTGTGACAGCCGCATCGCCGGGGCGGTGTAGAAGAGATTGGTGGCATGGGTGAGCAGGCCCACCTGATCGCGGACGGCGGCCACGATGCGGGGATGGCAGTGGCCGACATTGAGCACCGAGATCCCGGCCAGGAAGTCGAGGTACTCGTTGCCGTCGGAGTCCCACAGGCGGACGCCGGAGCCACGGACGAACTGGACCGGCGCGCGGGCATAGGTGCCGATGGCGTAGCGGCGCTCGAGCTCCTGCAGGTCCGGCAACGAGGACGGGCTCACGTGGCCGGGCCGATCTTGGTCCCCTGGCCGGCATCGGTGAACAGCTCCAGCAGCAGCGAGTGCGGTACCCGCCCGTCGACGATGTGGGCGTAGGAGACGCCGCCGTTGATCGCCTCCAGGCACGCCGCCAGCTTGGGGCGCATACCACCCGCGACGGTGGGCAGGGCCGCCTGGACGGCATCGGCGCCGATCTCGGAGATGACGCTGGCCGGGTCCTCGGGGTCGCGCAGCCACCCGGCGACGTCGGTCAGGAACATGATCTTGTAGGCCCGCAGCGCCCGGGCCACCGCTCCGGCCGCCTCGTCGGCGTTGATGTTGTAGGAGTTGCCCTCGCGGTCAGCGCCGACGGAGGCGACGACCGGGATGTAGTCCTGGGCGACATGGTTGAGGACTTCGACGTCGACGCGCTCGATCCGCCCGACGAACCCGATGTCCTGTCCCGACGGCGCCGCCTGGCGCGCCGCGCGGAAGAGCAGGCCGTCGTCCCCACACAGGCCGATGGCCGGCTGGCCGTGGCGGTTGAGCAGGAGCACGATGTCCTTGTTGACCTTGCCGACGAGCACCATCTTGGCCACCTCGACCGTCTGCGCGTCTGACACTCGCAGACCGTCGACGAACTCGACGGGCAGGTCCAGCCGGCGCATGTAGCTCGAGATGTCCGGGCCCCCGCCGTGGATGACGATGGGGTTCATGCCGACGTACTTGAGCAGGACGACATCACGCGCGAACTCCTCCTTGAGCTCCGGGTTGCTCATCGCCGCCCCGCCGTACTTGATCACCACCGTCTTGCCGTAGAACTCCCGGATGTAGGGCAGCGCCTCGAGCAGGGTGGCGACGTCGCGCATGGGCCTCAGGTGGTGTAGTCGGCGTTGATGGTCACGTACTCGTGGCCGAGGTCCGAGAAGAAGACCTCGGTCTCGGCACCCTCACCGGGCAGGCCGATCTCGTACTCGACCTCGTCGCGGGCGACGGCCGCCGCCAGCGCCTGCGCGTCGTAGTGGACCACTCCGCCGCGGGCACACACCGGCACGCTTTCGATGGCGATGTCCACCGGCAGCGGCGCCGTGCCGGGCAGGGCGGCGCCAACCGCCTGGATGATCCGCCCCCAGTTGGGGTCCCCTCCGTACAGGGCGGTCTTGACCAGCGGGGAATTGGCCACGGCGCGGGCCACGGCGCCGACGGCGCGGTCCTCGCCCCCGCGCACCACGACGCGCCCGACGCGGCGCGCGCCCTCGCCGTCGCGGACGACGAGGAGCGCCAACTGGCGCATCAGCGCGTCCAAGGCCTCGCCGAAGCGCAGCTCGTCTTCGGTCTCGGGCTCGATGGTGACGCCCGACGCGCCGCTGCACTGGAGGATCACGGTGTCGTTGGTGGACAGCTGACCGTCGACCGACACGCGCTCGAAGCTGCGCTTCACGCACACACCGAGCAGCAGGTCGGCCGTCTCGGCCGAGAGCCCGGCGTCGGTCTGGACGAACACCAGCAGCGTGGCGAAGCCAGGCTGGATCATGCCGGCACCCTTGGCCTGCCCGGCGATCGTCACCGTGCCCGAGGGCAGCGTGACCTGCAGGCGAGCGCGCTTCTCGAAGGCGTCGGTGGTCTGGATCGCGGTGGAGAAGGCCGCAGCGCCGTCGGCGGAGAGGCCGTGAGAGGCGGCGACGATGCCCTGGGTGATGTTGTGCATGGGCAGCGGCACCCCGATCACGCCGGTGGAGCAGACGGC
>DATJTQ010000202.1:0-19906 GCA_035503355.1 Solirubrobacteraceae bacterium
CCATGGCGAGACCGGCCTGCTGGCCGACCCGTCCGCGGAGGCACTGGCTGCCTCGCTCCTCACCGTGGTACGCGAGCCGGCGCTGCGCGAGCGTCTGCGCAAGACCGCGCTGGCCACCGTGGCGGAGCGCACCTGGGACGCGTCGCTGCGTCAGCTCGGCTCCGGCTATCGGTCAGCACTGCTGCGCACCGCCACGGCGGGGCGGGCGCAGGCCGCCTAAGCGGCGCCCCCCAACTCCCGCGCCAGTTCGGCGCGAGAGTTGACGCCGAGCTTCTGATAGGCGTGGCGCAGGTGGTACTCGATCGTCTTGGGGCTGAGGAACAACGCGGCAGCGGCCTCGCGCGTCGTCTTGCCCTCGGCCAGCAGCACAGCGATCTGTAGCTCCTGCGGCGTCAGCTCGTCGCGAGTGGTGGGGTCGCTGCGGCGCAGGGTCTCGCCGGTGGCGCGGAGCTCTGCCCGGGCGCGGTCGGCCCACGGGCGGGCGTCGAGCCGCTCGAAGGTCTCAACCGACGCGCGCAGCTGCTCACGCGCGCTGACCCGGTCCCGCGCTCGCCGCAGGCGCTCGCCGTAGGCCAGCCGGGTACGCGCCGTTTCAAACGCGTCCGGAGTGTGCGCGTGGTGCTCGAGTGCGTGCTCGAAGAGCGGTCGCAACTCGCCGTCCCCGGCGACCAGGCCGCGGCACCGCAGCGCCCGCGCCCGCGACCATGGCTGGCCCTTGGCCTCCGCGGCGCTGGAGAACGACGCCGCGACCCGCGCGGCCTCGTCGGGCCGGCCGAGCCGCAGGTGGGCCTCGACGAGCTCCGGCGCCGGCGACAGGTCTGGGTCGGTGACGCCGAGCTCGGCCAGCAGTTGCTCCTGGTCGGAGAAGTGGCCGAGCGCCGCCTCGGTGTTGCCGAGCGTCACCTGACGCTCGCCGAGCGCCGCGGTGGCCCACACCTCCAACAGCCGCGCGCCGAGATCGCGCGAGAGACGGAGCGCCGCCCTGGCGTGGGTGGCGCACTCGTCGCTGCGCCCGCGGCGAGCCAGCAGCCAGGCCAGGCCCGCCAGCCCGAAGGCCACCGCGGCCCGCTGGTCACTCTCGGTGGCCAGCGCGATTGCCTCGCGGTAGGTGGCCTCGGCCACCGACAGCCGGTCGGTGGTGGCCTGGTCACGCGCGACGAGGATGAGCACAGTCGGGAGCGCCCCGATCGCCGCATGGGCCCTCGCCGCCTCGAGCGCATGGCCAAGCAGTGACCGGCCGGTGCCGGCCCGGCGAGCGAACAGCGGCAGGACGGCGAGCCACTCGAGTACCTCCACGTCATCCAGGGCCTCCGGCGCGGCTTCGGCGAGCGCGATGGCCTGGTCGATTGCCCGTGCCCCGGCGGCCGCGTCCCCCCCGATGATGCGGGCCATGCCCACGGCGGCGCCTGCTGCCAGCTGTGTGGGGACCGACGCCTGGGCGGGCAGGGCCGCATGGCCGCGCTCGGCCGCCGAAAGCATCTCGCGCGGTCTGCCGGCGTAGAAGCACGCGACTGCGGCCTCGGCCAGCATCGCGGCGCCTCGTTCGCCGCCGGCACGCCCGGCGGCCTGCACCAGGATGTCGTGGCCGCGCATCACCGGGCCCCGGCGCACCGCGATTCGGCCGGCCAGTTCGTCGACATCGAGCAGCGTCACGGGATCGTCGGTGCACGAGCGCGTCTCGTCCAGGAGGGCGACGGAGCGGTCGGCCAGGCCGGCGTTCCAGCTCGCCTCGGCAGCATCGCGCAGCAACTTGGCGCGCCGGCGAGCATCGGGCACGAGCCGCCCGGCGCGCTCAAAGGCGGCAGCCGCTCCGTCGTAGGCGCTGCGATCACGCGCTCGGAGGCCCGCCTGCTCGAGGGCCGCCGCGGCGGAGGCATCGATGCCGGCCGCGGCCGACGCGAGATGCCACGCGCGGCGGTCGACGTCGCGGTCCGGCAGCGCGGCGGCCAGCGCCCGATGGGCCTCGCGTCGCGCCTTGGCCGTGGCCACGGCGTAGATCGCCGAACGGGCCAGCGGGTGGCGGAACTCGACCGCCCCAGGCCGCAGCGTGATCAGGCCGGCGGCCTCGGCGGCCGTGAGTGTGTCGAGGTCGGTGCCCAGTCGCGCCGCGGCACGCCGGAGCAGCACGAGGTCTCCCTGATCGCTGGTGGCGGCCAGCAGCAGAGCCTGGCGCTCGCCCTCACCGAGGCCGTCCAGCCGGCGCACGAATGCCCGTGCGACCCGCTCGGACACCAGCACCGGGGCACCGGCCGGAGCCAGTGCGACGTCGCCGGAGTCCGCGGCGAGCTCCAGCAGCGCGAGCGGGTTGCCCGCCGTCGCGGCATGCAGTCGATCCACCTCCGCGGCGGTCGCTCCGCTGAGCAGGCGAGCCGCTTCCTCGGGACTGAGACCGCCGACGGCGACGGTCGGCAGCCCGGCATCGTCGATCAGCGAGCGCTCCTCCGCGCGCGCGGCGATGAGCACCGCAATCGGGTCAGCGATCAGGCGGCGCACGGCAAAGGCCAGCGCCTGCGCGCTTGACCCGTCCAACCATTGGGCGTCGTCGATGAGCAATGCGACGGGGCCGTCGTCGGCGTAGGCGGTGAGCAGGCTGAGCGTCGCCGCTCCGACGGCGAAGCGATCCCTCGCGCCCCGCGGCCTCAGCGCCAGCGCCCCCTCCAGAGCCTCCGCCTGCGGCGCGGGGATCGCGTCCACCAGCGGCAATGCCGGGCGCAAGAGCTCCAGCAGCGACGCAAATGGGATCTCCGCCTCGGACTCGACGCCCCGGGCGCGCAGCAGACGCATGTCACCCGCGTGAGCTGCGGCGTCGTCGAGCAGCGCGGTCTTCCCGATCCCGGGCTCGCCGACGAGCCCCAGCACAGCACTCTGGCCTCTGCGGGCGCAATCCAGCGCGTCGGTCAGCGCCCGGCGTTCCCCGGTTCGCCCCACCAGCATGGCTCCGATTCTGGCAGCTGAGACCGAAGCCGCGAAGACTAGGTGGCCCCCTGATGCCATGCCGAACGCCCGGGCCTAGGCTCGCCGCCACACAACCTCAGGAGGACAGGATGAGTGCCGTGGATGAGACCGTCGAGGTGGACGGCGACAAGCTGATGGAGTTCGTGTTCCGCGCGGTCGGCGAAGTCGGCGCCACGCTGAACGCCGCGCTGGTGGTGATGGGCGACAAGCTCGGCCTGTACCGCGGACTCGCCGACGGCGGGGCACAGTCGCCGGCCGAGCTGGCCGAGCGCACCGGCACCGCGGAGCGCTACGTCCGCGAGTGGCTCAACGCCCAGGCGGCCGGCGGATTCGTGGCCTATGACCCCAACGGCGGGCGCTACTCACTGCCCCCCGAGCAGGCGGTCGCGCTGACCGATCCCGACAGCCCGGCCTACCTGCCCGGCTTCTTTCAGATCGCTCTGGGATCGGTGATCGACTCGCCACGCATCGCGGACCGGGTGCGCAGCGGTGACGGCTTCGGCTGGCACGAGCACGTCCATGACGTACATGAGGGCTGCGAGCGCTTCTTCCGCCCCGGCTACAACGCGCATCTGGTCGCCGAGTGGCTGCCCGCCCTGGACGGCGTGACCGACACGCTCCAGCGCGGGGCTCTGGTCGCCGATGTCGGGTGCGGCCACGGCTCGTCGACGATCCTGATGGCGCAGGCGTTCCCGAACGCAACCTTCGTGGGATCGGACTATCACGACGGCTCGGTGGCCACGGCGCGTCAGCGGGCCCAGGACGCGAACGTGGGCGACCGCGTGAGCTTCCAGGTCGCTCCGGCGTCGGGCTATACCGGCACGGGCTATGACCTGGTCACCATGTTCGACTGCCTGCACGACATGGGCGATCCGGTGGGTGCCGCCCGCCACGTCCGCTCGACGCTGAAGCCAGACGGGACCTGGATGATCGTCGAGCCCAACGCCGGCGATCGCGTGGAGGAGAACTTCAACCCGGTCGGCCGTGCCTACTACGCGTTCTCGACGCTGTTGTGCACGCCCGCCTCCCTCTCACAGGAGGTCGGGCTCGCCCTGGGCGCGCAGGCGGGCGAGGCGCGTATCCGCGACGTCGTGCAGGCCGCCGGGTTCACGCGGTTCCGGCGCGCCGCGGAGACGCCGTTCAACCTCGTCTTCGAGGCCCGTCCGTGATAGGAGAGTCCACCATGTCCGATGTTCGGGACGAGGCTGCCATCCGATCCGTGATCACGGACTACGTCGAGGGCTGGTTCGACGGCGACGTGGCACGCATGGAGCGCGCGCTTCACCCGGAGCTGGTCAAGCGCTGCCGGGGGATCGAGGGCGATGACGCCGACGCCCTCGAGACGCTCACCGCGGGCGAGATGGTGCGGGCAACCGCCGAGGGCGTCGGACGGTCCGAGGATGCCCCGGACCGCCGGATCGAGATCAGGATCAACCACCTGAGCGGCGGGATTGCGAGCGCAGAGTGCCTCTGTCACCGATATGTCGATCTTCTCCAGCTCGTGGACATGTCCGAAGGCTGGAGGATCGTCAACGCAGTGTGGTGCCTGCGCTGATCACCACGGGGGTCGATCCGGGTCACGGCGAGCAGTCGCGCGCCGTGTACCCGGACCGCGTGGGGATGGTCGACCGCGACGGAGTGTCGGTGTACTGGGAGAGCTACGGCTCGGGGCAGCCGGCGATCCTGTTCGTCCCGCCGTGGTCGATCGTCCACTCGCGCTGCTGGAAGCAGCAGATCGCCGACTTCGCGCGACGCCACCAGGTCGTCACGTTTGACCCGCGCGGCAACGGGCGATCCAGCCGACCCGCGGACCCGGCCGCCTACGCGGAGGACGCGTTCGCCGCCGATGCGCTGGCGGTGATGGATGCCGCCGGCGTGCCCGAGGCGGTGGTGGTGGCGCTGTCTCTCGGAGCCCAGCGGGCGCTGATCCTGGCCGCGGAGCACCCTGAGCGGGTGTGTGGCCTTGTACTCGTCGCGCCTTTGCTCGACGTGGGTCTGCAGCCGAGCGAGGAGCGAAAGGCATCGGGCGGCTTCACCGTCGATCTCGGAATCGACCGTGGGTGGGCGCGTTACAACGCCCACTCCTGGCGGCGCGACTATCTGGGCTTCGCGCAGTTCTTCTTCGACCAGGTGTTCATCGAGCCGCACTCGACCAAGCAGATCGAGGACTGCGTCGGCTGGGCGCTGGAGACCAATGCAGAGACGCTCATCACGGCTGAGGTCCCTGAGCTCGACGCGGCGCGCGTCCGGCGCCTGGGCGCAGCGGTGCACTGCCCGGTGCTGGTCGTCCACGGCGACGCGGATGCGATCATCCCCCACGCGGTCGGTGCCCGCGCCGCCCAGTTGTGCGGCGGCGAGCTCCTCACCCTGGAGGGATCGGGACACTGCCCGCAGGCGCGCGACCCGGTGCGCTTCAACCACGCCCTGCGGCAGTTCATCGGCCGGGCGGGGCCGCCTCAGACGCGGTGGCAGCGCGGACGGGCCCGCACGCGGCGGGCGCTCTACGTCTCCTCCCCGATCGGCCTCGGCCATGCGCGCCGGGACGTGGCCATCGCCGACCGGCTGCGCGAGCGCCACCCCGACCTCGAGATCGAGTGGCTGGCGCAGCATCCCGTGACCGCGGTCCTCGAACAGCGCGGCGAGCGGATTCACCCCGCCAGTGCCGAGCTGGCCAGTGAGTCGTCGCATATCGAGGCCGAGGCAGGGGCCGAGGCGCACGACCTGCACTGCTTCCAGGCCCTGCGGCGCATGGACGAGATCCTGGTGGCCAACTTCATGATCTTTCACGACGTCGTCCGCGACGGCCGCTACGACGTGTGGATCGGCGATGAGGCCTGGGACGTCGACTACTTCCTGCACGAGAACCCCGAGCTCAAGTCGGCCGCCTACGTCTGGCTCACCGACTTCGTCGGCTACCTGCCGATGGAGGACGGCGGCGAGCCCGAGCTGGCGCTGTGCGCCGACTACAACGCCGAGATGATCGAGCACATCGCGCGATACCCGCGTGTCCGCGACCGTGCGATCTTCGTCGGCGAGCCTCAGGACATCGTCCCGGAGACGTTTGGCCCCGGCTTGCCGGACATCCGGACGTGGACCGAGGCGCACTACAGCTTCGCCGGCTACGTCATGGGGTCCGAGACGACGCGGCTCACGGATCGCGCCGCGGTGCGTGACGAGCTCGGGTACGGACCTGAGGAACGCGTGTGCGTCGTCACCGTCGGCGGCTCGGGCGTCGGCGCGGCGCTATTGCGACGCGTGATCGACTCCTACGGCCTGGCACGGCAACTCGTGCCCGAGCTGCGGATGATCGTTGTCGCCGGTCCTCGCATCGATCCGGCCGGCCTTCCGAACGGCGACGGGCTCGAGGTCCGGGCCTACGTCCCTGAGCTGCATCGCCACCTGGCGGTGAGCGATCTTGCGATCATCCAGGGCGGCCTCGCGACCGCCATGGAGCTCACCGCCAACCGCCGACCGTTTCTGTACTTCCCGTTGCGCCACCACTTCGAGCAGTGCCATCACGTCCATCACCGCCTTGCGCGCCATCGGGCGGGACGACGGATGGACTTCGGCGCCGCAACACCCGAGGTCATCGCGCACGCGATCGCTGACGAGATCGGTCGCGAGGTCGACTACCTCCCGGTGCCGGCCGACGGCGCGGCCCGCGCGGCGGAGCTGATCTCCCCGTTGCTCGGCTAGAAGGCGGTCGCGAGCGCCAGCGGAATGACGCGCTCGGCACCGGCCTTGCGCAGCTGACCCCCGACCATGGCCAGCGTCCAGCCCGAGCCCCGGCGATCGTCGAGCAGCACACCGGTCCCCGGCGGCGGGGCTGAGGTGACGCGAAACGCCCCGCGCACGTTGGCGGCCTGCTGAACGGCATTGGCCATCTCAGCCTGGGGCGGGCGCTGGTCGGCGCGGGCGAGCAGGTGCAGCGCGGGGACGTCCAGGGCGCCCGCGACCTCCGCGGCCAGCTGCTCGAGGGTCGCGCCAAGCCGCACCGACGGCACCCAGGTCAGCCACGCCACCTCGGTCGCGCCGGCTCGGGCCGCCTCGGCCAGCGCCGCCACCACGTCGGCCTCGAAGCCCTCGCCGCGCAGGCCGCGCTGGATCGCCGGCCACCAGCCGCCGTCGCCGAAGCGAGCCAGCGCCCAGCCGGGCTCGACGCGCACGTCGTCGGGGATCTTGCGCATCGACCCCGACGCGTCCGGGGCCATCTTCTTGACCTCGAGCTCGATGGGGGCGGCACGCAGGTGGCGCCCGGCCAGCTCCACCAGCGCAGGGTCGGGCGGGGCGGCGAAGCGCGGCGCGGTGCACACCGCGCAGCGGCCGCAATCCTGAGGGTCTGGATCGTCGAGCTCTGTCTGGAGCGTGCGCATGAGGCAGCGCCCGTCGGCACCGAAGCGCTCCATGGCTCGTTGTTCCTCGCGGCGCAGCGCCGTGACGTGCTCGTAGCGCTCGGCGTCGTAGCTCCACCCCGAATCCTGCGCCAGCACCCACCGGGAGCCCTCGCGGCGCAGCGCGCCCTCGACGTCGAGGATCTTCAGCATCGCCTCCAGCCGTCCGCGGCCGATGTTGACCACGCCGAGCAGTTCCTGCGTGCTCCGCCCCTGCGGCCCCGCGACGCCCAGATCCTCGAGCACCGCGGCGACCCGCTCGCGCGAGGGGAAGGACTGCTCGATGAAGAAGTCCTGAATGCGCCGGTCCTCGACGCCGCGCAGCAGGACGACGTCGGCGTGGTCCACGCCGCGCCCGGCACGCCCCACCTGCTGGTAGTAGGCCACCACCGAGCCCGGCGCCTGGTAGTGGATGACGAACGACAGGTCGGCCTTGTCGTAGCCCATGCCCAGCGCGCTGGTGGCGCAGATCGCCTTGACGTCATTGGCGAGCAGGCGATCCTCGGCGGCGACGCGGTCGGCGGTCTCCTGGTCGCCGCTGTAGGCCAGGGCGCTGATGCCCTGGGCGTTGAGAAAGGCCGCCACCTGGTCGGCGTCGCGCTTGGTCAGCGTGTACACGATCCCCGAGCCCTCGATCGAGCCGCCGGCGCCCAGGTGCTCGACCAGCCAGGCCAGCCGCTGGGCCGGCCGGGGGAGATCCACCACCTCCAACCGCAGGCTCGTCCGCGCCAGCGGCCCCCGATAGGCGCGCAGCGGCGGCTGCGCCGCCTCACCGATTGCGGCGGCGTTGTTGGCCAGTTGCTCGGTGACGTCCTGCACGACGCGGTCGTTGGCCGTCGCCGTCGTGCCCAGCACGGCCACGCCCGCGGGCAACAGCGCCAGCATGTCGCGCACGCGCCGGTAGTCGGGACGGAAGTCGTGGCCCCAGTCTGAGATGCAGTGGGCCTCGTCGATGACGAGCAAACCCACCGAAGCGGCAAACAACGGCAGCATCTCCTCCCGAAACCGGGGGTTGTTCAGCCGCTCGGGACTGATGAGAAGCAGGTCGACGTCGTCGCGCGCCAGCAGGTCGCGGATGGTGTCCCACTCCTCGCGATTGGTGCTGTTGATGGTGTGCGCGCGCAGCCCCAGTCGGTGGGCCGCGGCGATCTGGTTGCGCATGAGCGCCAACAGCGGGCTAACGATGAGCGTCGGACCCGCGCCGGCGTTGCGCAGCAGCGTGGTGGCGACGAAGTACACCGCCGACTTGCCCCAGCCCGTGCGCTGTACGCACAGCACGCGCGCGCGGTCAGCCACGACGTCGCGAATCGCCTCCAGCTGGCCGGGCCGGAACTCGGCGGCCGGGTCGGCGGTCAGTGCGCGCAGGCGCTCGAGCGCGGCGGCGTCCAGGGTGTCGATGGCGACGGGGGCCATCACCCGATAGTGGCAGCCCCGCCAGCTAGACCTGGATCAGCCGCCGCCGGCGCCCGCGGTCCGCACGTTCTGGGCCCGCCGCACCTTCGCCACCGGCGCCGAGTTCGTGCCGACGGTGAGGATGCTGCCGTCGGCACGGCGCAGCCGCCACTGGGTGACGAAGCCGGCCCGAGCCGGGCGGCGGGGGACCTTGATGACGTAGAGGTTGTTGACCACGTCCGAGGTGAGGGTGAGCGCCGGAGCGCCCGCCGTGGCCGGGAAGCGCGCGCTCACCGAGACGTACCCGTCGGCCACCACCCCCGCCTGGATCGTCGCGCCCCCGCCGGCGGGGTCGATGGGGCCACCGCCGAGGGGGCGAGCGGCCGTGGGCGCGCCCGAGCACCCATATCCGGCAGCGCCGGGACGCGGGCGGGTCGTCAGGCCGATCGCCGCGACGCACAACCCCTGGCGATGCTCGCTCTGCAGCCGCTCGCTCTCAAGCTCCTGGTTCTGGGCCCGGAGAGCCACGTTGCGGTTGACGCGTGACTGGTGGCGCAGATCGTGCTTCAACGTCGCACGAAACTCGGCGTAGCAGCGCGCCGGGATGGGGGCGAAGGGGAACACGCGCGCCTCCGGGATGAGCCAGTAGCTGCGCCCGTAGGCGGTGCGGGCACGGCGCAGGTCGTTGACGAAGACGCCACCGCCGTTGGACCAGCCGAGCTTGGCGACGACCTTGTTGGTGGGGTCCGCCGGCAGCGGCGGCCGCCGCAGCACCCCCAGGACCGACAGCATCGAGGCCGGCGGCGAGCCCTGCTCGGTCGTCGCGCCGTGGCCGGCGGTCTGGGCGCAGGCGTGGTCGCGCGCCACCACCTGCTTGCGCGCGGCGGCGATCTCGCCGGAGACGACCGGCGGCAGGGGCCCGATGGGCGTGGCGACCGGCGGGCTGCCGTGGCCCGCCGAGCCACCCGCGGGGGCGCCCGCGCGGTGGTGCAGGGCCACCAGCCCGACGGCGACCACGGCGAGGGCCACCACGACCGCGAGAGCGACACCGGCGCGCCGTGCACCGGCGAGCGCCCATGCCCGGGCGGGCCGCCGCTGGCCCGCGCGGTACGTCGCGGCTTTGGTCGTGGTGGTCGTCTCGCCCATGTGGGCGGCCAGCGCTTCGCGCAGCTCGCCCAGGATCGGCAGATCCTCGAAACCGTCCCGCTCACGCCTGTCCATCGTGGCTCCTTCCCGCATCGCCGGCCGCCGCGCGCCGGAGCGCGCGCAACCCGCGGCTCACGCGAGCCCGCGCCGCCTGTTGGCTGACGCCGAGCTCGCGAGACACCGCCTCATAGGAATGTTCGTCGAGCACCCGCGCGCGAACCGCGATGCGCTGGTCCTCGGAGAGCCCGGCCAGCGCCTCGGTGAGGGCTCCGCCCTCCTCGGCCTCGGCCAGCCGCTCGATGGCCGACAGCTCGTCGGCCGTCGGAGCCCGCAGCTGTGCCACGAAGCGCTCCGTCGCTCGCCGCTCGATCGCACCTCGCCGGTAGTGGGCGGCCAGCTGGTTGGCGGCGATGCGGTACAGCCACGACGCCGCCTCGCCGTCGGACTCGGCGCGACACTGGTGCCGGTGCTCGAAGGCAGCCAGGAACGTCTCGGAGAGGAGGTCGAGCGCGAGGTGCGGATCCCGGGTGCGCCGCGTGAAGAACCCCAGCAACTCCCGGGCATGGCGGTCATACAGCGACAGAACGCGGTCTGCGCCCATCTCCCTGCTCTGCAACCGTGTGGCCACCGACATATCCCTACAGATGAACAACGTCAGCGGTTTGTGACGCCGTGCGGGACAACGTCGCAGATGTGTGATGTCGTTCCGCGCGCCTCAATCATCTCGGGTGGATCGATACCCTCTCGCGCGATGAGCACCGTCGGAGAACGCCACCTCGGCCTGCTGGCCCAGCGGTCCTTCGAGCGGCGCGGCGATTACCCCTCGCTGCTGTTCGAGGGGCGCTGGCACCGGTCGGGCGAGCTGTGGTCGCGGTCACAGCGCCTCGCCGCCGGCCTTGCCGAGCTCGGCGTCGCCCCCGGCGAGCGTGTGGTGGTGTGCATGGCCAACTGCCCGGAGGTGTCGATCGCCTACCAGGCGCTGTGGCTGGCCGGCGCGGTGGTCACGCCGGCGACGTTCCTGCTCCCCGCCCCCGACCTGCGCCACGTCATCGCCAACGCCGAGGCCCGCGCCGTGATCACGACGCCGGAGTTCCTCGAGAAGGTCGTCGAGGCCGCCGACGGGCTTGACCACGTCCGCTTCCTCATCTGCACCGAGGCCGACGCCGAGGGGACCGGCGACGGCGTGCTGGAGCTCGCCGAGCTCGAGCGCGCCGACCCGCGCCCCATCGTGCCCCGCGCCGACGATGACCTCGCCGCCCTGCTCTATACCGGCGGTACCACCGGGCGGGCCAAGGGCGTGATGCTCTCTCACGCCAACCTGTACTTCTCCGGCAGCCAGGCCCACGACGCCTCGCATGTGCCGGGCGTCAACCGCCAGCTCACCACCCTGCCGCTGTCACACGCCTACGGGCTCCTGGTGACGATCGGCGCGATGCACAGCGAGGAGCGGGGCGTCAATGTGCTCATGCGCTGGTTTGATCCCGCCACGTATCTGTCGCTGATCGCCGAGCATCAGCTCCAGCTCAGCGCCGTCGTGCCGACGATGCTGCAGATCCTGCTCGGCATGCCCCTGGAGGACTACGACCTGTCGACGCTTGCGTGGATGAGCTCCGGTGGCGCCCCGCTGGCCCCCGAGGTCGAGGAGGCGTTCTGCCGCCGGGTGCCGTCGGTGTCGATCCGCCAGGGCTACGGGCTCACCGAGAGCGCCGCGCTCATCTCCACCAACCCGACCGGCGCGGTCAAGCAGGGCTCGGTCGGCCGTCCGGTGCCCGGCACCACGGTCGAGATCCGCGACGGCGACGGGCGCCCCCTGCCGCCGGGCGAGCCCGGCGAGGTGTGCGCGCGCTCGCCCGGGATCATGCAGGGCTACTGGCGCGCGCCGGAGGCGACGAGCGAGGCCCTCGAGGACGGCTGGCTGCACACCGGCGACATCGGCTACCTCGACGACGAGGGCTATCTCTTCATCGTGGACCGCAAGAAGGACCTCATCATCCGCGGCGGCTTCAACGTGTATCCACGCGACGTCGAGGACGCCCTGGTGACCCACCCCGCAGTGCAGATGGCCGCCGTGGTGGGCCGCCCCTCAGAGCGCCACGGCGAGGAGGTGGTGGCCTTCGTGAGCCTCGCTGCCGACGCCGAGCTGACCGGCGACGAGCTGATCGCATGGGCGCGCGAGCACATCGGCGGCTACAAGTACCCGCGCGAGGTCCACCTCATCGACGCGATCCCGCTCACGCCCGTGGGCAAGATCGATCGCAAGGCAGTCCGGGCCCATCTCGGCGAGGCGCCGTCAGTCCACGAGCAGATCGGCTGAGCCCAGCGACAGCCGGTCGCCCGGCTCCAGCCGGCAGCGCACCACGGCCTTGCCGTTGACGCGCGTCCCGTTGGTCGAGTCCAGGTCGCGCAGGACCCAGTGCCCGTCGCGAAAACTCAGGCGGGCGTGCCGCCGCGACACCGACGGATGCCCCACCATCACGTCGCAGGCGTCGTGCCGGCCCACCAGCAGCTCGTCGCAGGCGCCGCTCCAGTCCAGGGCCAGCAGAGTCGCCGCCGCCTCGCCACCGCCATGGCTGAGGCGCACCGCCGCGGTCAGCGACGCGCGCAGCCGCTCCCAGGTCCCCGTCAGGGCACGGCGCGGCCGGCGCACGGTCAGGTCGCCCACGAGCCGCGCCGGATCCACCAGCTCTGACCCGAGCAGGAGGTCCAGGCGTTGGATGAGGGTCTGCTGGCTGAGCAGCCCGTCGCCGTAAGCGGCATTGAGCGTCCGCTCCATCCGGCGTCGCGCGTGCCCCGTCGACAGCATGCGCTCAGTCTCCCGCGCCCGCACGCCGTTGTCCACCGAAACCAGGATCGCCGAGCACGCCGCCGAAAGGGAGCGGAGATGGGGACCAACCGGCTGGAGTCGTTCTCTGACGGGGTGATGGCGGTGGCGATCACGCTGCTGGTGCTCGACATCGTGCCGCCCACCCTCGAGGCCTCGGCCGGACGCGGCCTGCTCTACGAGCTCGGTCAGAACTGGCCGCACTACATCGCCTACGTCATCTCCTTCATGACCATCGGGATCATCTGGATCAACCACCACGCGATGATCAGCCGCCTGCGGGAGGCTGATCACTCGATCCTCATTCTCAACCTGGTGCTGCTGATGACGATCGCCGTGCTGCCCTTCGCCACTGAGCTGATGGCCGACTATCTGCGGGCCGACCATGGCCAGAAGCTGGCCGCCGGCGTGTACTCCGGCGCGTTCCTGGTCATGGCGCTGGCCTTCTCCGCACTCAACCGTCACATCCTGCTTGCCCGGGCCCACATGCTGTCGGCCGAGATCCCCCTGGAGGAGCGGCGGCGGATCCTGTCGCGCTCGGTGTCCGGAGTGGCGCCGTATCTGGTCGCCACCGTGCTCGCCGTGCTCTCGGCCTACGCGTCGCTGGCGGTCTGCGCCGCCCTGGCCCTCTACTACGCATTCCCGCTGGCGAGCGGCGGCACCGTCCGACGCCAGTAGGATCAGGCCTGTCGTGGCCGTTTCTGCGTCGACCTCCGCCTTCAACGAACTGCGCACGGTGCTGGGCGCAGACAGCGTCCTGCCGGGGGACACCCGCGAGTACCTGAGCGACTACTCAGAGACCCACAACCTGCGCGGGCGCGCCGACGCCGTGGCTCTGCCCCGGGACGCCGACGCGGTGGCCGCCGCCGTGCGCTGGTGCGACGCCCACGACGTGCCGATGATCCCGCGCGGCGGGGGCACTGGGCTGGCCGGTGGCGCGGTGCCGCTCGACGGCGGAGTCGTCATCAGCCTCGAGCGTCTCACCGGCCCCGTGGCGCTCGACGCCGAGCTGTGGCGCGCCCACGTCCCCGCCGGTGTGCGGACGGGCGACCTGCAGCGCCGCGCGCGCGAGTCCGGGCTGCTCTACGCGCCGGACCCGGGCGCCCTGGAGCAGTCTCAGATCGGCGGCAACATCGCCACCAACGCCGGCGGCCCCCACGCCTTCAAGTATGGCGTCACCGCCACGTGGGTCCGAGGCCTGGAGGTGGTGCTCGCCTCGGGTGAGCCGATGAGCATCGGTGGCCCGATCCGCAAGGACGTGGCCGGCTATGACCTGCGATCGCTCATCGTCGGCTCGGAGGGCACCCTGGCCATCGTCACCGGTGCGTGGCTGCGGCTGGTCCCGGCGCCCGACGTGGTGCTGCCCGTGGTGGCCTTCTACCCCGACGTGCGGCGCGGCTGTGAGGCGCTGGCCATGGTGATGGGCTCGGGCCTGCAGCCCGCGGCGCTCGAGTATCTCGATGAGCCGGCGGTTGCGGCGTCGCTCGGCGCCTTCCCGGCCGAGGCGCCCGCCGAACCGGCGTTCATGGTGATGGCCGAGGCCGACGGGTCCGCCGAGGAGGCCGCCCGGTTGCAGGCGGAGCTCCTGGAGGCGATGAGCCCGGGGGCGCTGAGCACCTACGCGCCCGAGGAGCGCGGAGCCATCCGTGAGCTGTGGCGCTGGCGCGGCGGCGTCGGCCCGGCGGTCACCACCGCCCGCGGCGGCAAGATCTCAGAGGACATCGTGGTCCCGCTCGATCACCTCGCCGAGGGGATCCTGGCCACGCGCGAGATCGGCGCGCGCTATGACCTGGCGGCGTGCAGCTGGGGCCATGCCGGCGACGGGAACCTGCACTCGACCTTCATGGTCGATCCCTCCGATGAGGCGCAGGCCGAGCGCGCCGAGGCGGCCGTTCAGGAGCTGTACGCCCTCGCCGCCTCCCTGGACGGCTCTGTGTCGGGCGAGCATGGGCTCGGGGTGACCAAGCGCGGGGCGCTCGCGCTGCAGTGGCCCGAGCCGGCCCTGGATCTGCATGAGCAGATCAAGCGCCTCTTCGACCCCAAGGGCCTCCTCAACCCCGGCAAGAAGCTGGCCCGCGGGTGAGCGGGGCTCAGTCGGTCAGCGACGCATAGGCGTCGGGCCGCCGCGTCGTCAAGAACGGGAACAGCTCCAGCCAGTCGCGGCGCTGATCGAGGTCCAGATCGGCGACCAGGACCGCGGGGCGGTCACGCGGCGCCTGCGCCAGCACGCGCCCGTAGGGGTCCGAGATGAAGCTCGACCCGTAGAAGGTGAGCGGCTCCTCGATGCCGGTGCGGTTGACCGCGACCATGAAGGTGCCGTTGGCGATCCCATTGCCGACGATCACCTGCTGCCACAGCGGCTGGGTGTCGAAGTCGGGGTGGTCGGGCTCGGAGCCGATCGCCGTCGGGTAGATGAGGAGCTCGGCGCCCTCCAGCGAATACGCCCGCGCCAGCTCCGGGAACCACTGGTCCCAGCACGTGGGCGCGCCGAGGCGGGCCGGCTCGGCGCCGTCGTCCCCGGTGGGCACCGCAATGAGCGGGAAGGCATCGGCGCCCGCCGGACCGGGACGGAAATAGTGGTCCTCGTAGTAGCCGGCGGTGATGGGGATGTGCAGCTTGCGGGTGCGCTGGACGAGCGTCGTGTCCGGGGCGACGACGATCGCGGTGTTGAAGCCGAGGCCATCGTCCTGATCGGCCCGTTCGTAGAGGGACGCGTGAACGTAGACGCCGGACTCGGCCGCCGCCCGCCGCGCGAACGAGATGGTCGGGCCGGTCTCCAGATCCTCGGGCTCGGCGCCGGCCGACTGCGGGCCCCCGTCGGTGACCGCGAAGTAGCGCGAGAGGGTGAGCTCCTGCAGGCAGACGATCGTCGCCCCTTCCGCGGCCGCCGCCTTGATCCCGGCGGTCAGCGCGGCCTCGTGCTCGGCCGGGTCGGGATGCCAGCGCTCCTGGACGAGGCCCAGCCGCAGCGGCGCGCGCTCAGGCGGCCGGGTCCGGGCGGGCGAGGGCGGCGGCGGGAACGCGGTGATCAGCTCGGGCTCAGCGGGCGGCATCGACCAACGGTACCTGCTGGGTGATGCAGTGCGGACCCCCGCCGCCGTAGGCGAGCACCAGTCCCGGCACCGGCACCACCTCGCGCCCCGGATAGCAGCCGGCGACGATCTCCAGCGCGGCCGCGTCCGTCTCCGCGCCGGCCACCGGCACGATCACCCCGCCGTTGCAGAGATAAAAGTTCATGTAGCTGCCGGCCACCCGCTCGCCCGCCACGTACGCGTACGGCAGATAGGGCATCTCCCTCACCTGTACCCCGGAGGACACCAGTACGGTTAAGTTCTTTTGACAGTGGGGATGGTTCGGGTTGTCCTCGGGCACGGTCTGCAGCAGCACCTCGCCCGGCCTGGTGAAGGCCGCGATCAGGTCAACATGGCCATCGGTGTCGCGGTCCTCCAGCAGCCCCATCCCCAGCCAGATGATCGTCTCGGCCCCCAACCGCTCGCGCAGCCTCGCCTCGATGTCCTCGCGCGACATTGCCGGGTTTCGGTTGGGATGCAACAGGCACTGCTCGGTGGTGAGCAGCGTGCCGGCGCCGTCGGTGTGGATCGACCCGCCCTCCAGCACCATCCCGCCGTCGACGACCGCGTCGCCGAGGTGCTCAGCGATGAGTCGCCCCACCGCGGCGTCCCGGTCCCAGGGAGGGAACTTCTCGCCCCAGGCGTTGAACCCGAAATGGACCGCGGTGCGCGAGCCCCCATCGTCCTCGACGACAGAGATGGGGCCGCAGTCACGCAGCCACGAGTCGTCGAGGCCCAGTTCGACGATTTCCACGTTCGCGGTGCAGGCGGCCCGGGCGTCGGCGGCGTCGGCCCCGGGATTGGCGATCATCGTGACCGGCTCGAAGGCGGCAACGGCGTTCGCCACCTCGGCATAGTCGGCGCGCGCTTGGTCCATGGTCTCGCCCCACAGGTCCGCCCGACACGGCCAGCCCATGATCGTCCGCTCGTGGGGCTCCCATTCGGCCGGCATGCGCATGGCCCGACAATCTACGTGGCCGTCGCCGCCGGTGAGTGGTGAGACGGGGCACCGGCACACACGTCAATGGCGAGCGTGGCAGGGCGGCCCCCGGGTCCGCGGGACCCGCGGGACGGGTGCATGGGAGAAAACCATGCTTCGAGCAGGAAGATCTTCCAACGACCCCATCCCAGGGAACCGTGGGAGATAAGGGTTACCTGATAACCCTTATCTCCCACCGACCACCCCGGAGGCCCCAATCCACGCCCCGAACCGCCCCCTTCCCCAGCGCAGTTGACGTTCCACCCGCTCCAAGTAAACTTATAAGTTTACTTGTTCGCACGGGGCGGGCGGGGCTCTCGGGCGGGCGCGAGCCGGGCGGGGCGGCCGAAGCCGGGCGGCTAGGCCAGATGGAGCCGGTGGGCCACCGCGGCGGCCTGGGTGCGGCCCTGGACACCGAGCTTGGCCAGGATGCGGGAGACGTGGACGCTGGCGGTCTTCTCGGCCATGTAGAGGGCGGCGCCGATCTGGCGGTTGGTGGCGCCCTCGGCGAGCAGGGCGAGCACCTGGCGCTCGCGGGGGGTCAGCCCGAAGGGGTCCTCGGCGGCCCCGTCCGCACCCGCGCCCGCGTCCGCACCGGCACCGGCACCCCCGTTCGTCGCCGCCGCACCCCCCGGCGCCACAGCGGCGCCGAGGTCCAGCCGGGCTCGCTCGCCCAGGGTCCGCACCTCGCGGGCCAGCCACTCCGAGCCGAGCCGCTCAGCGGCGGCGAACGCGGCGCCGGCCGCCTCGGCCGCGCCCGCCCGGTCATCGGCAGCCGCCCGCGCCTCGGCCTCGCGCCAGCGCGCGACGGCCGCGGGGTAGGGGAGCTTGAGCTCATCCCAGGCCGCTGCGGCGCGCTGCCACTCCCGAGCCCCGCCGCGCCCACGTGCCCGCGCCAGTTCGGCCTTGCCCTGGGTGAGCCGCGCGCGCTCGACCGGGCCGCCGTCCTGGGCGGTCGCGGCGAGGCGATCAGCGTGCAACCGCGCGCGCGCCAGCGCGTCGCGGCGGTCGCCGGCCTCGCGCAGGTCACGGGCTCGCTGGGCGCGGTCAGCCTCCACCCACAGGCCGATGCAGCTCAGCCACGCGATCCCGGTGACGTCGTCGGTGCACACCTCGAGGCGGTCCAGGGCCTCCTGCACGGCGGACTGCGCCCCGGTCAGGTCCCGCCGGCGGACCAGCAGGTCCGCACGTAGCGCGCCGTAGAGGCTGATCCATTGCGGCTGGTTGGTGACGGCGACGAGATCCTCGGCGGCGTCCAGGCATCGCGCCGCGGCGTCCTCGTCGCCGATGCCCAGCTCGATCTCGGCGCCGAGCAGCATGCGGTAGATGTAGAGCAGGCCGGCGGCGCGCGTGGGCGACACCGACAGCGCCTCGCGGGCGGCCGTCCAGTCACCCACCAGGAACGTCATCTCGGCGACGGTGAGCTTGATCCAGGCGTTGCCGCGCACGTGGTAGGTGGGGGTGATCGACAGCCCCTTGCGCGCGGTGTGCAGCGCCTCCTCGGTCTGCCCGATCTCGCTGAGCTTGTCGGCGAGGTTGGAGTAGGCGTAGGCGAGCCCGTCGTAGTCGTCGTTGGCACGGGCGACGTCGATGGCCCGCTCCAGCGAGCCGATCCCCTTGTCCACCTCGCCGAGGGACACGTAGGCCATCCCCAGGGTGTTGAGCAGATCGGACTCGGCCTCCCGGTCGCGCGCCGCCACCGCCACCTGCAGTGCGGCCTCCCCCTCCTCCGCCGCCTCGCGAAACCGCCCGCGCAGATAGCGCGTCCGCGCCAGCCAGGCCAGCAGGCGCCGGCGCTCCCCGGTGGGATCGTCGTCGCTCAGCATGGCCAGCGCCCGCTCGGCCATCTCCACCGCCTCCTCGCCGTGGTTGAGCTGCCACTCGTTGCGCGCCCGCATGGCCAGCAACCCGGCGTAGCGGGTCGGGTCAACCTCGGGGTCGAGCTCGCGCAGGGCCTCGGCGATGAGGGTGACGCTGCGCTGGCGCTCGTCGACGACCTGGTGGGATCCGGCGGCCATGGTGAGCAGGGCCACATGATCCAGGCCCGCCACCGTGTCGGGGTTGTCCACCCGCGGCCACAGCTCCAGGGCCCGTTCGGTGAGCATCGAGGCCTCACCGAACGCGTAGACGGTGTGCGCGGCTCGCGCCGCCGCGATGGTGCTGCGCAATGCGTGCGGCTGATCTCCGGCGGCGGCGTAGTGCGACGCGATCGACGACGCGCGCTCGAGCTCGCGGTCGTCGTCGGCACCGCAGCGCTGCTCGAGCTCGCGGGCCAGCGCGATGTGCAGCTCGCCGCGCTCGCCGGGCAGCAGATCGTCATAGAGCGCCTCGCGCAGCAATGCGTGGCGGAAGCCGAAGCGGCCCTCGGCGTCGGCGACGAGCACCTGCTCGCTCACCGATTCGCGCAGGGCGTCCTGGAGGACGTCGTGGTCAAGTCCGGTGACCGCCGCCAGCATCGTCTCGTCGGCCGAACGCGCCACCCCGACCACCCGGGTGAGGCGCTGCGCGTCCCCCGACAGTCGCTCGATGCGCACCAGGAACGCGTCGCGCAGACTCTGGGGAGCGGCGCCGCGGCCGTCGAGCCCCGCGGCCAGCAGCTCCTCGGTGAACAGCGGGTTGCCCTCGCTGCGGGTGAACAGGCGCTCCAGCAGCATGCTGTCGGGCGCGGCGCCGAGGATGTCGGCCAGGGCCTCGCTCAGCTCGTCGCGATCAAAGGGCGCCAGGAGAATCCGGCGGGCGCGCTCCAGGCGCTCGAGCTCCGAGAGCAGCGGCCGCAGCGGATGGCGGCGGTGCAGCTCATCGGCGCGGTAGGTGAGGATCAGACACACGCGCTCCTGGCGCAGGGTGCGGCCGAGGAACGCGGTGAAGGCTCGGGTCGAGCGGTCGGCCCAGTGCATGTCCTCCAGGATGAGGATCAGGGGCGCTGAGGTGGTGAGGCAGTCGACGAGCTCCAGGAGCGCCTCAAACAGCCGCACCTGGTCACTGGCGGACCGGGTGTCGGCGGGACGTTCGGGGTCCTCGAGCCCGGGCAGGATGGTCGCCAGCTGCTGGCGGCCGCCTGGGCTGAGATCTTGCAGGGCCGGGTGGCGCTCGCGCACCACGGGGCGCAGGGCGCTCAGCAGTGGGGCGTAGGGCAGCTCGCCGTCGGCCT
>DATJTQ010000203.1:0-8186 GCA_035503355.1 Solirubrobacteraceae bacterium
GCGCACACCAACGCCAGCGCCGCCGAGAGCGCGGCGAACCGCGCGACGTCGCCATGAGCCATCGCGCCGACCGTGGTGGCCGACACCGCCGAGGTCGCGGTGGTCGCGCTCACGATCAGCGAGCGCGACTGGCCCAGGAGCGCGTAGCCGATCATCGCCGGCGGGGCCGCCATCAGTCCCGCCTCGGGGGGGAGGCCGGCGATCTTGGCGTAGGCGACGCACTGCGGCGTCACCACGCTCCACACGATGACCCCGGCGACGGCGTCTGGGGCCAACCAGTCGCGCCGGTAAGAGCGCACCCAAGCCGGCACCGCTGGCATGGCCGTAAAGGTGCGCCCTGCCGGGGTGAATGGCCATCACCCCGCGGGGGTGAAGTCCGAGTCGTTCACCTCGGCGGGGTGATCCGCACTCACCCCGGCGGCCTGCACAGTGGCCCTATGGGCCAGGCGATCGGGCAGAGCCTGTCGTTCGGCGTCGGGGTGGCGATCAGCCCGGTGCCGATCATCGCCGTCGTGCTCATGCTCGCCACTCCCCGTGGACGCGTGAACGGGCCGGGGTTCCTGCTGGGTTGGATCGTCGGCCTCGCTGTCCTGGGCACGGTCGTCCTGCTGATCTCCAGCGGGGCCAACGCGTCCAGCAACGGAGGACCCGCGAAGTGGGTCAGCATCCTGAAGCTGGTGTTGGGCGTCCTCCTGCTGCTGGTGGCGCTCAGGCAATGGCGGGGCCGGCCCCACGGCGACGGACCGGCAGCGCTGCCCAAGTGGATGGCGGCCCTCGACACGGTGGGGGCCGGCAAGGCGCTGGGCATGGGTGTGTTTCTCTCAGCCCTCAATCCCAAGAACCTGCTGCTCACCGTCGCAGCCTCCGCGGGGATCGCCCAGACCGGGATCTCCGCCGGTGAGCAGGCCGTCGCGCTCGCGGTGTTCATCATCATCGCCAGCCTCGGCGTCGGCGCTCCCGTGGGTATCTACTTCGCGATGGGCGACCGGGCGACCAAGCTCCTGAGCGACATGAAGGACTGGATGGCCGCCCACAACGCGGCGATCATGGCGGTGCTGATGCTGGTGATCGGCGCCAAGCTGATCGGCGACGGGATCAGCGGTCTGGCCGGCTGACGACGGTCTCGGCTGTGTCGCGTGAGGTGCCGGGCCCGGGGCGCGACGCGGCGACGGCGGCGCGCACGCTGGGGTAGACGTGGTCGAGGTCAAGGTGGGAGCCCGCGCGGCGCAGCACGTCGCGGACATCGCCGATGTCCCGGGCCACCCTCAGCGCGACGCCCTCCTCCTCGAGCGTGTCGGCGAGTTGATCGAGCATCTCGACCGCGGTGATGTCCATGAAGGCGATGTTCTCCGCGTCGAGGATCACCGCGGTCACGCCTGGGCGCTGCGCGGCGGCGCGCACCTGATTGCGCACCCAATCGGCGTTGGCGAAGTACAGGCCGGCCTCCACGCGGAGGATGACCACGCCCGGGATGCGGTCCCCGCCCCCCGCGATGCGCTCGATGTCCGCGTAGTGATCGGCGCCCGGAGACCTGACGAGCTCGGCGACGCGGGGGCGTGAGGTCCGGTAGAGCAGGAGCAGCAGCGACACCGCGATACCGATGAACAGGCCGGGGAGGGTGTCGAACACGGTCACGCCCAGCAGCGCGGCGATCGCCGCGTAGAAATCCGGCCGAGCGCCCACCTGGTAGACGCTCCCCAGGCGCCCGCTGTACACGCGGTAGAGGCGGACCAGGGCACCCACGTCAACCAGCTCCATGACGGCCACGATGACCACCGCGGCCAACGTCGCCTCGGGCAGTTTCTCGAACAACCCGGTGAGGAGCAGGAGGGTGAGGATGGTCATGGCCGCCACCACCAGCCCCGAGACCTGGCTGTTGGCGCCGGCCGATCCGTTGACCGCGGTCTTGGACAGGGAGCCGTTGACCACCATGCCGCTCGACAGGCCCGCTGCGAGGTTCGCGGTGCCCAGGCCGAGGAGCTCCCGGTTGACGTCGATGTCGTAGTGGTGCTCGGCGGCATACGTCTTGGCCGCGCCCAGACCCTCGGCGAAGCCGACGAGCATCAACCCGGCGGCCCCGCCGGCCATCTCGAGAAAGCCCTGGAAGCGGACGTCCGGAATGCCGAGCGAGGGCAGGCCCCGAGCGATATGGCCGACGATGTCGAGGCCGTGGTCGTCAAGGTTGAACACCGCGACGGCAAGGATGCTGAGCAGCACCACCGCCAACGAGCCGGGGACCGCGGGAGCCACCCGCCGCAGGACGAGGAGCAGGGCGATCGAGCCCAGTCCGACGACGAGCGTGAGGACGTGGGTGTCGCCGAGCTTGGTGATGAGGTCCCAGAGCTTTTGGAAGAAATCCCCGGAGCCCTTCTCGACCCCGAAGATCGCGGGCAACTGGCCCACGATGATGGTGAGGGCCA
Source organism: Solirubrobacteraceae bacterium (assembly GCA_035503355.1). Taxonomy (GTDB): domain Bacteria; phylum Actinomycetota; class Thermoleophilia; order Solirubrobacterales; family Solirubrobacteraceae; genus Palsa-465. Next base: position 2,421 of record DATJTQ010000203.1, read on the forward strand.
GCCCGATGATGAAGCCCTTGAGCACCGGCTCTGAGATGAAGCTGGCCAGGAAGCCGAGACGGAGCAGCCCCGCCAGCACGGCGATCACCCCCGTGGTGATGGCAAGGGCGGCGGTCATCGCCACGAAGCTCGTGCTGCCCGCGGTCGCGTAGGCGCCCACGGTCGCCGCCGAGAGCGCGGCGGTGGCCGACATCGGACCGGTGACCAGGTGCCGCGAGCTGCCGAACGCGGCGTAGAGGATGAGGGCCCCGGGCGCGGCGTACAGGCCCACCACCGGGGAAACACCGGCGATCGAGGCGTAGGCGAGCGCCTCGGGGATCAGCACCGCCCAGACGGTGAGACCGGCCACGACGTCGCCGCGCAGCCATGACTTCTGATAGCCGCGCAGCGACGAGAAGAGCCAGCCTGGCATCACGACAGCGCCCGAGGGCGCTGAGCTAGAACATCAGCTCGCGCTCGGCGTCCGCCGCCGACACCAGGCCGATGGCCACGAGGTCGGAGGGGTGGATCCACGCGTCGGCGAGCAGCGTGCCGCCGGCGTCGCGCAACTCGTCGCGCAGCGCGATCGCCCACCGGTGCTCGATGAGCGCGACCGTCGCGGCGCTCCCGGGTGGGATGGCGTCGTCGAGGAACCACAGGTCGTCACCGAGGGTCTTGCCCTCCTCAGCCGCGATGGCACCGGCGATCGCTCCCTGCTCGGCGCCGTCTTCGCCGCCCGCGCCGAGCCCGATCAGCGCGCCGACGGTCGCGCCGAGTTCGACCGTCTCGTCGGCGGAGAGGTCTGAGACCTCGAGCCGTTCCACCTGTCCGTCGGCGTGCTTGCGCACATGGAGCAGGTCAAGCAGCCGAATGCCCGGCTCGTCGCGCAGACGCTCCACCTCGGCGCGCAGCCCCGGATGCGGCTCGTCCGAGTCATACCCCACCACTACCACCTGTACCGGTCCAATCTGCATCGTCGCCTCCTAACCGGCCAGCAGCTTGCGCTTGGCCGCGTCGAACTCATCCTGGGTCAGCGCGCCGGAATCGAGCAGCTTGCTGAGCTGCTGGAGCTGCTCCACCAGATCGTCTCCGCCTGAGGCAGCCGGCGCGGCCGGTGCGGCCGCGGGGGCGGGCGGCGCCTGCTGCGCCTGCTCGAGCTGCTCGAGCCGCTGCTCCTGGTCGGACTCGCGGTAGCTGTTCTGGACGGAGCGGCGCCCGGCCAGCACCCCTCCGCCGATCATTGCGGCGCCAAGCAGCGGACGTCTACGTCGAACGAACATCGTGGAGTCTCCTGAGGTCGAGGGGGTGAGGATCAGCGTCACGTCGGGCCGGGTGATTCGTCGTCACCCGGCCGGGGTGATGCCGAGCGGCGGGCCCGGGGGGCCCATAGCGCCACCAGACGGGCCACCACGGTGACCAGGAAGAGCTGGCCGCTCAGCGCCTCCAGCATCGACAGGGCACGCCCCAGGCCCGTGGCGGGCACGAGGTCCCCGTATCCGGTGGTGGTGAGCGTGGTGAAGCTGAAGAAGAGGTAATCCGACAGTGAATGGGGCCCACCGGGCGATAGGAAGGGGCGCGTGTCCAGCCGTGACAGGGCCGTGTAGATGAAGGTGTAGATGAGCCCGAAGAGGACGTAGCAGGACATCGCCCCGAGCAGCGTCTGGCTGGTGACACGCTCGTGTGACGCCACTCGGCGGATGATGGCCACCAGGCATGTGGCGAGCAGGACCGCGCTGATGAGCCCGGGCACGCCGCCGGCGCGGCCCCCGACGACGGCGGCACCGACGGAGATGACGAGGGCCACGGAGGCGGCCAGGGCGGCCACACGGCGGTGCGACCGCGACGAGCCCGAGGCGGCCAGCGTGACGATGACCGTGATCCCCTGGACCGCGACGAGGAGTACGGCGGACCACGCATGGAGGGGCAGCGCGGAGGCCAGCACGTAGGTGGCCAGCAGGAGCGTCAGCACCAGGCCGTAGCGGTCCGTCATCGCGGCCGCGAAGCGCGCGAGTGACCACTGCGGGCGCCGCGGGCGCCTACTGCGGGACGAGCGGGGCGCCGAGGTCGGCCCCATCGGACGTCACCGGGCTCTCGCTGTCCGCGGGAAACTCGCGGTCGACCTGCCGGCGCAGCGCCTCCGTCCCGACAGCCGCCAGCACCGCGAACACCAGCATTCCGATCGGCTTGCCGGTGGCCGGGATCGGCTGCCAGATGAAGACGAGAAGGAGGATCGCGGCCACCACCCCGTACACGACCACCGGGTGTGCCCGGGAATGGGGCGCCAGCCACCGCCGCGCCGGAACGGCGAAGCGGGAGGGACCCGCGAACCACGCGCAGGCGACCACGACGACCGCGATGAGGATGACTGCGCCCGCGATCTGCGTGAGCAGCGTGGTGCCGATGGAGACGACGTCGTGGGCGGCAGGCTGGATCGAGGCGTCCTTGGCCAGCGCTGCCGGCACCTGGGTCACGATCACCGAGCGGAAGAGGATGACCACGAGGCCGGCGAAGATCCCGGAGAAGCCAATCGACATGAGCGTCCGCCGTCGTCGCCCGTCCGGGGCGACGACCAGCGTGACCACGTAGAGCAGGGGGACGAGGATGTACAGGGTGAGGGCGAGCCCGCTGAGGGCCCGGCCGATGTCCTGAACCAGCTTGATCTCGTGCGCCTGGAGAATCACGAGGTTGGCGGCCGCGGGCGGCAGCTTGGAGCCCAGGTCGGCGGAGACCCCCAACCGCGAGGCCACCTGGTTGAGGATCGTGCGCAGGTCCAGCGAGACCTTCCCGTCGTTATAGGAGACCGCCCCCTTCTTCCCGTCCACGACCGCGATCAGCTGCTCGTCCGCGAGCCGGTTGGCGGCGCGCCACGCGTTCTGGACCACCGGGCGCGACAGCGCCAGCTCGGCGCCTTGGACGGCGGCGTTGCGCAGCGCTCCGGCGATGGGCGACGCCAACGGCGCCAGGCGGGGTGGGAGGGCCGAATCGATCGCCCCCGCGACGTTGACGTTGGCGTACAACTGGTCCACCAGGTAGTTGGCCGTGGCGGTGCGGATCCGCGGGCTCTGGAGCAGGCTCGTGCTCGTCTGCGCCCAGTTGTCGGCGTTGAGCAGCTGCCGGTTGGCCCAGATGGCGACGATGGCCACGATGGCCAGCACCGTCGTGACCCCCAGCAGGACGTCGGTGGCGATCCGTCTGCCCCTCCCGCTGGAGGTACGCTTGACCGCCGGTTGCTGAGCCGTACTCACCACGGGCAGAATCCTGCGGCGGCGGGTGACCCGAGATCACCCCGCGGGGGTGAATCTCGCCGGTGGGTTGGCCGGCGCGGAGATACTGCAGGCATGGCCGAGGTCACCGGCGAGCTCTCGCGTCTGGATCACGCGGTCTATGACGCCGTGGCGGTCACCGAGACGCCGCGGCTCGATGCGGTCATGCGCATCGTGTCCCGGGCCGCCGATCATTCCAAGCTGTCGATGGCGGCGGCGGTGGGGCTGGCCGTGACCGGTGGCGGTGCCGGCCGGCGCGCCGCGGTGAGCGGACTGGCCTCGATTGCGGTCACCTCGGCCTTCGCCAACCTGGCCGTCAAGCCGGTGGCGCGGCGGCGGCGCCCCGATCGTGCCGGTGCCGCGGTGCCGGCCCGGCGGCACGTGCCCATGCCCACGTCGCGTTCGTTTCCCTCCGGGCACGCCGCGGCGGCGCACGCGTTCGCGGTCGGCGCCAGCCGCTTTGCGCCGGCGGCGGGCGCGCCGCTGTATGCCCTGGCGGCCGTGGTCTCCTACTCGCGCGTGCACACCGGCGTGCACTACCCGGGTGACGTCATCGCCGGAGCCCTGGTGGGGCTCACGCTCGGCAGCCTCACCGCCAACGCCCTGGATAGATCGCTCTAGCGAGCGGTGTCAGGTCCGGGCGGCGCGGCCGGCGCTGCGCAGCTCGAGGGCGACCGCGATCTCGATGGCGCCCCGCAGGATCAGGTAGATGCCAACGAACAGCGCCACCGCGGCCAGGCCCAGCTTGGGGGCGGCCAGGAACACCAGCCCTCCCACCACGTCGATGGCCCCGCGCAGCGCCTCGCGCAGCCGATCCACCGGATAGAACAGGGCGATGACGAGCGTGCCGAAGCCCGCCAGCAGCAGGTAGATCCCGAAGATGACCCGTACGCCGTGCAGGGTCGCGCCCGGGTGCAGGATCACCAGCACGCCTCCCACCACGGCCAGGGCACCGAAGACGAACGTCCACCACGTGTGACTCGGGTCAGGCAACGCGAAGGCCGCGACGACGAGCGCGATACCCGCGAGCAGGAGATAGATGCCGAGGACCACCGTGATCGCCGTGAGGCTGTTGTGGGGCTCGATCAGCACCACCAGCGCGACGATCAGGTTCAGCACGCCGAGTACCAGCGGCACCCACCAGGCGCGCAGCAGGGTGTCGACGTCGGCCGGTCCCAGGGGTTCGGCGGGGCCCGCGGTGGAGGACGTGGAGTCGATCATGGCGCCAGTCTCTCCGGCGGCGGGGTGATGGGGCCTCACCCGGGCGGGGTGAGCGTGACGACCGCCCCGCCCGGTCCGGGCGTGACGGCCGCCCCGCCCAGGCCCGGGATCACTGGCACTTGGACTTCGTCGCCGACGCGAAGCTGTCGATCGAGGTCACCACCCCCTTGGCGCTGGAGGCCGTCGTGGCCAGCTGCGCGGCGCTCGGTGAGGACGTGATCGACTTGATGTCGTCCTGAAGCTTGGCGATCGAGCTGCTGATGGCCGAGGTCTCGTTGGGGAAGTCGCCCTTGGCCGAGGAGACGACGTCCTTGGCCTGGCTCGAGATCTTGTCGAGCTGGGTCTTGAGCCCGCTGATCCCGCCGCTCACGCTGATCCCCGACACCGAATCCTTGAGCTTTGAGACGTTGTCGCAGTAGGCGGGCTTGCTGGAGCCGCAGCTCGCCAGGGCGATGCCGGCAATCGCCACCAGCACCGCCACGGCATAGCGGATCGCGGCCGCGGGCCGGCCGCCGTACTCGTACACGCGGAGCCTCCTGTTCTGAGTGAGTGCTGTGGCTCAGCCTGTCGTCGGTCCGGGTGAGACAGCATCACCCAGGCTGGGTGATGCAGCGGTGGGGGCGGGCGGCACCGCGTAGGAGGGTTCGGCCAGCGCCATCAGCGCCGCGGTGACCCGCCGGCTGATGTCCGGCGCGTTGACGAGCCCCAGCTTGGCGAAGATGGCGTTGACGTGCTTCTCGACGGCCCGCTTGGTGAGCACCAGCGTCTCGGCGATGGCGCTGTTGCTCTTGCCCTGGGCGAGGTGGGCGAGGATCTCGCGCTCGCGGGGGGTGAGGTCGGCCAGCGCGGAGCGGCGCTTGCGCTCCTGGGCGGACATCATCGCGGCGATGACCGCGGGATCGATCACCGACCCGCCGGCGTGGACGGCTTCGATGGCTCTCACCAGCTCGCGGCCGTCCTGGACGCGGTCTTTGAGCAGATAGGCACGCCCCGCCGAGCCGGAGGCGAACAGCGCCAGCGCGTAGGCCGGCTCCAGGTACTGGCTGAGCAGGACCACTCCCATGCCGGGCCGTCGGTGCGCCAGCCCCGCGGCGATCTGGAGGCCCTCGTCGGCATGGCCGGGGGGCATGCGGATGTCGGTCACGACGACCTGTGGCCGGTGCGTCTCGATGGCCCGCTCGAGCTCGTCGCGGGTCGTTGCCTGGCCGACGAGATCCACGGCGTCGTCGCGGTCCAGCAGGCGCGTCACCCCTTTACGCACCAGATAGTGGTCTTCGCCGAGGACGACCCGCAATCCCATACA
>DATJTQ010000204.1:0-4757 GCA_035503355.1 Solirubrobacteraceae bacterium
CCCTCGCCGTAGGTGAAGTAGGCGCCCTCGATCCCGCACTCCAGGCCGATGATGAAGACCAGACCCCAGATGACCAGCGTCGAGGAGATGATGAGGATGCCGGCCTGGCGCAGCGCCTCGCCGAAGAACCGCAGCACGCGCAGCGTCGCGACGTCGCGGACCATCTGGGAGCCGAACTTGACGATCTCCCCGAAGGATTCGACCCAGCCCTTGGGTGTGGCGACGAGGTCGTTCATGGCGTGTTCTCCGGTGGCTCCTACTTGATGATCGTCGTGATCTCGGGATGGGTGGCCAGCAGCGTCTGGGTGAACGCGTAGTTGAACGCGAACACGCCCAGGAAGGCGATGACGACCGCCTGGTTGACGGCGCGCCCCACCCCCTCAGCGCCTCCGGACGCAGTCATCCCCTTGTAACAGCAGACGATCGCGATGATCGCGCCGAACAGGGTGGTCTTGACCACCGAGCCCCACAGGTCGGTGGTCTCGGCGTTGTTGAAGAAGGTGGCGAAGAACGGCCCGAGCGGCGCGTGGTTGACGACCGTGGCGAGGATGCCGCCGAACACGCCGAAGATGAGCGCGTAGATGTCGAAGAGGCCGGTGAGCAGCATCAGGGCCAAGAAGCGCGGGACGACGAGGTTCTTGATCGGGTCCACGCCGAGGACCTGGAGGGCGTCGAGCTCCTCGCGGATCTTGCGCGCGCCGAGGTCGGCGGTGATCGCGGTCCCGGCCACCCCGGCGAGCACGATCGCGTCCACGAAGGGGGCGAACTCGCGGATCGAGGCCAGCACGAAGAAGCCGCCGAGGCGGTCCAGCGCGCCGAAGAGGACGAGGAAGTTCGCCGCCTGCAACCCGGGCGCCTCGTAGCCGAAGGCGATGGTCGAGATCAGCAGCGGAAACCAGCACAGCCGCATCGCGAAGAGGAACTGGCCGACGAACTCGCTCCCGTAGGGGTACGGCGGGCGGACCGCGGAGACGAGCGTGCGACCGGTCAGGATCATCATGTTCCCGACCTCCTCCAGCACGGATTTGGTCGGCAGGAACGCTCGGTCGGCGACTGCTCTGATCAAGGGTCTACGTCCTCCCAGGGGGTCTGGTGCCTGCTCAAACGTCCCAGGCTGGCACAAGCCTACCCAGAAAGGGGCAGGATCCCAACAGGGAACCGAAGGCCGGTGTATTGACTCCCCGCGCCGCTCCCATGCGGGTTTGGGCGAGCGCCCTTGGTGGTATGTTCCGCCCGCGTTGAGCGCCTGGAGTAAGAGGACCTGTGCGGTGGTCACCGGCGCCGGAATGGCCCTGGCCCTGTCGGCGTGCGGTGGCAGCCAAAACCAGGCCGCCTCCGAGCCCAGCGGCAACTTCGCGGTGACCGTGAGCACCGCCTCGTTCCCGGCGGCCCAGCGTCTCTCCCAACACACCCACCTGGTCATCGCGGTGCACAACGCCGGCACCAAGGCGATCCCGGACGTGGCGGTGACGATCTGCAACGTCACCTGTGCCTACCCCGCGCCCAAGGGCGAGGGCTCGAGCTCCCAGGCGTTCGCGGCCGACATCGGCCAGAGCTACCTGGCCAACCCCTCGCGGCCCCTGTGGATCATCGACCGGCCCCCGGGGCACTGCGGCTACAGCTGCCAGAACGGCGGCCAGGGTGCGGCAGTGACCGCCTACGCCAACACCTGGGCGCTCGGGCGCCTGGCCCCGGGCAAGACCGCGCGCTTTGACTGGGCGGTGACCGCCGTGAAGGCGGGCCGCCATGTTGTCGCCTGGCAGGTCGCCGCGGGGCTCAACGGCAAGGCCAAGGCGGTGCTGTCCAACGGCTCGGCGCCCCACGGGACCTTCGCGGTCAAGGTCAAGACCGCGCCCGCGCAGTCCTACGTCAACAACAACGGGCAGATCGTCACCAGGCAGTAGCCGCGTGCTGACGTTCAGCTCGACGTCTCCGGGCCGGGGGCGGGGCACCAACGAACGTCAACTGCGGCTAACGAGGGTGGGCTGGCCAGTTGCGGCTACCCGCGAGACGTGATGCAAGTGAGGGCTTGCTCAGCAGCCATCAGACGACGCACGTCGGCCTGGGCCGGCACGTCCCCGAAAAATAAGCCCGCATACGGTGCATCAGTCACGGCACGTCCGGCCGTGGCCACCCGAATCCCCATTCGATAGCCCGCTGTTCAGCTCCTCCACGGGCCCCCGCAACACGGGACCCCCACCGCCACGCCCGGCGCAGAACAGCTACTGCGCGTCCGAGGACTGCTGCCAGATGTTGAGCGCGCCGTCGACGGCGTACTGGTCGATCTCGCTCAGCTCGCCCTCGTCGAAATCGGCGTTCTGCAACGCGGCGACGCTGTTCTCCAGCTGGGCCACGCTCGAGGCACCCACCAGCGCCGAGGTCACCCGCGGGTCGCGCAGGACCCAGGCGATGGCCATCTGGGCCAGCGACTGCCCGCGACGCCCGGCAATCTCGTTGAGGGCGCGCACGCGCGCGACGTTCTCGTCGGTCACGAGGTCCTCGGAGAAGTGCAGCCCGCGGCGCACGCGTGAGTCCTCGGGGATCCCGTCGAGGTACTTGTTGGTGAGCAGCCCCTGGGCCAGGGGCGAGAAGGCGATGGCGCCCACCCCCTCGCGTTCGAGCACACCGAGCAGCTCGGGCTCGATCCAGCGGTTGAACATCGAGTAGGAGGGCTGGTGGATGAGCAAGGGGGTCCCGAGGTGGCGCAGGATCTCGATCGCCTCCTCGGTGCGGCGCGGGCTGTAGGAGGAGATCCCCACGTAGAGCGCCTTGCCCTGGCGCACCGCCGTGTCGAGCGCGCCCATGGTCTCCTCCAGCGGCGTGTCGGGATCGGCGCGGTGTGAGTAGAAGATGTCGACGTGGTCGAGCCCCATGCGCTTCAGGCTCTGGTCCAGGCTGGCCAGCAGGTACTTGCGTGATCCCCAGTTGCCGTAGGGCCCCGGCCACATGTCGTAGCCGGCCTTGGTGGAGATGACCAGCTCGTCGCGCAGGTGGCGGAAGTCCTCGGCGAAGATGCGGCCGAAGTTGATCTCCGCCGAGCCGTACGGCGGTCCGTAGTTGTTGGCCAGGTCGAAGTGGGTGATCCCCAGGTCAAAAGCGCGGCGCAGGATGGCGCGCGAGATGCCCAAAGGCCGGTCGTCGCCGAAGTTCTGCCACAACCCCAATGAGACGGGCGGGAGCTGCAGGCCGCTGCGCCCGCAGCGGCGGTAGCGCAGCTGCTCGTAGCGGCCGGGGTCCGGCGCGTAGACGGACGCGGGGCCGATCTCGGCATCGAGAGCCATGTCCGCGATTCTCTCAGGTGCGACGCCGGCGCGACGTGCCGCCTCAGACCCGCCTCGAGGTCGGCCGACAAGGCCCCAAATAGCGAGATTTGTTCGCCGTCCGGCCGAGCATCTCGGGCCCGGTTTGGCCATTGGGATAGTGACCGGGGCGGAAAGCTGGCCTAGGCTTGACGCTGTCTCGACGAGACCGTCCAGTGACGTGCGCCTCCGCCGCCGAGGCCGATACGGAAGGAACAACCAAGAGAATGCCAATCCGCCAGCAGAACGTCCACGCCGCCCGCTGGAGCCCCAACGGGCACGGCATCGGAGCCCCGGACCTCACGGCCTCCGACAACCAGGTCTTCGGAGAGAACGTCTTCAGCCCGGCCGTCCAGCGCACGCGGCTGCCCAAGGACGTCCACACGAAGCTGTCCAAGACCCTCGCCCGCGGCGAGGCCCTGGACACCAGCCTCGCCGACGCCGTCGCGCTGGCGATGAAGGAGTGGGCCCTGGAGAAGGGCGCCACCCACTACACCCACGTCTTCCAGCCGCTCACCGGGCTGACCGCCGAGAAGCACGACAGCTTCTACGCGCCCACCGGCGAGGGCACCGCGCTGGCGGAGTTCTCGGGCAAGGAGCTCATCCAGGGCGAGCCCGACGCCTCCTCCTTCCCCACCGGCGGCATCCGCGCCACCTTCGAGGCGCGCGGCTACACCGCCTGGGACCCGACCAGTCCCGCCTTCATCCTGGAGAACCCCAACGGCGCGCTGCTGTGCATCCCCACCGCCTTCGCCTCCTGGACCGGTGAGGCGCTGGACCACAAGATCCCGCTGCTGCGCTCGATGGACGCGCTGTCCAAGTCCGCCATCCGCGCGCTGAAGCTGTTCGGCAACAGCGACGCGGCTCGCATCTTCACCACCGTCGGGCCCGAGCAGGAGTACTTCCTGATCGACGAGCAGTACTTCTTCGAGCGTCCCGATCTCATCACCACCGGACGCACCCTGTTCGGCGCCAAGCCGCCCAAGGGCCACGAGCTCGACGACCACTACTTCGGCTCCATCCCGGAGCGGATCCTCGCCTGCATGCTCGACACCGAGCGTGAGCTGCAGAAGCTCGGCGTGCCGGTGAAGACCCGCCACAACGAGGTCGCCCCCAACCAGTACGAGCTGGCCCCGATCTTCGAGAACTCCAACGTCGGCGCCGACCATCAGCAGCTGACGATGCAGATCATGCAGAACGTCGCCCGCCGCTACGGCCTCATCTGCCTGCTGCACGAGAAGCCGTTCGCCGGCGTCAACGGCTCGGGCAAGCACAACAACTGGTCGATGGGAACCGACGCGGGCGCGAACCTGCTCGAGCCGGGCGCGACCCCCGGCGAGAACCTCTCCTTCCTGTTCTTCTGCGCGGCCGTGATCCAGGCCGTCAACAAGCACCAGGGCCTGCTGCGGGCATCGATCGCTTCCGCCGGACAGGACCACCGCCTCGGCGCCAACGAGG
>DATJTQ010000205.1:0-24762 GCA_035503355.1 Solirubrobacteraceae bacterium
ATCTGGGGCGCTGTCGCCGGTGCCGGCGGGGCCGCGGGCGTCCTGCTCGGCGGCGTTCTCACCAGCGGCCTGAGCTGGCGCTGGGTGCTCTTCGTCAACGTCCCCATCGGCTTGATCGCGGCGGCCCTGGCCCCGCGCACCCTCATCGAGAGCCGCCGCGAAGAGGCGGGAAGCACCTTTGACATTCCGGGCGCGGTCACCGTCACCGCCGGCCTGGCCCTCCTCGTCTACGCCGTCGTGGATGCGGTCAACGTCGGCTGGGGGTCAACCCGGACGATCGCGTGCCTGGCCGGCGCCGTGCTCCTCCTGATCGCGTTCGTCGTGATCGAACTGCGCCAGCGCGACCCGTTGATGCCGTTCTCGATCTTCCGCCTGCGGACGCTGCGCGGCGCCAACATCGTCGGCCTGCTGATCGGCATGTCGCTGTTCTCGATGTTCTTCTTCATCTCGCTGTACCTCCAGGACGTGATGGGGTACTCGCCGATCAAGACCGGCATCGCCTATCTGCCACTGGCGGTCGGGATCATCGTCTCGGCGGGGGTCGCCTCCCAGCTCGTCACGCGGCTGGGCTTCAAGATCCCGCTGGCCACCGGGATGGTGCTGATCGCCGCGGCGCTGCTCTGGTTCGCCCAGGTTCCCGCCCCGCATGGCGCCTACCTCTCCGACATCCTCGGTCCCTCGCTGCTCGCCGCTGTCGGCCTCGGCTTCGCCTTCGTGCCCGTGACCATCGCCGCGGTGACGGGAACCGAGCCTCAGGAGGCCGGCCTGGCCTCCGGGCTGATCAACACCTCACAGCAGGTGGGTGGCGCGCTCGGGCTCGCGATCCTCGCCACCGTGGCCAACAGTCGCACGCAGGACCTCCTGACCGCCGGCGTCCACAACACCGCGGTCGCGCTCACCAAGGGGTTTGACCGCGCCTTCCTGATCGGCGCCGGCTTCGCGGTGGTCGGGGCGATCCTGACCTTGGTCCTCATCTCCTCGCGCGACAGCCGTGAGCACGCCAAGGCGGCGTCCGGGGTTGAGGGCGCCGCCGCCCAGGCGGCCGCGGGCTGAGGCCCGACGATCTGCGGGCGTCAGGCGGGGATGGTGTAGGCGGCGGTGATCCCGCCGTCGAGCGGGAACGCCGACCCCGTCACATACCCGGCGTCGTCGCTGGCCAGGTACGCAACCGTGGCGGCCACCTCATCGGCGTGGCCGAAGCGCCCCATCGGTATGTGGACGTTGCGGCGCGCCACCTGCTCGGGATCGTCGGCAAACAGCTCCCGCAGGGCGGGGGTGTCGACGGGGCCCATGCACAGGGCGTTGACCCGGACGCCCCGTTGAGCGAGGTGCACGCCGAGATCGCGCGACAGGGCCACGACGCCGGCGCGCGCCGAGCTGTAGGCCATCTGGGCGGTGGCGGCACCCATGAGGGCCAGAAACGTCGCCATGTTGATCACCGAGCCGCCCGGTGGGTCGTTGGCCAGCAGGTAGGGGATCCCGTGCTTGCAGCACAGGAAAGCGCTGGTCAGGTTGGCCGCGTGCACCCGGGTCCACGTGTCGAGCGCGACGTTCATCGCCGATCCGTCCGCGGGATCGTTGAGGCCGGCGTTGTTGAAGAGGACGTCGATGTGACCGCAGTGAGCGGCGACGTCCGCGTACAGGTCGCGCACCTGAGCCTCGTCGGTCACGTCGGCCTGCAGCGCGATCTCCCCGACCGTGTGCTCGAGGAGGTCGACACCAACCACCGTCGCCCCTTCGCGGGCAAGGCGCCGCGCCGTCGCCTGACCGACGCCTCCGGCGGCCCCGGTGATGACGCACACGCGGCCCGCGAGCCTGGACTCGGGATCGATCACGCGCTCATTGTCGCTCACGGCGATTGCGGGCGGCGAGGCGGGAGGGGCTATGACGACGGGGCCCCGCCTCTAGCATCGACGTCTCCGTCGATGAGCTCTCCGACGCCACCCACCTACAACGGCAGCCGTCCCGCAGCCGAATACGGCAGCGGCCGCCTGGCGCGGCTCTCGAGCGAGAGCATCCAGCGTGTGGTGGTCCTGGGTTTCATCACGGCGGTGGCCATGCCGCCGGTGGGATTCGTCCTGGGCCTGCTGCTGGCGCTGCGTCTGGAGAAGCCGTACTCCAGGCGCGGGTGGTGGGTCATCGCGGTGAGCATCATCGCCGCGATCCTGTGGGTGGTGACCCTGGCCACCGGGATCGTGAATCCGAACAGCAACACATCGACCTGACCCGCCAGTTGCTCCCGAGGCCACAGGCGCAGCGAGTGGTCACGCATGGTCGCCCGTTTTCGCGCCGCGGCGGGGGGTAGCGACTGGCACATCGGACCCACCAGGTGGGACTCAGTCGAGTCGGGAGGGATCATGGCCGAAGACGAGCGCCCTGTGGCGGAGCTGCTCAGAGAGCTCTCGGAGCAGACGACGACACTTGTGCATCAGGAACTCGAGCTGGCCAAGCTCGAGATGGCCGAGAAAGGCAAGCGGGCAGGGCTGGGTGCCGGGATGTTCGGCGGCGCCGGGCTGGTGGGCCTCTACGCGTTAGGGGCGCTCACCGCGGCGATCGTGCTGCTGCTGGCGACGGCGATGACCGGTTGGCTGGCGGCGCTGATCGTGGCGGTCGCCTACGCCGCGCTCGCCGGCGGCCTCGCGCTCGCCGCTCGCTCCGAAGCCCGGCAGGCAACGCCGCCAGTTCCCGAGCAGGCCAGCGAAAGCGTGAAGGAGGACGTGCGATGGGCCAAGACCAAGGCCAAGCAGGCCAGAAGCTAGACGTAGAGCGCGACCGGACTCCCGATGAGGTTCGGGAGGAGATCGCGCAGACACGCGCCGAGATGGGCGAGACGGTCGCCGCTCTGGCGCAGAAGACCGACGTCAAGCGCCAGGCGCACAAGGCGGTCGATCACGCCAAGGTGACGGCAGCCGACGGTGCCGGGCGCCTGAAGGAGATGATCACCGCCCACCGGGCGGCTGTGGCCGGGGTGGGCGTCGTCGCCGTGGCCATCCTCGTCGCCCGGCGCGCGTCATGACCCTGATGTTCAAGCCGTTTGCCATCGCGGCGGGCTTTCTCGCCGGCTGGATCGGGGAACAGATCTTTGACCGCGTGTGGAGCCTGATGGACAAGGAGGACGCGCCCGACCCGCAATACCGCGAGCTTCCGCTCGGCAAGCTCGCCGCCGCACTACTGCTCCAGGGCGCGATCTTCGGACTGATACGCGGACTGACAGATCACGCCGCGCGCCACGGGTTCGCGCGGCTCACCGGCGAGTGGCCGGGCGACGAGCGCCCTGAACCGCGATAGCGCTCACCCGTCGCGTGTAGGCAGGCTTGCCCGGGTTACCCGCTCCGCGGACGGGTAGCGGACCCCTAGTCCAAAAAAGGGGGGACTTGTGGCTACGACCAGCAACACCCGCAAACAGAGCAGCCGAAAGGCAAGCAGCGCCAAGTCGAGCAGTGGCAGTTCGCGCAAGCCCGCGACGACCGCACGCGGCGGCGCGACCAAGACATCGTCGCGCGGCGGCGCGACCAAGGCATCGTCGCGCAGCGGTGCGACCAAGCGCAGTGGGGCCACCAAGGCGTCCGCGCGCAGCGCCGCAGCCAAGAAGCCAGGCCGATCCACGGCCTCGGGTCGCTCATCGGGTGGCTCCGGCGCGTCGCGTCGCACTTCGGGGACCACGGCGGCATCGGGTCGCAGTTCGAATGCTGGGGGAGCATCGCGCAACGGGGCGTCGTCAAACGGGTCGCTCGGTGGCAAGATCGTGCGCGGCGCGGTGGGCGCGTTCGTCGGCGGCGCGAGCCTTGCCGTGGCGGGCCGCATCGCCAACCGCCGGTCCAAGCCAAAGGTGCTCGGCATCGCGATCCCCGACGAGCTCAACCCGCAGCGCTTGGACGCCAGGAAGCTCGCGAGTCACGTCGACCTCAAGGACGTCGTCCGCCAGATTGGCAACATCGCGGAGCAGGTCGAGGCGCGCAGCGAGGACGTACGGCTGCTGAGCGCCCAGGCCAAGCGCCTGAGCCGCAAGGTCACCTGAGCCTCAGAGCGGGTTGCCGCGCAGCCGGCTGGACGGGGACCTCGACCTCGGCGCGCAGGATGTCAAGGAGTGCGACCGAAGGCACGGCACTCGCCCCTGATTCGCCGGGGGGCGCCGAGCCAGCGCCGCCCGCCATGGGGGCCGAGCGTGGCGTTGCCGTCGTACCGGCGCAGGAGCTCGCGGGCCAGTGCCTCGTTGTAGGGAGGCGGCTCGGGCTCGCGGTGGGTCACGCCCAGGTAGGTGTCGAGCGCCCACCGGACGACCGCCTGGTTGAAGGCCAGGCCATCGGGCCCCGCGTTGGCCAGTGAGACGACGGCGAAGTCGCGCTCGGGCACCAGGAGCAGCTCGGCGAATTGGCCGTTGGCGGTCCCGCTGTGCCCGACGGCGCGCACCCCGTCGATCTCGCGCACGAACCACCCCAGGCCGATGGCGTCGCCGAGGGTGCTGCCCCGCAGCGGCACGGTGGGCTCGCGCATCTTCGCCAGCGCCGCCGCGGGCAGGACACGCCCGCTGCCGTTCACGTACCCGTCGCCGAGGTGGAAGGCGGCCCAGCGCAGCTGGTCAGACACCGAGGAGACGAGGCCGCCCGCCGGGTTGTCGCCACGCGCCCGCCGCCACAGGCGCGCGACGTGCAGGCGGTCGTCCTGCCCGAGGTTGTGCCCGACGCAGAACCGGCGGGTCATGACGTCGTCACGGTGAAAGTAGCTGTGCGCGAGTCCCAGGGGCTCGAACAGCAGTGACGCGATGGCGTCCTCGTAGCTGAGCTCGGTGACCTTCTCCAGGATCCGCCCGGCCATGTTGAAGCCCGCCTGGCTGTAGGACGCCCGGGCGCCGCACCGCGCGACCTGCTCGAGCTCGCCGAGCCGGCCCACGTAGCGGGCCAGAGCGTCCTCGCCCTCGCCCGTGTCGGCGATCAGCCCCCAGCCCAGCCCCGAGGTGTGGTTGAGGAGGTGCCGGACCGTGATCTCGGTGGTCGCCCGCTCGTCGGCGAGACGCAGCTCGGGCAGGTAATCGCGCACCGGGGCCTCGAGGTTGACCTGGCCATCGGCCACCAGGCACATCAGCGCGGTGGCGGTGTAGGTCTTGGTCACCGAGCCCAGGAGAAAGGCGGTGTCCGGATCAACGAGGACGGGATTCTCGACGCTGGTCACGCCCTGGCAGGCGTAGATGTCACGGCCGCCGCACCGTACGCCCACGGCGACGCCGGGCATCCGGACCTCATCGGCGGCCGCGGCGACGAACTCAGACAGCGCGTCGTATCGGATGTCGTCACCCATGGTCGGTCTCAATGCTCATCCGAATTGCGGTCAGCTGCTGACCGGTAGGTGAGCACGAACACGCCGTCGGCGAGCGGTGCGACGTCGACGAGCTCGAGTGCCTTGACCGCGGCCGTCTCTCCGAACAGTCGCGTGCCCTTCCCCAGCAGCACCGGAAACACCATCAACCGCAGCTCGTCGACGAGGTCCAGCTCCAGCAGCGACTGCACGAGCTGCGCGCTGCCGGCGATGAGGATGTCGCCGTCGTAGCGGTCCTTGAGGCCGGTGACCGCGGCTCCCAGGTCCCCGTCCAGCACGCTTGTGTTGCCCCACTGGGGATCGTGCAGGGTGGTGGACGCCACGAACTTCGGCATCGCGTTCATCTTCTTGCCGAAGACGCCGGTCCCCTCCATCGACGGCCAGGCGTTGGCGAAGCCCTCGTAGGTGACCCGCCCCAGCAGCTGGGCGTCGCTGGCCATGAGCTCGTCGAGCTTGAACTGGGTGCCGGCCTGGCCGCCGCCCCGTGCCCAACCGCCACGGTCGTATTCGTCCGGATCGCCGGGAGCCTGCATGATGCCGTCGACGGACACGAACTCGGTGACGACCACTCGTCCCACTTCACCCTCCAGATTGGACCGATCCGAGTGTCAGGGAGGAGTGCCGCATTGACCAGGGCCAATCACGGGCGGCCTCATGGGGCCAATCTGGCCGGGCGCGGTGTCGTCAGCCGATGGCCTGGGCCAGCAGCTGAGCGCCCGCGGTGATCTCGGAGTCGGTGGGCAGGGCGTAGCCGAGCAGCAGCGCCGGCGGCCACTCGCTCTCGGTCATGCAGTTGCGATGCAGCTCGTGCACGCCCACGCTGTGCTCCCCGGCGCGGAGCGCCACGGCGTGCTCGTCACGGCCGGCCGGCAGCCAGGCCATGACGTGGAGCCCGGCCGCGGCGCCGCTGATCCGCAGGGCCGGTGCGTGCTGGGCCAGCGTGTCGATGAGGAGCTGGCGCTTGCCCCGGTAGCGGCGGCGCATCGCGCGCAGATGGCGGTCCAGGCCGCCGTCTTGGATCATCGTGGCCAGCGCGACCTGGTCGATGGTCGGCGGCTGGGCGGCACTGACGCGGAACTCCTGCTCGATGTCGCCCAGCAGCCGCGCCGGCGCGACGATCCAGCCGATCCGCAACGCGGGGGCGAGCGTCTTTGACACGGTCCCGACGTAGGCCACTCGGTCGGGGGCGAGGCTCTGCAGGGCCGCTACCGGCTCGCGGTCGTAGCGGTACTCGGCGTCGTAGTCGTCCTCGAGGATGAGCGCATTGCGCTCGCCGGCCCACGTGATGAGGGCGTCGCGGCGCGCGGGCGAGAGCACCACGCCGGTCGGGTACTGGTGCGCGGCGGTCACCATCACCGCGTCGGCCCCGACAGCGGCCAGGTCTGAGACGACCAGCCCCTCGTCGTCGACGCGCACCGGCACCGCCTCGAGCCCGACGCGCACCACCGTGCGCCGCTGCCAGCGCCAGCCCGGGTCCTCGACAGCGATGCGCCGCGCGCCTCGCCGCCGCAGTGCGGCCAGCACGGCGACCAGGCCGTGTGACACCCCGCATGAGATCACGACCTGATCGGCCTCGGCCACGATCGCGCGCGCCCGCCGCAGATAGGCGGCGACGGCGATGCGCAGCTCGGGGGCGCCCCGATGGGGACCGTAGGTCAGCCGCGTGTCGGGCAGCTCGCGCAGCGCCTGGGCCACCGCCGCCTGCCACCGGCGCCGCGGGAAGGCATGAAAATCGGCCTGGCCGGGACGAAGGTCGTAGCGAAACGGAGTGTGGTGCCGGGGCTCAGGTGCCCCCGGCAGCCCCCAGGGTGCCGGCAGCGTCGCCACCCGCGTGCCCGAGCCGCGCTTGGCCACCAGGTAGCCCTCGGCCACCAACTGCGAATAGCTGTCGAGCACCACGCCGCGCGACACGCTCAGCTCCTGGGCCAGCACGCGGCTGGGCGGCAGCAGCGATCCCGGCAGCAAGCGGCCGGAACGGATCGCGTCGCGCAGCGCCTCTTCCAGCTGGAGGCGGAGCGGGGATCCGGGGACGAGGTCGATCTGAAGGTCCACAGCAGCAGAGGAGCAGGGTGCGCGACCCCACCAGGATGGCGCGTCTCAAATTCCGTGGAATCTCTATTGAGATAGTGTAGTTTTAACACGACGGTCGACGAGCGGAGCGTCATGCCGCTTCGTCGCGTGCGAACGCATACCCCAATCCAGGAGACCCTTATGAGCACGACCAACACGGGCTCGCAGGCCCTCGGCTCGATCCGAGTGGGCGAGAGGAGCAGGGGCCAGAGCGAGGCCCGCGGCTCCGGCCGGCTGCGCCGTGCGCGCGTCACCGGCTGGCGACGCATCGTCAGCCCGATCGCCCTGCTGGTGATCTGGCAGCTGACCCACGTCCTGAACCTGGTGTCGGACACCAAGCTCCCGCCGCCGACCGAGGTCGTCCACGAGGCCTACATCCTGATCTCCACCAACTCCGCGGCCTACGGCACCCTCCAGCACGCCTTGCTGGTGTCGCTGGGGCGGATGGCGCTGGGCTTCGCCGTCGGCGCGGGGGTCGCGCTCATCCTCGCCGTCCTCGCCGGCCTCAGTCGCTGGGGGGAGGCGGCGGTTGACCCGATCATGCAGATGGTCCGCACCCTGCCGCTGTTCGGGCTGGTGCCGGTGTTCATCATCTGGTTCGGGATCGGCCAGCTGCCCAAGGTGCTGCTCATCGCCCTCGGTGCGGCGATCCCGCTCTATCTCAACGCCTTCGCGGGCATCCGCGGCGTGGATGGGCGCCTCGGTGAGCTCGGGCGCTCACTCGGCCTCAGCCGCCGCGAGATGCTGCGCCACATCGTGCTCCCCGGCGCGCTGCCCGAAACCCTGGTCGGCCTGCGCCAGTCGCTCGGCGTGGCGTGGCTGGCCCTCGTGGTGGCCGAGCAGGTCAACGCCAACGCGGGACTGGGCTTCATCATCAACCAGGCTACGCAGTTCAACCAGAACGACGTGATCTTCGTCGCGCTCCTGGTCTACACGATCCTGGGGCTGCTCACCGACTGGGTGGTGCGGCGGCTCGAGCGCCGGGCCCTGGGCTGGCGTCGCGGGCTGGTGGCCGGGGCATGAGTGCCGTCACCACATCGACGGTCGCGAGCGTCGACGGTCTCACCCGCCGCTTCGGTGACCGGCGCGTCCTCGACGATCTGCACCTGGAGATCGCCCAGGGCGAGTTCGTGGCCCTCATCGGTCGCAGCGGGAGCGGGAAGTCGACGCTGCTCCGCGCCCTCGCCGGCCTCGACCGCGAGATCGAGGGGACGGTGGCCGTGGAGGGGGAGGTGGGCGTGGCCTTTCAGGACGCCCGGCTGGTGCCGTGGAAGCGCGTGCGCGACAACGTGTCGCTGGGCCTGAGAGCCCCCGACCCGCGGCGCGCGGCGGCAGAGGCGCTGGACGAGGTCGGCCTCAGCGCGCGTGCCGACGCGTGGCCACTGACGCTGTCGGGCGGAGAGGCGCAGCGTGTCTCATTGGCCCGCGCGCTGGTGCGCGATCCGCAGTTGCTGTTGCTCGACGAGCCCTTCGGCGCGTTGGACGCGCTGACGAGGATCACCATGCACCGTCTGGTCCTCGGGCTGTGGGAGCGCCACCGGCCCGCCGTGCTGCTCGTCACCCATGACGTCGACGAGGCGTTGGCTCTCGCCGATCGCGTGCTGGTTCTCGCCGACGGGCGGATCGCCCACGAGACGCGCATCGAACTGGCACGCCCCCGGGACCGGGATCACCACGAACTCACCGAACTGCGCGAGCGGCTCCTGTCGGAGCTCGGCGTGGACACGAAAGGCAGCGCATGATCACGACACCACCTCATCTCAGGCGGATCACGGGGGCGCTGGCCGCCCTCGTCCTCACGGCCGGCCTCGCCGCCTGCGGCTCGAGCTCTCACAGCTCGAGCAGCTCCGTCACCGCGAGCAACGCCGCCGCCAGCGCCCCCGCGGCGTCGAGTAGCTCGAGCGCGGCGCCCACCACCGCGACGACCACCCAGACCGTCGCCGGCACCCAGGCCGGAGGCAAGCCACTCATCGTCGGCGACCAGGCCGGCACCGGCGCGCAGGCGCTGCTCGAGGCCGCCGGGCTACTGCACAAGCTGCCGTTCCCCGTCAAGTTCGCCGACTTCACCTCCGGTCCCCCGATCCTGCAGGCGCTGAACGCCGGATCGCTCGACATCGGCGGAGTCGGTAACGCGCCCCCGGTGTTCGCGGCCGCCGGCGGCGACAACATCAAGATCGTCGGCGCGCTGCGCAACAGCACGCGGGGGGCCGGGCTGCTGGTGCCCAAGGGCTCGAGCGTGACCTCGATCAGCCAGCTGAAGGGCAAGAAGATCGCGGTGGCGCAGGGCAGCTCGGCCGACTATCACCTGTTGGCCACGCTCACCCAGGCGGGGCTGACCCCGCACGACGTGCAGCTCGTGTACCTGCAGCCCGCGCAGGGGCTGGCCGCCTTCACCTCGGGCAGCGTCGCGGCCTGGGACATCTGGCCCCCGTTCGTGGAACAGGCCGAGGTCCAGAAGGGGGCCAAGAACATCGCCGACGGCCAGAACATCGTCAACGCCAACTACTCCTACGAGGTCGCGTCCAAGACCGCCGTGTCCGACCCGGTCCTCTCCAAGGAGATCACCCAGTACCTCGCGGTCCTCAACAAGGCGCATGTGTGGGCCAACACCCACGCCGCGCAGTGGGCCAAGACGTGGGCGGCGGCCACCGGCCTGCCCCAGCCGATCATGGCCAGGGCGGCCGCGGACGACACCGAGACGCCCGTTCCCGTGAACGGCACGATCACCGCCGCCGAGCAGAGCTTGGTGGGGGCGTTCTCCAAGGCCGGCCTCATTCCCAAGAGCTACTCGTTCGCTCCGTACGTCTCGACCGCGTTCAACGGCGCGGTCCAGTAGCAGAACACCCCGAAAAAGGAGGCCTGAGATGGCAGTCACAGCAGCCACCACACCCGGCACCTACGAGCACATCGGCGTCCACAAGGTGAGCGCCGCCCTCGGTGCGGAGATCGGCGGGGTACGCCTCGGCGGCCACGTCCCAGAGGGGGCGATGCGCGAGCTCCGGCGCGCCCTGCTCGAGCACCGGGTCATATTCCTGCGTGATCAGCATCACGCCGACGAGGACGACCAGCGCGCCTTCGCCGAGCGGCTGGGCACGCTCACCAAACCCCACCCGACGGTCGCCGGGGAGGCCGGCGTCCTGCCCATCGACTCCGAGCGCAGCCGGGCCAACTCCTGGCACACCGACGTGACCTTCGTGGACCGGGTCCCGGCGATCTCGGTCCTCCGGGCGATCACCCTCCCGCCGTACGGGGGGACGACCGTCTGGGCCAACACCGTCAAGGCCTACGACGCGCTGCACCCCGCGCTCAAGGCGCTGTCCGACTCACTGTGGGCGGTGCACTCCAACCTGTATGACTACGTCCGCGACGACGAGACGCGCTGGATCGGCGGGATCGACGTCCAGGAGCAGGCCTACCGCGAGGAGTTCTCCCAGCAGGAGTTCGAGACCGAGCACCCGGTGGTGCGCATCCACCCCGAGACGGGAGAGCGCTCCCTGCTGCTGGGCCACTTCGTCAAGCGCTTCGTGGGCCTGTCCTCGAGTGACTCCAACCACCTGTTCGAGCTGCTCCAGCGCCACGTCACCCGGCTGGAGAACACGGTGCGGTGGAACTGGCGCGACGGCGACGTGGCCATCTGGGACAACCGGGCCACCCAGCACTACGCGGTCTCCGATTACGACGACCGGCCACGCCTCCTGCACCGGATCACCGTGGCCGGAGATCTTCCGGTCGGGATCGACGGCCGCAGGAGCGTGCCGGTCACGGGGGACGCGGCCGACTATTCGGTCATCGCTCCGCCGCTGGAGCTCGTGTCGGCCTGAAGCTCAGCGCATTGGGGACGTCGCCGCCGGTCCGGAGCAGGCGCTTCTCGCGCCTGCTCCGGACGGTTTAAGGGCGACTACTTCTTCGCGCTGAGGGTGATGCCGCGCCGCGTGACGGTGTGCTTGACGCCACCCTTGGGCGTGTAGGTCACCTGCAACGTGACCTTCACCGACGGCGTCTGCTTGAGCAGCGCGCTGCCGGCGGGCGTCGGCTTGACGGTCACGTGCAGCTTGCGCTGGCCCGCGACGCTTCCGCTGAACTGGCCGAAGGTCTTCTTGCCGGCCAGCTCCACCACCTTGATCTTGCCCGCGCCCGGGAGCGCCAGCTGGAACTGGAGGGCGCCGTGGGACTGGGGCTTGAGCTTGGCGATGGCGAACTGGTTGTCGGGCAGGACGGTGTAGTCGATCTCGTCGGTGGTCACCGCGCCGTCGTCGCTGGTGGCGCTGACGGTGAGGCTGTGGCTGCCGGGGATCTTCGTCTTCAACGCGCCGCCGGAGGCGATGTCGTTGCCCAGGTCGTCCTCCGCGGAGCAGTCGGTGAGTCCCGAGGGGTCATCGGGCTGCGTGCACGAATAGGTCGGCTTGACCACCTGACCGTAGGTGTACTTGGCGTTGTTCCTGATGTGGCCGACGGTCACGGTGGGCGGAGGGATCACGGTGAGCGTCGCGGCCGCACCGGTGCTGCTGGCGCCCGCCGAGGAGCTCACCGCACTCGTGGTGCTCTGGAAGGTTCCGGTCTGGGCGGCCGTGACCGACACCGAGAACGTGCATGAAGCGCCCGCCTTGATCGAGCCTCCGCTCAGCGAGATGGCCTGAGACGCCGGGTTCGCGGTGATGACCCCCGATGATCCGCACGTGCCGTTCTCGCCGTTGGGGTCGTCGACGGCAAGGCCGGCGGGGAGAGTGTCGGTGAACGACACCGCTGCCAGCGTCCCGCTGGCGTTGGGGTTGGTGATGGTGAACGACAGGGCGGTGGCAGCGCTGTCACTCAACCCGATCTGACTGGGCGTGAACGCGCTGGTGATGGTGGGTGGGCTGGCGGCCAGTGCCGTCGATGCCACCGCGAGACCGGCGGCCGCCGTCGCGACCATCGTTACAGCCATGGCGCCAGTCCTCCGGTGGCGTGTCCATGGCCGTGCACCTCCAGCGCTACGTGACTCGGTGCCTCTCAACTTCATCCCCCTCCTCCGATCAGTCAGTGTAAGTTCAGTAAGACAATCGAGTTTATACGCTTTTGTGAAGAACGGCATGGGCAAAGGAGGCAGCTGACTGAGCGCGCGCCAGCGCGGTGTCGCCCAGCATGTCCTCCACCGAGCGCAGCAGGGAGTAAGGGGTGTAGCCGGTCGAGAGCACCTTGCCCTTCGTGGTGTGACTCGAGATCACGAGCGCGCCGGTACGGGAGCTCTTCCCTGGATGCTGCCCCTTCTCTCCGGCGAAGGCGACGATCAGCACGCCGTTGTCCTTGTAGGCGCCCGAGGCCAGGATCCGCGGCACCCAGAGCTTGAGGAAGGCGTCCTCGGCAGCGATCCCGACGGGCTGACCTGCGGGACAGCCGACGGTGGCCGCGGGTGTCGCGCCGCTGTCAGTACCCGCGTTTCCGGTGGTGGTTGTCGTGGTCGTCGTCGACGACGTGGTCGGGACCGTCGGCGTGGTCGAGGTCGTCGACGTGGTTGGGGTCGTCGGCGTTGACGAGGTGGTGGACGTTGTCGTCGAATCGGCGCCAGGCGCCGTGGCGGCGGCCGCTGTGGCGTCCTGACAGGCGCCCGGCGCAATGAAGGAGAACTTGGCTGTCGCGGACGTGTGGGCCAGCGCCGAGGACAGGTGAGTCAGGTCCTGGTCATCGCTGGCGCAGTCACCCAGGTCCAGCAGCGAGTGGAAGTAGATGAACGGGTTGTGACGGGTGTCGTAGCCGGGTTCGGTACCGGGCAGGACCGCGTCGTCCACGGCGCCGGAGTTCGGGTGCGAGCACGTCTCCTTCCCCATGTCGGCGATGTACGCCTTCCACGTCGCGCCCTTGGCCGTCACCTGATCGCCGATCGTCAGCGCGGTCTCGGGGTAGACGCATCCGTCGCCCGGCACGAGGCCGTCGGCCTTGGCCACCACGCCCGTCTTGAACTCCTGATAGGTGCTGCAGCCGGCGCTGGTGGCCGGGTTGGGCTCCTGCCCGCTGACGGTGGCCAGGTAGTCGGCCAGCTCTCCGTGGCCCAGCGACTCATAGCCGCGCAGGAGCGTCCCCTTCGCCTCCAGCGAGTGAAGATACGGGGCGGCCGATCTGTCGTCGAAGGCGGCGGCATAGCTGGTGGTGGAGAGCGCGATCTCGAACACGTGGCTCACCTTGGGCAGGGTGCTCGCGGCCGAGGGTGTGGTGGTGGCGGGCGTGGTGCCGGTCCCGCCGCCACCGTCGTCGTCGCTGTCGTCGCTGCTCGTGCCGGAATCGTCGCCGCCACTGTCGTCACCGGACGTGCTGTCGGTGCCGGAGTCAGAGGGCTGCGACGCCGTTGAGGAGGCCGAGGAGTCTCCACCACCAGAGCCCGAGGACCCCGAGGCCGCTGACCCCGAGGTCGTCTTGGGGCCACGTGCAGCGGCCACGGTCACCGTGTGCGCCGGCGCGGGGGCGGGTTCGCGCAGCGCGGCCAACGCGGTGAGCTGCGCCGCCGTGTGGCCGCTGCCGTCGGTGATGATCACGACGGTGGCCACCACCGACACGGCGGCGAGCACGGCCATCGAGAACCGGCTCAGGCGGATGTCAAGCAGCGAGCGGATCACTGCGCTCCGGTGAGGACCGCCGCGCACTGTGAGCAGTACGCCGCTCCGCGGGCGTGGGGCGCCCCGCAGTTGGGGCATTGGCCGCCCGTCGACACGTGGCCGGCATCGAGGAGGTGCTCGACCTGGGCCAGCTCGACGTCCACGCGTTGCAGCGCGGCCGCCTTGTCGATGAGGACGTCCATCCTGACGTGGTCGCGGATGGCCATCTCATAGAAGAGACCGCCGAGCTCTGACTGCATGAGCGCGAACCGTTCGGTGAGGCGCTCGCGCTGGGTGAGCAGCTCGGCGCCGGGCGCGGCCGTTGTCGTCACCGACGCGGCGCCGGCGGGCGCGTTGGTCCCGGGCGTCGCGCCCCCGGGCGCGGCGGTCGGCCCCGCTGAGCGGAACAGCTTCATGGGATGACCACCGTGCTGGGCAGGCCGCTCTGACCGTTGACGTAGCTCTTGCCGGTCGACTTCTGAACGTTCTGCGTGTCCTTGGCGCCCTGCTGCTCCTGCGCCTTGGTCGGTTTGCTGCCGGCGATCTGCGACACGGTCCCGTACTTGGTGGTCGAGTTCCCCGACTGCCGGCTCTTGGCCGCGGCGGCTTTTGCCGAGGATCGCTTGTGCGACTTTGCCTTGTGGGTTCCGGTGTGCGTCGTGGTCGCGCTCGCCGCGGCGGCGCTGGTCACGGTGGAGGTCGGGGTCGTGCTGCTGGCCGCCCGCGCCGCCTGGTTGCGCTCCAGGGCCTGGATGAGCTTGGCGTCCTGGTTGTTGGAGGAGCGCCCGACGAGGACGCCCACGGCGGCCACCGCCGGCACCAGCGCCAGCAGGAGCGCGACGCCGAGGCCGCGCAGGCCGCCTCCGGCGCGCCGCGAGCGAGTTCGCGGCGCAGCCGCACGGGAGGTCCGTGACCGGGCCGTGGCGTGGCTGAGGTAGCGCGCTGCGGGGTCGTTGACGTTGCGACGATGGGCCCCGCAGGACACGCAATAGCGTTGATCGGCGTCGACCGGTGAGCCGCACTCGTCGCACTGCGCATAGGTCGTGGTGGGCGGCGGGCTGCCGGCGGCCAGCTGCGCCGTCGGGGCCTCGCTCAGCGCCGGCGGGGACACCGGCGTCATCTCGCTGAGATCCATACCTGTCTCCTCATTGGAAGATCGTGGGGGCCGCCTCGATCTGGAGCCGGGCGTGGTTGATGTGGCCGAGGATGGGCAGCCTCAGCCGGCTGCTCGCGTTGCTGCCGAGGTGGGGGACGGTGAAACTTCCGGCGGCGACGAAGCGGCCGTCTCGCTCGGCCACGGCGTACACCTGAAGCTGGTACTGGGGGACCGCGGAGAGGTTGCGGAGGGAGATCGCCACCGGCGACGTCCCGGCGGCGCCCGAGGCGGTCGTGACGGGGGCGACGGCGCTGGCCCGGATCACCGGCAGCGGATGTGACCGCGGCGCCGGGTTGGACGGGGTCCCGCCCACCACGGCGAAGGGCCGTGCGTGGGCCGGCAGGCGGCGATCGGTGGTGTAGACCCAGGTGAGGGTGCCGCCCGCGGCCACCAGCGGCAGATGCGCGTCGAAATACGAGAGCTCGGCCTCCGATTGCCGGTTGAGGTAGATCGGGCGCTTGCCACGGACGCGCACCCCGACGGAGATCGGCAGGTCGCTCACCGGCCGGCGCGCGGCGTTGCGGACCTGCACGACAAAGGCAGACCTGCCGCCGGTCACGATGCGAGCGACCCGGGTGACCTCCACCGCGTTCCCGGGCGCCCTGACCTCGGTCGGCTGCTCGCTGGCGCGGATCCGGGCCGCGTTGAGCTGGAGCCGCGCCGCTTCCTGCTGCGTGGTGGCACAGCCGGCCAGCGCCGCGGCGGGGGCCACGGCCGCCAGGGCGCCTCGGAGCATGAGCCGGCTAGCCGAACGCGCCACTGACGTAGTCCTTGGTCCGCTGCTCGCGGGGGGTGGCGAACAGCGCTCCGGCGCTGGCGTACTCCACCAGCTCGCCGAGGTACATGAAGGCGACGTGGTCGGCGATGCGGTGCGCCTGCTGCAGGTTGTGGGTGACGATCACCACGGCCACCTCCTCTCGGAGCTTGACCACCAGGTCCTCGATGACCTTCGTCGATTGGGGGTCAAGCGCCGAGCAGGGCTCGTCGAGCAACAGCACTTCGGGTTGGGCGGCCAGGGCGCGGGCGATGCACAGGCGCTGCTGCTGGCCTCCGGAGAGCCGCAACGCCGGGTGATCCAGGTTGTCGGCGACCTCGTCGAGCAGGCCGGCGCGGGCCAGCGCGTCCTCGACGCTGGAGCGCAGCGCGGCTCGCCGGGGACGTCGCTTGGCCTGCTCACGCAAGACGTAGGCGATGTTGTCGAACACGCTCATCGGGAACGGGTTGGGCTGCTGGAAGACCATCGTCACCCGCCGCCGCAGGGCGGTGGGCTCCAGCGTGGAGATGTCGAGTCCGTCCAGGGTGATGCGTCCGGTGAGCGAGGCGGTCTTGGTCAGCTCGGTGAGGCGGTTGAGCGAGCGCAACAGCGTGGTCTTGCCACACCCCGAGGGCCCGATCAGGGCCAGCACCTCACCCTGACGGATGGGCAGCGAGACAGACTTGACGGCGAGCTTTGAGCCGTAGGCGATCGACAGCTCCTCCACCTGCATGCGGTCAACCGTCGGCACCGGCGGGCGCTGGGTGCGGCGGGCGGTCACGAACGACGCGGGGGCGTGGCCGTTGACCGCTCCGTTGGCCGGCGCGTGGGGGCCGAAGGCAGGTGGGGCCTGGGGTGCGGCGGGTCCCGGCTGGGGGGTGACCTTGGCGCCGGGAGTCAGCCGGCGCACCGGCGGCGGCTTTCTCAGCTCCATCGCAGCTCCCGGGACCGGCGGCCGAACACGTCCACGAGGACGTTGAGGATGAGGATGATCACGAGGAGCACGAACGCCGCCGCGTAGGCCTTGTTGGGTTGATTGAGGTCCCCGGTGGGGGCGTTGTCGAACACGTAGCTCGTCAACGTGCTCCCGGTGCCGCGCAAGATCCCCCACAGCGGCACGTTGCCGACGCCCTGCAGGGTCTGCGTATCGCCCAGCAGCAGGACGATGATCGCCGTGTCGCCGATCACGTGGCCGATGCCGAGCATGTGGCCGGTGATCACCGACGGCCGCGCCGCCGGCAGGAGCACACGCCGGATCGTCGCCGTCTTGCTCTTGCCCACGGCATACGAGGCCTCCCGCACGTGGTTGGGAATGGCCTGAAGGCCCTCCCGGACGGTCGAGACGACGAGGGGCAGGGCCACCAGCGAGAGCATCGCCCCCGCGGCGAAGAACGACTTACCGAACACCACTCCGTCCGACGTCGTCTCCGACAGGAAGCCCAGAACCTTGGAGTCGAACAACAGGATCCCGAACAGCGCCAGCACCACCGACGGCGCCCCGGCGAGCATCTCGACCGTTGACTCCACGACGCGCGCCAGCGCCGTCGGGCGCCCGTACTCGCTCAGCCAGACGGCGACGCCCACGCCCACCGGGCCGGCGATCCCGATGGCGATCCCGGCCACCAGGAAGGTGCCGATGATCGGATCAAGAAAGCCACCGGTCTCGTTCTGGTTGAAGCCGACCTGGGGATTGGTCCACAGCAGCTCAGGGCGCAGGTAGCGGATGCCCTGCACCGCCAGGAAGGCGACGATGGCGAGGGTGATGGCGCAGAAGAGAAGCCCGAGGAACCAGGCGAAGCCCAGCCCGATCCGATCGGTGAGGCGCCACGACGCGCTGGAATCGGCCGCGCCGCGGCGCTCTGGCGGCGACGCTCCGGCCGGAGTCGGCAGCGGGTCCCGCGAACCCGTGAGGACGCCGCTGCTCATGCCGCGGTCCCCCCGACGTTGAAGTAGCGCTTCATCGGCTGCTTAGCCGCCCACCCGGCCAGCGACAGCGCCGCGGAGGAGAAGAGGAGGACCGCCGCGATGGCGAACAGGGTGTGTCGCATGGGCGGTGAGTTCAGCTCGTCGGTGTTGTGCAGGATCGTCGCCGCCAACCCGCGTGAGGGCTCGACGAAGAAGATGAGGCCGTCCGCCGGATTGGGGGCAAACGCGGTGGAGCCACCCACCATGCTCAACATCACCGACTCGCCGAGCGCGCGGGCCGTCGCCAGCACGGTGCCGGCGATGAGCGCCGGACGCGCGGTGCGCACGGCGATGTTCCAGAACGTGCGCCACCGGTTGACCCCGAGCGCCAGCGAGCCCTCGAGCCAGCCGCGCGGCACCGATCGCAGACCCTCGGAGAAGATCGCGATCATGATCGGCGAGATCATCACGCTGAGGATCACCAGCGCCGCCAGCAGGCTGTATCCGTTGAGCGAGATCACCGGCGTCACCGATGCCTGTGCCTTCTCACTGACCAGGTGATTGCCGATGAAGGGGACGAGCACCAGCACCCCGATCAGTCCGTAGATCACCGAGGGAACGCTGGCCAGGAGCCGGACCACGGGCTCGAGGATCCGCTTGAGCCACCCCGGCGCGAACTCCACCAGGAACACGGCCACGAACAGCGAGCAGACAAAGGAGATGACCACCGAGCCGACGGTCGTCAGGATAGTGCTCCAGATCATCGGCCACGCGTGGAGGAGGAACTTCGGCGTCTGCTTCAGATCACCCGAGGTGAAGATCGCCTGGATCTGCTGATCGGCGTTGCCACCGGGACCGAACCAGTGCAGCCCGTTATGGGAGAACGACGCCCACGCCTCCTGGAAGATGAAGGCGAGCATCGCCAGGAGCACCAGGACAACCAGACAGACCAACGCGCCGAGCCCAAGCTCGGCGCGCTGATCCTGACTGAGTCCGGTGTCCTCGTCCTCGAGGAACTCTTCATCCATTTCGGTCCCGCTTCAGCTGCTGGTGACGGCTACTTGTTGAAGGCGGCGACCGCCCCGGCCCGGTTGATGATCTGTCCGGCCGCCTTGCTCGTCCGCACCCAGTCGAAGAACTTCTCGACCTGGACGTTGGGGTGGCCGCTGGGGATCACGCCCCAGTCAAAGCGGAACAGGGGGTAGCTCTTGTTGCGGATGTTCCTGGCCGAGCAGGAGACCCCGTTGACCGAGATCGACTTCGCCGGCTTGCCCGAGTGCGACAGCCCGACGTAGCCGATCGAGTTCGGGTCGCCCTCGACACCGGTCTGGACCAGACCGTCGGCGGTGTCCTGCTCCACGTTCGATGCCTGCGTCGCTCCGCCCAGCACCGACTGCTGGAAGAACGTGTACTGCCCGGCGGTGGAGTTACGTCCGATCGGGTCGATGGTGGTGCTCAGGTTGGAGCCCGCCACCTGGCTCCAGTTGTTGTCGACTCCGAGGAAGACGTTCTTCAGCGACGTCAGCGGGATGTTGCTGATCGAGTTGGCCTTGTTGACCACGATGCACAACCCGTCGAGGAACAGCTTCTCGTAGGTCGTGCCGGAATCGCTGGGCAGCGGGGGACGCGTGTTGATGGCGAACTGCGTCCGGCCGGCCTGCACGTCCTTGACGCCGGCGTTGCCGCCGTCGGCCACGTACTTGAACGAGATGTTGCGATGAACCTTGCTGTAGCCCTTGAACAGCTCGAGCATGTAGGGCTGCGCGGCGCTAGACCCGGAGCCGATCAACTTGGTGGCACTCGCGGCGGCCGGCACCGCCAGGGTGACCGCGGTGACTGCCAGGGCACTCAGTGTCCTCGTGCGCCCGGCCCAGATTTTCGATCTCAACGACATTCCTCTCTGTGACATTTCCGAGTTGGCTGACAACCTCAGGCGTGCTTCGGGACCGAGGTCGTCTTCTTGGTCTTGGACTTCGTCTTCGTCTTGGTCTTGGGCTTGGGCTTGGGGGTCGGCACCACGTTGGGCACCTTCGCGCAGGCCTTGGCGGGCCCGAGGTTGAAGGGGCCGTCCTCAGCGCCGGTGTAATCGGTCACCACCAGCTGGACAACGGCTTGCGGAATCGCCGGGGTACCGGCCTTGGCCGTCTTGCCGTTGGCGTTCGTCGGTAGGTGCTTGCAGTACGCCTGAATCGGGTCCACCGAGCCCGCGACGAAGAAACCATCGCTGATCTGAACTCCCTGCGTGCCGGTGTTGCAATTGATCCCACCGGACGGCGTTGTGCCCTCGCAGGTGACGCTCTCGGAGGGGCTGGGGGTCAGCCCGTCGGTCTCAAACACGCTCGGCGCGGGGTTGTAGTCGTCGATCGAGCCACCCGGATCGCCCTGCTGCTGGATCAGGATGGTGTACGCGGTGATGCCGCCGTCGCACGAGAAGCGGTAGTCGAGGAGGTTCGGCTCATCGGCCGCCGCACCCCCCGGGTCCGCCGAGACCTTTCCACCACAGTCCGTCAGCGAGGTCGGCGTCACGGCCGCGGCACTCGCGGTGGCGGCCAGCACGCACGCGACGAGCGCGGCGCCACAGCTGAGCAGGACCATCCGGCCCAGTGACCCCAACGAATTCAGATTGCCCACCCAGACCTCCATTGTCGTTTTGCGCCAGGCCTTCCCGCTGCGTCCGGCCAGTCGCAGCGTTCGGGCACACCCGTTCGCGGGCCTGGGTCAAGGTCACGAGGCACTCGACTCCAGTTAGGCGTCCGTCACCAATCCGCACAATGCAGATCGGCTTTGCGCAGGATCGTAACACCAAGTCCACCAAGTCAGGTTTATTAATCGACTTAATGGGAAAGAGGTGCGTCGTCACGGCCGGCGCTGCCGGAGCACCGGCCCGCCGCCGCGAGGGCGCAACCGTGGTGTCGCGGTGCCCGGGGGCCTAGTCGCCCTGGTCGCTGAGGTGGCCGATGATCGTCTGCAGGGCGGTGAGCTGCTCGCGGCCGGCGCGGCCCTGGAGCCGACGGTCCGCGGCCTGCCACGCCTGCTCCACGGGCTGGCGCAGAGCGCGGCCCGCCGGGGTGAGGAACACCCGCCGGCAGCGCTTCTCGTCGGTCTCGCGGCGCACGTAGCCCGAACGCTCAAGGCGGGTCAGGGCCTTGCTGACGGTCGGGGACCTGATACCGAGCCGGCTGACCAGCTCTGACTGCGTGATGCCGTCCTCGCTCCACAGCGCCGAGAGCAGGAGATCCTGGCCCGGATGCAGCCCGTTGGCCACCAGCGCCGGCGAGATGGAGGCGCGGCTGGCTTTGACCGCCTGGAGCAGCGCGTAGGTGACCGTCTCCTCGATCATGGCCCGCGAAAGGTAACCAAAACGGTGGACAAAGCAAGTTTGCGTAGCATGGGCCGCATGCCCGCAGGCGCCGAGAACGCACCCGAGGAGCGGTTTCTCGTCACCGGCGCGCATGGGTGCATCGGCGCCTGGGTCATCCGCCGGCTTCTGTCCGAGGGCACCCACGTGGTGGCGCTCGACGTCTCCGACGATGACCACCGGCTGCGCATGCTGCTCAGCGGGGAGGAGGTCGAGGCGTTGGCGCGCGTGCGCACCGACATCAGTGACCTCGAGGCGCTGGCGCGCACCCTCGACGAGCACGAGATCACCAACGTGGTCCACCTGGCCGCGCTGCAGGTGCCGTTCTGCCGCGCCGACCCCTCGCTCGGCGCGCGGGTCAACGTCGTGGGGACCGTGAATGTGCTCGAGGCAGTGGCGCGGCGCGAGGCCGCCACGGCTCCCATCGTGTACGCGTCCTCGATCGCGGCCTACGACGTCGATGCCACGCTCGAAGGTGGGGGGCATCCGGCGACGCTGTACGGCGTCTACAAGCGTGCCAACGAGGGGACCGCGGCGGTGTACTGGAGCGACCGGGGGGTCGCCAGCGTCGGGCTGCGGCCCCACACCGTCTACGGTCCCGGCCGCGACCAGGGCCTGACCTCCTCGCCCACCGCCGCCATGCTCGCCGCCGCGGCGGGGCGCCCGTTCGAGATCCCCTTTGGCGGCAGCTTTCAATTCCAGTACGCCTCCGACGTGGCGGCCGCGTTCATCCTCGCCTCGCGTTCGCGGGCCCAGTCGGCAACCGTCCACGGGCTGTCCGGCGGGGCCGTGTCCATGGCTCACGTCGTCTCGGCCATCGAGGCGGCCGCGCCCGAGGCGGCCGGCACCATCACGTTCGTCGACGAGCAGCTGCCCTTCCCGGCCGAGGCTGATCACGATGCGCTGCGCGAGGTGATCGGGACGGTCCCCGAGACCTCGCTGGCCGAGGGCGTGCGCGACACGGTGGCGCGCTTCCGTGAGCTGCTCGCCGCCGGGGTCGTCACCCTCAGCTGAGCGCGGCCGCCTCGCAGATCGCCACCGGCCGGCGCGGCGCAAGATGGTGGGAACCGAGCATGGCGACAGCCGCGGCAAGCCCGCCGGCGACCCCCGCGAAGGCGAAGGCCGCGCCCGGCCCCACCGCCTGGACCAGCGCGCCGGCGACCGCCGCGCCCACCGCCGCCCCGGTGCAGGACGAGGTGAACAGCCACGAGAAGGCCTCGGTCTCGGTCCCGGCCGGCGCGAAGCGGTCGACCATCACATAGAGGACGGAGGTCATCGGGGCGATGGTGGCCCCGGCGAGCAGGATGATCGCGCCCATCAGCGCCAAGCTGTGGGTGCTCACCACCAGCGCGCCGTGAAGGACGGCGAGGGCCACCAGGAGCACCGGCAGCTGCAGGACGCGGCGCAGCCGGTCGCCCCACCGGGTGACGATCAGCCCGCCGAGCAGCGAGCCGGCGCCCCACAGGGCGAGCACGGGGGCCGCGGCCGCCGCCCCCGCCACGTGCTTGGCGCTGGCCGTCACACCCACCTCGGTGGCGCCGAAGACGATCCCGGTGCCCAGGTCGATGACCACCAGGACGCGGATCGCCGCCGCGCGCAGCGAACCGCCCCGCACCCGCGCCACGGCGGGGTCGGGACGCCAGCCGCGGGAGACGCGCCGCGTCGCGAACGCGACGGTGCCGACCAGCAGGATCAGGCCGCTGGCCACCAGGGCGGCGCCGGTGGACCACACCGCTCCGAGCCCGAGCGCGAGCGGCGGCCCGGCCACGAAGGTCACCTCGAGCAGGGAGGATTCCAGCGCGAAGAGGGCCGGCAGCTGGGACGGGCGCGAGACGATGGCGGGCAGCAGGGTGCGCACGCACGCCTCGAGGGGTGGCGTGGCCAACCCGGCGGCTCCGGCGAGGGCGACGAGCAGGGCACGGGGACTGTCGCCGGGAGCCAGGCCGAGGGCGATGAGTGCCGCCGCGGTCAGCAGGGCTCCGCCGACAAGGACGAAGGTCTGGCCGTGGCGGTCGACCAGGCGCCCGGCCAGGGGGGAGGCGAGCGCGCCACCGACCGCAAAGGCGCTGCAGGCCAGGCCTGCGACAGCAAAGGAACCGGTCACCTGCTGGGCGTGGACGAGGATCGCGATGGTCAACATCGCCAGGGGCAGCCGGGCCACGATGGAGATGGCGAGGAGCGCCCGGCCATCCCGGCCGGCCAGGAGTGGAAAACGGCGTCGCGTGGTCATGTCCGGCAACGTACGCCCCGAGCGGCTCGCCGATAAGAGCCATTTCGAGGCCTGCGTAGTGGTCCACTTCGTCAGCCGTGCAGCAGATCGGCCACGGTCTCGATCCCGCGCCGGATCGCCGGCTCGCTGAGATCGCCGAAGCCGATGACCAGCTCCGGGGGCCGTTCGGCGTCGGTCCACGTCAGGTCGCTCATCGGGTACAGGCCGACCGAGCGGGCGTGTGCTTGCTCGGCGATGGCGTGCTCATCGCTGCCCGCCGGCAGGCGGGCGACGGCGTGAAACCCGGCGGCAAGCCCGCGCAACTGCACCTCCGGCGCGTGGGTGCCCAGCGCCTCGATGAGTGCGGCGCGCTTGCTCGCATACCGGGCGCGCATCGAGCGCAGGTGGCGGTCATAGCGCCCTGACTGGATGAGCGTCGCGAGGGCCAGCTGGTCAAGCCCCGGGGAGCCGCGATCGTCGAGCTCCTTGGCTTCGGCGATGTCGTTCACCAAGCCGGGCGGACAGACGATCCACCCCAGGCGCAGGGTCGGCGCCAGCGACTTGGAGACGGTGCCGAGAAGGGCCACGTGGGCGGGGGCGAGCCCCTGGAGGGCGCCGATCGGCTCCCGGTCATAGCGAAACTCGGCGTCGTAGTCGTCCTCGAGGATGGTGGCGTCGCGTTCCCGCGCCCAGGCGGCGAGGGCCTGGCGGCGCTCCGGGGCCAGGACCACCCCGGTCGGCGCCTGGTGGGCGGGGGTGAGGACCACCGCGTCGGCCCCCGACTCAGACAACGCCGCCACATCGACCCCCAGCTCGTCGACAGTGATCGGGACCCCGCGCAGCCCCCACCAGCTCTGGCTGAGTGTGGGGTCGACATCGCCCGGATCCTCGAGAGCGACCGTGCGCGCGCCGTGGCGGGCCAACGTGCGCAGCACCAGGTTGGCCCCCTGGGCGAAGCCGGCGCAGATCACGATCCGCTCGGGGTCGGTGACCGCTCCCCGGACACGACGCAGGTAGCCGGCCAGGACCTCGCGCAGGGCGGGGTCGCCGCGGGGATCGCCGTAGCCCATCGCCTGCGCGGGCGCGGTGCGGCTGACCTCGCGCATCGCCCACAGCCAGTCCTGGCGCGGGAAGCTCCCCAGGTCCGGCTGGCCGGGGCGAAAGTCGATGGCGGGGGGCGCGGCGGGCGCGGTGGGCGTGGGCGCCGGGCCCGGTGCCGGCTGGGCCCCGGCGGCCACGCGGGTACCCGATCCGGTGCGGGTGCTGAGAAAGCCCTCGGCGTGCAGCTGGGCGTAGCACTCCTGGACGAGGCCGCGCGAGACACCGAGCTCGCGGGCGAGCGCCCGGGAGGACGGGATGCGCTCGTCGGGCCCGAGGCGTCCGGTCTGGATGGCGGCGCGCAACGCGCGCTCGAGCTGGGCGGTGAGCGGC
>DATJTQ010000206.1:0-3656 GCA_035503355.1 Solirubrobacteraceae bacterium
CACCGGCGCCACCACCACCAGCTACACCATCCCATCCAACGGAATCGGCGCCAGCTACCGCGTCTGCCTCAACGCCACCAACACCTACGGCACCGGCTCCAAATGCTCAGACCCCATCGGCCCCATCGCAGCCGGCGCGCCGGCCAACACCGCGCGGCCCACCATCACCGGCTCAGCCCTCACCGGCGCGAGCCTCACCATCACCTCCGCCGGCACCTGGAGCCCCACCGCCGCGAGCTACACCTACCAATGGCAAATCGCCGCCAGCGCCACCTCCGGCTGGAGCGACGTCACCGGCGCCACCACCACCAGCTACACCATCCCATCCAACGGAATCGGCGCCAGCTACCGCGTCTGCCTCAACGCCACCAACACCTACGGCACCGGCTCCAAATGCTCAGACCCCATCGGCCCCATCACCTAGGCGGTCCGGAGGTACGCCAACCGGATTCCGACCGGTGACCACCTGCTTGTACGGGCGGCGCGAGGATCGGGGTGTGTGGCACCGCGGTCCCCCTCCTGGGGGGCTACGGTGTCAGATGTGTGGCGTATCGGCGTCGGTTCCATCGGAGCCCGGGTGATCGGAGCCTGCGCATGGCCGTGACCGCGTGCTTGAACGGCAGCCGAACGCGGACCGAGCACCCGGCGGTTCCGCTGACGCCCGCCGAGCTCGCGTCCGATGCGGTAGCGGCCAGGCAAGCCGGTGCGTTCGCCGTTCACGTTCACCCGCGCGACGCTCGCGGCGAGCAGACGCTGAAGGCGGCCGATTGCGATGCGGCTGTGGCCGCGATCCGCAGAGCCGCACCGAGGCTACCAATCGGGCTCTCGACCGCGGAGGAGATCGATCGCGATCCGTTCGCCCGCGCGGCCGCCATACGGTCCTGGCGGCAGCCGCCGGACTTCGTATCGGTGAACCTGTGGGAGCTTGGATGGGCGGGAATCGTCCGTGGGGCGCTGCACGCCGGGATCGGCGTTGAGGCGGGACTCTCGAGCCCGGCTGACGCCGTGGAGCTCGCACGCAGCCCGTTTGCCCACCAGATCATGCGGGCGCTGGTCGAGGTCGACGGCGGCGCGGAGGAAGCCCGCGAGATCGCGGCACTCATCCCGGCCGACGTGCGTCAGCTGTGGCACGGCTTCAGTGAGAGGACGTGGGACGTGATCGCCGCGGCCGCGTCCGAGGGCGTCGATGTCCGCGTCGGCCTCGAAGACGTCCTCGTCTTGGCCGACGGCCGAGTCACCGCAGGCAACGCCCAGCTCGTGGCCGCCGCGGTGGCACTGTCGCGCGATGTAGGTTGAAACGGCCCGCCGCGCCCGCTCGAGGTGACCAGTTCTTGCGCTAGGGAAGTATTCACCCGCGGTGGTGGTCACCCCTAACGAAGATGCTTGCTGAATTCAGCATTCGGCCGCCGTCGGTACGCGTCGCGCACGGGCTGCGAGCGTAATCCGCCCCAGGCTCTTTCGGATCCTGCGGAGGGCGCACCGCCGCCAGGAACTCGTCATCTACGACTTCCTGCTCCGGCACGTCCGCTCGCTAAACGCTTGCGAGCATCGAAGAGGTTAGGCTGGCACGGCTCCGGCGACCGCCGCCCCGGGTTCAAATTGGTTTCGGTGTGCCCTCCGTTACAGCCTGTGGCGCCGAATGTACACGGTTGGTTGTTGCCGCCGCGAACGTCGGCGGCGCTCGTCTCCTCCACGTGCGGTTCACGAGAAGCACCTGGGCGCGACTCACCGATTAGTCCGCGCGGGCGCGGTTCCCAGGGTTGCGTGCGCAACCGCTCCCATCGCGCTTCACCGCGGGAGCCGTACTGTCTCGGAGGGGTCCTGTGAGGCTCCCGCCCCAGAGATCCCTCGGGGCGGGTCTCCTCGGCATGGTCAGTAGAAGCTGCGCAGGAGGATGCTTTCGGCGGCGCGTGTGCGGGTGAGCGCGAGGTCCGCGATTCCGATCTCCTCCACGACACCGTGGCGGACCTTCAGGACCGCGGTCGCTCCAGCGATCCGGCCCAGGTACCAGTCGTTGCGCCCGACCTTAAACGGCGGGCCGAGGCGGCGGATCATCAGTCGTGCCACTCGGACTGTCGCTCCGGGCCGCACGCCCTCGACCGCGAAGTGCACGTCTGATGTCGAGGCCCAAACAACCCGTCCCCGGTAACGGGCGCGCTGCCGGCGGGGCAGGCGATCCAGCAGCTTCGGCGAGGCGTAGCCGACCCGCACCCCGACGGGGACGAGGCAGAAGAAATCCTCATAGCGCCGTCCGCGGTTAGAGCTGTGACTGTACGCGCGGCGCGCCTGCGCCCGGGTCATCCCGAGACGGACGAGCCCGAGCGTCGTGCGGTGCAGCGACCCGGTGACGACGGGGCACGCCGACCCGGGCGCCGATCGTCCGCCGCCGCTGCTGCCGCTGCCGGCCGCGGCGACGGGCAGCAGCGCGAGCGAGTTGCCTTGCCCGATGCTGGCGCACCCGTTCGGCGCCGGGCCGCCGGCGAACAGGTTCTCGAGGAACGTGAGCGCCGCACTCTCGAACGGCGCGATCGCCTCCTCGTGGTCGGCGCCGGTGTACTCGGTGAAGGTCACGGGCACGCCTTTGGTGCAGTACTCGTGGGCAAGGGCCTCCACGTCGGCGGCGACCATCACATCATCGCCCGTGCCGTCGGCGTTGCCGACCCCCATGAACAGCGGCGAGGCCGGATGGGTCGACG
Organism: Solirubrobacteraceae bacterium; assembly: GCA_035503355.1. GTDB lineage: Bacteria > Actinomycetota > Thermoleophilia > Solirubrobacterales > Solirubrobacteraceae > Palsa-465. The sequence continues at coordinate 2,697 of DATJTQ010000206.1, forward strand.
AGGTGCCCATCGTGAGCGTATTGATGATCGAGGCGAACGTCGGAACGCCGAGGAAGTTCTGGTACTCGGGTTTGAGCAGTTGCTGCACCGTGAGGCCGTTGTAGGAGCCGGCGAAGTCGTTGATGCACTCGCCTGACACCTGGTTGACGACTTGCTGGCCGTACGCTGACAGGTACTGGCTGAGGTTCAGGTCAAACGCACGCGCCGTCCCGACGAGCACGGCGGGGATGACCCCGGCCCAGCCGTCGGTGTCGCCGTTGATGTAGGTGAGGTTGTGCGCGAAGTCGACCGGAACGCCGCCCTCCGCAGCGCCGATGACGTGCAGTTCGGGCGCGTACCCGGGAGCGAGCTCGCTCGCCCACTCGGTCGCGATCGAACCGCCGGAGTAGCCCACCATGCCAACGTCAGTCGAGCTCGGCAGTCCTAGCGAGTTCTCAGCGGCACGGATGCCGTCGAGAGTGTTCTCCCCCGACTCCTGGCCGGCGGCCCAGTCGAGACTCTCACCTTCGTAGTCAGCGTTCACGACGGTGAAGCCGGCGTTGAGGTAGTCCTCCATCAGAGCTGCGTCGATCTGGGCGTCCTGGTAGTTAGGGTTACCACCCTGCAGGGTGTAAGAGGGGTCGCATTCGGAGCCGAGGGCGTCGTAGAAAGTCTGGTAGGAGACGAGCTTCGTTGGCGCCGTGGCCGTGAGAGGACGGATGATCGTTGCCACGGTCACCGCCGGTTGTCCGAGCTCCGCGGTCGTGCGGTAGAGGACCTGTTGTGCCGAGTACGGCGTCGGGGCGCCGTTGACGACGATCTGCACCGCGCGCTGCTTGAGCACCGTGCCGGGCGCGATCTGACCAAGCGGTGTTGCACCGGTGTAGGCGTAGAAAGGATCGCTTGATGGCAGCGTCGGTGTCGCCAGCGCCCGGCCGGCCCCACACGCGAAGCACACAAGGACGAGGCTCGCGACGGTGG
>DATJTQ010000207.1:0-33403 GCA_035503355.1 Solirubrobacteraceae bacterium
GACGCGGGTTCGGGTTGCTGACCTGCTGCGCGGGAGGACCCGATCGGCGCACTTCGTCGAGGCAGTCCTTGATCCGCTCAGACGCGCCGAGCCTGAACTGTTGCATGCGCATTTCGGCTGGACTGCCCCCATCGCGACTCGTTTGCAGCGGCAACTGCGGGTCCCGATGGTGGCAACGTTTCACGCCACCGACGTCACGGTGTGGCCAACGGAGAGCCGGTACGGGCGCCGAAACAGCTATGACGCCTTCTTCGACGTCTTGAGTCACGCATTCGTGGTATCCGAATACATCGGGGAGGTCGTACGGAATCTGGGGTATCGAGGCACGATGGAGGTCCTACCCGCAGGTGTCCAGTTGGCCCGCTTCCCGTACTCACCGGGGGAAGCACCACGCGATGGCGTGTTACGCCTGTTGTACGTCGGGCGATTGACCCTTCGTAAAGGCTTGGACGTTCTCCTTCGAGCGCTGCCCACCGTTGTCGAGGCCTTTCCGGATACCAGCTTGGAGGTTGTCGGTGCGGGGGTTGAGGAGAGGCAATTCCAGGAACTTGCCGAGTCGTTGGGCGTTGAGCATCGAGTGCGGTTCGTTGGACCGCAGAGCGCGGACGCGATCTTTGAGGCGATGACGCGCAGCCACGTCTTGGTGCTGCCGAGTCGTGTGATGCCCAACGGCGAGGTCGAGGGATCGCCGGTGATCATGAAAGAGGCGATGGCGGTCGGGGTTCCCGTCGTTGCTGCTCGGAGCGGCGGAAGCGCAGAGGTACTGCCTCCCGCCTATCGTGACGAAGCGGTCCCAGCCGACGATTCAATGGCGCTGGGCGATCGCGTTGTCGCGGTCGCCTCCTCGTCGCAGACGTGGGAAGAAAGAAGCCGCATCGGGCGACAGTGGGTTGTTGAGCAGTACGACTGGGAGCGGCTGGGTGCTCGGACCGCTGCGGTGTACTCGCGCTTGACGTGACCTGGGGAGATCGGGCGTGCGGTCAGAAATCCGAGGCAGACGGTCTGTCGTGCAGCGGAGCTCAATCGAGAGTAGGGAAGGCGTCAGCGAGCTCCGGCGGCGGAGTGTCGTACCAACGGTTGCGCTTGGAGCGCGCCGATACCACGAGCTTTTCGGGGACGAGTTGGCGCAGGGGCGAAGTGACCCGGACGCTGAGCTGCGCCTGGCGCCGGCGCCGGAGCAGGAAGTCGCGATGGGCCGGTGAGGGCATTTCCTCCAGTGGAAGGCCGTCATACACAGCGCTCAGGTTTCGTGCCATACGCATGACGTTCCGGGTCATCTGTCCCGCGTGCAGCCGGTAGACGGCATGCCGGCCCGGCACCCAGGCGGCCTGGTAACCGTGCACGAGAATGCGGAGCCACAGGTCGTAGTCCTCGCACGACGTCAGGCCCTCGTTGAAGCCGCCCGTGGCCTGGAGAACATCTCGCGGGACGATGGTCGACACGTAGACGAAGTTGATCCGCATGAGGGCAAGGAGGAAGGCCGTGCTCTCCTCAGGCGGCGGCACCGGGGGGTCGAACTGCGCCATGGCCGAGGTCTCGCGAAAGCGGCCGCTGGCATCGTCCAGGACGTAGGCGTCGGTGTAGGCGAGCCCCGGCTTTGGCATGCGTTGGAGCGCCTCGACACCGAGCGAGAGGAAGTCCGGGAGCAGGAGATCATCGCTGTCCAGGAAGGCGACGTACGTGCCGTGGCTGGCCCTGATGCCCGCGTTACGCGCCGCCGGCAGCCCGCGGTTGGCCTGGTTCACGAGACGGACCCGCGGGTCGGCGATCTCATCGACGATCTGCGCGGTCGAGTCGGTTGATCCGTCATTGACGACGATCACCTCGAGGGACGTCAGCGATTGGTTGAGCGCCGACTGCACCGTCGCAACGATGGTGGCCGCGGCGTTGAACGCCGGGACGACGACAGAGGCAAGGGGATCGTGCTCAGACGCTGGCATGTCCGTGGGGGGTGGATCGAGGTCGGAGACGCGGTTGGCCGCTAGGCAGCGCGGGTAGGTAGTCCGTGCGGTCCATCCCGCAGACCGGGCACGCGGCTGTCCCGCGGAGCCGCAACCGACTACGCTAGCGTACAACGAATGAGACCAGGTGTCGACGTCGTCGTGCCGTTTGTCGGTGACGATGAAGCGCTCAGATCCTTGTGTCATGCGCTGGAGGCGCTGGACCTGAGTGACGCTGACTCAGTCACCGTCGTTGACAATCGGCCACAGAGAGATCAACCGGACACGACCTATGGCCGTGTGCGTGTCATACGCGCGCCCGCGATCCAGAGTTCCTACTACGCACGTAACTGCGGCGCCCGTGTGGGTTCGGCACCGTGGCTGCTGTTCGTCGACGCTGATGTGCGAGTGTCCGCGGACCTGCTGGCGCGTTACTTCGACCAGTCGCCCCAGGACGGCTCAGGAGTGCTCGCGGGTGCGATTGGCAACGAGCCGTTGGCGCGCGGTAACGGTCAGACGATCGTCGCGCGGTACTCAGCGCTCAAGGGACTCTTCGCCCAGGAGACCACGTTGGACCGCGGCGAGCTCGGTTATGCCATGACGGCGAACTGTGCCATCCGGCGGACCGCGTTCGAGGAGGTCGGCGGGTTCGTCGAGACGATCCGATCCGGCGGCGATGCGGATATCTGCTTTCGCATCCGCGCCAAGGGCTGGGGCATCGAGCCGCGCGATCGCGCCGTCGTCACGCATATCAATCGTGAGACGCTCTCCCAGCTCGTGCGTCAGTCGATGCGACATGGATCCGGCGCCGCGTGGTTGGAGACGATGTACCCGCGGTTCTCCACAGCGGGCGACACCCCCGGGCGCACGTCACGGACCAGCCGGCGCCTCGTCAGCGCCGCCGGGCAGATGGCCAAGGGCAACCTCGACGAGATGCTCGTCGTGACCATCGACGTGGTCCGGAGGGTGGCCTTCCAGGCGGGCCGCCGGATCTCCAACGAGGCCACCTCCCGGCAATAGCGGCGCCCTCGCGCCGCCGTCACCCTCCCGCTGTCAGCGGCGCCCTCGCGCCGCCCGTCAGGCGGACGCGGACGCGGACGGGTCCGGGCGGTCGTCCAGAGAGTCCACCGCGCCGGCGAGGCGGGCCAGGCGGTCATCCCACTCCGCGCCCACCTGGGCCATCCAGGACATCGCGTCAGACAGTGGAGCCGGCGTCACGCGGTAGCGCACGTCGCGTCCCGTGCGCTCACGCGCGAGCAACCCGGCTCGAGCCAGGCACGTCAGGTGCTTGCTCACCGCCTGTCGGGTGATCGGCAGGTCGTTGGCGAGCTCGGTCGCCGTCGCGGGGTGCGACGCGATCTCGCTCAACAGCCGCCGGCGCATCGGATCCGACAACGCGTCGAAGACGACCCCGGACGGATCATTGGTGGTTGGCACCTCAGCCAGCCACCAACGCGGGTCCGAAGCGGTGCTGGCCGACGTGGCCCTGGCCGGGGAGGGGAAGGCCGACGAGATCAAGGACGTCGAGCGGCCGGGCCTCGACGACACGGATCCGAGTCCCGCCCTCGGCGGGGATCAGCTCGATGCACACCCGCGACGGCGAGGCGTCCTGCGCCTGCCACCAGAAGGTCAGGCATCCCGTCTCGCCCGGCCCGTCGCCGGGCACCGGCGGGCGCACCTCTTCGACCCAGCCGTCGCGCGTCTGGCCATCGACGACGAAGTGGGCATCGCCACCCGGGCGCAGCTCCAGGTCGACGGCGTCGGCCAGCCACGACTCCAGCCAGCGTGGGTCCGTGAGGGCACGCCAGAGATGCTCGGGCTGGCAGGGCACTTCCAGCTCCCGTTCGATCAGCTCGGTCACGTCTGACTCCTTCGGATCGCGAGCGCGTCACGCCCCAGGGCGTGATCGACTCTGTCGTTCTGCAACCTGCAGGTTGCAGCATAGCGCGAGGCACCGAGGCGGCGGGGGATTCCGCGAGCGTCCAAAGTGCAACTCGGCGGTTGCTCGTGTGATACGTTGTGCAATCAGTTGGTTGCACAATATCGACAGCCCAGGAGGCCCTCATGACCCTCGTTCCCATGGTCGTCGAGCAGACCGCGCGCGGCGAACGCTCCTTCGACATCTACTCACGACTGCTCAACGATCGCGTCGTCTTCCTCGGCGGGCAGGTCAGCGAGGAGATCGCCAACCTCATCGTGGCCCAGCTGGTCCATCTCGAGTCCGACGATCCCGACAAGGACATCCACCTCTACATCAACTCTCCGGGCGGCTCGATCTATGCCGGGCTGGCCATCTACGACACGATGCAGTTCATCCGCCCCGATGTGCAGACGATCTGCTACGGGATCGCGATGTCGATGGGCTCGCTGCTCCTGGCCGGCGGCGCGGCCGGCAAGCGGATGGCGCTGCCCAACAGCCGGATCCTGATCCATCAGCCCTCGGGCGGGTTCGAGGGCCAGTCGACCGATATCGAGATCCATGCGCGCGAGATCCTCGCTCAGCGCGCTCGCGTGGACGAGATCTATGCCAAGCACACCAGCCAGTCGGTGGAGCGGGTCCACGCCGACATGGAGCGCGACCGCTATTTCACCGGCGAGGAGGCACTGGCCTACGGCTTGGTGGACCGGGTGCTGGAGCGGCGCGAGCTGACGAGCCGTGGAGGCGGCTTCTCGAGCAATTAGTGGTTCGGGACAGTAGGCCCGGCGCGTCAGGCCGGAGTCCGGTCGGCTCTCAGGCCGAGGCGGGGCGGCGATGGGCGCCGCGGGCGAGCTCCGGGCAGACGCGCCGCGTGGTCGTCCGGCGGGGCCGGATGGCGCGGCGCGCGCAGGAGGGCGTCGCGCCGGGCTGCGCGGTGTGGCGAGTGGCCGGCCGCGTCGCCGTCACCGCGGCGCGGGCGTCGCGACAGCGAGCGGCCTGCCAGCTGATGGCCAGGACGGCAATGGGGATGACGATCGCCCACATGGCAACGATGGTCACAAGCATCTCGACAGAACCTCCACTCACACGCCTCGCCAGATCAACTCCTTTTATTGGTGTCGGCTTGCGGGCGCCAGAGCTTGAGCGCGAATATTCCGGAGATTGCGAGATGAAGCGGGGCCGGCTCAGCGCTCGATCCCGAGCGCCGCGCCGAGCTTGTCGCGCGAGTTGACGCCCAGCTTCTGGTAGATGTGGCGCAGGTGGTACTCGATGGTCTTGGGCGTGACGAACAGCGTCTCCGCCATCTCGCGCGTGGTCAGTCCGTCGATGGCCAACTCCGCCACCCGGCGTTCGCTGGGGGTGAGCGCCTCGGGCCCCCACAGGCTGTCGGCGCGCCGGCGTGACCCGGTGACGGCCAGCTCGGTCTGCGCCTCAACGGCCAGCGCGCTCGCGCCCAGCTTGTGGCAGAGCGTGAGCGCGGCCGTGAGCGGATCGCGTGCGGCGGTCCGTTGGTTGGCCCGCCGCAGCGCGCCGCCGAGGGCGATGAGCGCCGAGAGCTGAGCCAGACGGGGTGGCTGATCGGCGCCGAGCGTGGTGGCTTCGGCCAGTCGTGCCAGCCCATCGTCGCCGCCTTCGATCATCCCCAGCAGGTGCAGGTCGGCGATGACCAGGCGCGTGACGCCGATCTCGCGCGCCAGCCGCAGATCCTCGCTGACGAGGTCGCGCGCCGCCTCGGCGTGGCCGAGGGCGAGCTCCGCCGCCGCGGCGGTACAACGCCAGGCGAGGGTCCCGGGGCTGGGGACGCCGAGGTCGGACTCCCACAGTTGCCGGGCGCGCGTGGCGTCGTCGAACGCCTCCTGGGGCCGGCGCTGCGCCAGCCGCAGCTGCGCGCGGACGGCCAGCAGCGCCGGCAGGGCGTCGCCGTGGTGCAGTTCGGGATGCTCGATGACGCCCAGCGCGCTCTCGGCGTCGCCGAGCCGGCCCTGCTGAACGTGGCACGCGGCGATGGCCGCGTAGGCGCTCGGCAGGTACCCGAAGCGCCGCGCGGGCAGTACGTCGATGGCGGCGCGCGCCGCCTGCGCGGCGGCCGCGATCTCTCCTCGCTCGTACAACGGCCAAGCGCGGCACTGATGAGCGATGGCCAGCGCTTCGGTGGCGTCGCGGGCCCTGGCGTGCGCCAGCGCGGCATCGCAGAGCTCGAGGCTGCGCTCCAGTTCGTCGACGATGTGCAGCGCCCCCGCCGCCATCGCCCAGCTCGATCTGAGAAAGCCGTCGGTCTCCAACAGCTCTCCGTCGCCCCAGGCGAGGTCAGCGAGCCGTCGGACCTCGACGCGTGGCCGGCCCTGAACGGCCTGGAACAGCGCCAGGTGGGCCAGCATGGTCCGCTGAGCCGGGCTCGGATGGTCAGGCAGCGATGCCAGCAGGGGCGCGGCCCGCCGTTCGGTCTCGGTGGAGAGACCGGAGACGAGGCTCACCGCCGCGAAGTGCGCGGCGGCGATCTCCTCGCCGAGCTGGGCATCGCCATGGCGCGTGTCCAACACCGCGCCCGCCAGCACCATGACCGCCGAGACGTAATCGCCGTCACGGTAGTGCGCGGCGCCCAGCGTGAGGGAGAGCTCGGCTCGCGTGCGGGGGTCCTCGCAGGCGGCGATGGCGTCGCTCAGCCGCGCTGCCGCCTCCGGGAGGCCCGCCTGGACCTCGGCCTGCGCGAGCTCGGCCAGCAGGGCGCCATGATCCTCGGCGGAGCCCTCGGCCAGGGCCCGCCGCAGCAGCCCGACGGCGCTCTCCACGGCGCCGTTGGCCAATGCCTTGCCCGCGGCGGCGCGGAGGATCGACGACGACCGCGCGTCGCCGCGCGCGGGCGCGTCGAGCAGGTGCGGGGCGATCATCTCCTCGGGTTGCCCGTCGCGGTCGAGGACGTCGGCGGCGCGCGCGTGCTCCTGACCCAGGGCCAGCGGCGAGATCGATTGCTCCACGGCCTGGCGGATCAACGGGTGCACGAACGAGAGCGGCTCCCCGGGACGCAGCAGGTGCATCTCGGCGAGGGCGTCGGCCGCCTCCGCGGCTTCCGACGCCGTCATGTCGCTCAGCGCGGCGACGTGGCGCAGCGCCGCGCCGTCACCCAGGACAGCGGTGGCCAGAGCGGCTGACCGGACCGCGGCCGGCATCGCACCCAGCCGCGCCACCATGGTGTCCAGCACGGTTTCGGGGGCGAGGTCGCCGAGGCGGCCGGCCGTCGCCCCGTCGGGCGCGAGCCCGTCGGTCCGCACCTGTCCGAGCAGCTCGAGCAGCAGGAACGGGTTGCCGCCCGTGATCCGGACGCAGGCGGCGCAGAAGGCATCGTCGGCCTCGGGAAACTCGGCTCTGATCAGCTGCTGGGCCGCGCGCGGGGTGAGCAGCTCCAGGCGCAGCAGCCAGTCACCAGCGGCGACCCGCAGAGCCCCGAGCCCCTCGGCGTCGGCGCCCGGCTCCCCCGGGCGGATCGAGACGATCAACGCGACCGGCAGGTTGGCGAGGCGCTCGGCCAGGTAGGCCATGAAGCGCAACGACGGTCCGTCCGCCCACTGCGCGTCGTCGATGAGGATGGCCACCGGGGCGGGTTCCTCGCCGGGCGGTGCGGTGGCCAGCTCGGCCGTCAGCCGGAACAGGCCGTGGACGATGGCGTATCCCGCGCCCGACTCGGCGCGCCCGGGGCCCTCGTTCAGCAGCGCCCCGGCCGGGGCGGTGGCGCCGGCCAGGGCGGCGCTGCGCTGCGTCTCATCGGCAGCCAGCCACCACGGCTCGAACAGCTGGATGGCGACGCCGAATGGGAAATGACGCTCGAGCTCGGTGCCCGAGGCCCCCAGCACCCGCACCCCCTCGATGCGCGCCAGGTCGGCGGCCAGTCCCAGCAGGCGTGACTTCCCGCGGCCGGCGGGCCCCTCCAGCACCAGCACGCTGCCCGAGCCGTCGCGGGCAGCGCGAAGCTGCTGCTCGATCGCCTGGCGCTCGGTTTCGCGCTCGACGAGCAGCTCAACGTCCCGGTTGTCACGTCCTCGGCGTCGTCTCACAGCTCTGGGGTGGGTCTTGTGAGCGCGCACAGCCCTCCTGGCGCGTCGACCATATCCCTACCCATTACTGAGGATATCTAAGCAACCATAATCCAGTCTGTTGCATCGGTGACAAACCCCCCCGCGCGGGGCTCGGGCGAGGGAGGGCAGGCGCCGTTCCCTCGGGGGTGTGAGCGCGAGAAACCAGGGGGACCCCCTGGTGACAGCCCCCGTCCGCCTTCGCATACTGCTGCCCATGCCCGAGGTGGAGAGCACGCAGATCGAGCTTGACACGAAGTCGAGGTTCGAGCTGGTGATCCAGGCTGGAGAGCCGATCAGGGGGCAGCTCTCCGCCTCGGGCATAGGGGCACTTCCGTTCCACGGCTGGCTGGAGCTCGTCGCCGCCATCCAGCGCGTCCGGCAGAGGCCCCCCGCCGCCTGACCCGCGGTCCCGCCGGTGCCGTCACGGTGACGGCTATTGTCGGGCGATGCGCCTGGCCCTCCTGTTCGATGACCCGCCGCCGGCGGCCGCCGAGGTCGAGATTTCCTCCTTGGCCTACGACAACCGCCTGGTCGTCGCCGGGACGCTGTTCTTCTGCGTGCCGGGCTACACGCGCGACGGGCACGACTTCGCGCCCGACGCCATTGCCCGGGGCGCCGCCGCGCTCGTCGTCGAACGCCCGCTGGGTCTCGGTGTCCCCGAGGTGCTGGTGCCGTCGGTGCGCGCCGCGATGGCCACCGCCGCGGCGCGCTTTCACGGGGACCCGACGGCGCGTCTGCACACCGTCGGCATCACGGGGACCAACGGCAAGACGACGACGGCTTTCCTGGTCAGAGCGCTCCTGGAGGGGGCCGGTCATCGCACCGGGCTGCTGGGCACCGTCAAGAGCGTCATCGGCGGCGTCGAGCACGAGGTCCTGAGGACCACCCCCGAGGCGATCGACCTGCAGCGCACGTTCGCGGAGATGCTCGGTGCTGGGGACGAGTCCTGCGTGATGGAGGTCTCCTCCCACGCACTCCAGCTTCACCGCGCCGACGCGATCCACTTCGCCGCCGCGATCTTCACCAATCTCACGCAGGACCACCTCGACTTCCACGAGACGATGGAGCAGTACTACGGCGCCAAGCGCCTGCTCTTCACCGATCTGGCGCCCGCCCACGCGGTCATCAACGTCGATGATCCCTACGGGGCTCGGCTCGCCGCCGAGCTGGCTCCGTCCCGCCCGGCGATCACCTTCGCGCTCGAGCATGAGGCCACCTATCGCGCCGGCGCCGTGCAGACCGGCCTCGGCGGCTCACAGTTCGCGGTGACCGGTCCCGACGGGGTCTACGAGCTCGCCTCGCCGCTCACCGGGCGGTTCAACGTCTCCAACGTGCTCGGCGCCTTTGCCACCGCGCGAGCGCTGGGCGTGGACGCGGACGCCGCCATCGCCGCGCTCGCCGCGGCCGGGCAGGTTCCGGGCCGCTTTCAGTCGGTGGCCGAGGGGCAGGACTACGCCGTCCTCGTGGACTATGCCCACACCCCGGACTCTCTGGAGAACGTCCTGCGAGCCGCGCGGCCGCTGTCCAGCGGGCGGCTGCACGTGGTGTTCGGATGCGGCGGTGATCGTGACCGCGGCAAGCGCCCGCTGATGGGGGAGATCGCCGCCCGGCTGGCTGATCGGGTCATCGTCACCTCCGACAACCCCCGGTCCGAGGACCCGGGGGCGATCATCGAGGAGATCCTCGTCGGCAGCGGCGATGAGGTTGAGCACGAGGTCGACCGCCGGGTGGCCATTGACCGCGCCATCGCCACCGCCGAGCCGGGAGACGTGGTGGTCATCGCCGGCAAGGGGCACGAGCAGGGGCAGGAGTTCGAGGGCGGCCGCAAGATCCCCTTCGACGACGTCACCGTCGTGCGCGAGAGCCTCCAGCGGGTCGCGTCCGACTCGCGTTGAACCGGCCGCGACGCTGAACCGCCGCTCAGGCGCTCAGTACGGCTCGCCGATGAGGCTGTCGCGACCGGCCTGGTCGATGGTCTTCTGCAGACCCTCGCGTAGCTGGACCTCGGGGGCCCAGTTCAGGACCTTCTGGGCAAGGGTGATGTCGGGCTGGCGGACCTGGGGATCGTCGGTGGGCAGTGCCTCATAGACGATCTGCGAGCCCGAGCCGGTGATCTCGATCACAGCCTTGGCCAGCTCCAGCAGGGTGAACTCGTTGGGGTTGCCGACGTTGACCGGGTTGTGGTATCCCGACTCGGCCAGGGCGATCATGCCGCGGATGAGGTCATCGACGTAGGTGAACGATCGGGTCTGGGACCCGTCGCCGAACACCGTGATGGGGCGATCCTGCAGCGCCTGGCGCAGGAAGGTCGGGATGGCACGCCCGTCGTGAGGGCGCATCCGGGGACCGTAGGTGTTGAAGATGCGGATGATGGCCGTGTCCACGCCCTGCTGGCGGTGGTAGGCCATGGTCAACGCCTCGGCGTAGCGCTTGGCCTCGTCGTAGACACCGCGAGGCCCGATCGGGTTGACGTGCCCCCAGTAGCTCTCGGGTTGGGGGTGGACCTGCGGGTCGCCGTACACCTCGCTGGTCGACGCGGTGAGAAACCGCGCGCGGTGCTTCTTGGCCAGCCCCAGCGTGTGGTGGGTGCCGTAGGAGCCGACCTTGAGCGTGTGCAGGGGCAGGCGCAGATAGTCGATCGGAGACGCCGGAGAGGCGAGGTGATAGACGAAGTCGATCGGCTCGTCGACGTAGTAGGGGGCGATGATGTCCAGGTTGAGGTGGACGAACGCGTCGGAACGGATGTGCGCGATGTTCGACAGGGACCCCGTCTCCAGGTTGTCCACGCAGATGACCCGATCCCCGCGCGCCAGCAGCCTCTCGCACAGGTGCGAGCCCAGGAACCCCGCACCGCCGGTAACCAGACAGGTCGACATGCGGGCGACTCTATAGAAAATCAGTCGTTCGAGCCGATGACGCACGCCATCCACCACCACGTGTGCCGTCGCCGGGCGAGCGCGCGCCGCGTCGTGTAGTACAAGAGAACGAGCCAATGCGAACGTGGAACCTGCACGCAGCCGCACGGGGGGCCGGCGCGCGGACTGTCGGCGAGCGCCGCGACCCGGCGGCCGGCGGCCCCGACAGCGTCACCATCGACTCGCGGCTCGCCGGGCCCGGCGCGCTGTTCGTCGGCCTGCCCGGCCAGCGCGTCGACGGGGGTGCCTTCGCGGCGGCCGCCCTCGAGCGTGGGGTGTGGGGGGTGCTGGCCACGCCTGAGCACGCCGAGCCGCTCGCGCGCGCGGGCGGCGACGGTGTGGTGCTGGCCGCCGAGGACCCGCTGAAGGTGCTGCAGGGCCTGGCCACGGCGTGGCGGCGCGAGCTCGGCGCGCAGGTGATCGGAGTCACGGGCTCCACCGGCAAGACGTCCACCAAGGACCTGCTGCTGGCCATCCTCAGCCCGCACGTCAGGACGGTCGCCACGCGCGCGAACTTCAACACCGAGATCGGGATGCCGCTGGAGATCCTCAACGCTCCGCGCGGGACGGAGGTCCTGGTCTTGGAGATGGGGATGCGCGGCGCCGGCCAAATCGCTGAGCTGGCCCAGATCGCCGAGCCGGACGTGGCGGTGATCGTCAGCATCGGCCCGGTGCACCTGGAGCTGATGGGGAGCATCGAGGCGATCGCGGCCGCCAAGGCGGAGCTGATCGCGGGGCTGGCGCCCGGTGGCACGGCGGTGATTCCCGCCCGAGAGCGCCTGCTCGAGCCCCACCTGCGCGATGACGTGACGATCGTCACCTGCGGAACCGGGGGCCAGGTGCGCTTCCTCGACGACGGGCAGCCGGGGGGCGATCGGGTGATCATCGACGCCCAGGGCGAGCGCATCGAGCTCGAAGTCCCGTTCACGCAGGCACATCTGCGCGCGAACCTGCTCCCGGCGGTGGCGGCCGCCCGCGCCGTCGGGGTCACCCCGTCGGGCGGCGTGCGGCTGGCCCTGTCTCCGGGCCGCGGCCAGCGTTACATAACGCCGAGCGAGGTAACAGTCATCGACGACTGCTACAACGCCAATCCGATCTCAATGCGCGCCGCCCTCGACGACCTCAAGGCCACTGCGGCCGCCAGCCACGGCTCCCGCCGCATTGCCGTGCTCGGCGACATGCTCGAGCTCGGTCGGACTGAGCGCGATTACCACGTGCAACTGGGCGAGCAGGCAGCGGCCGCCGGCGTGGATGTGCTGGTGACGGTGGGCCCTCTGGCGGCGTCGATCGCCGAGCGGTTCGCCGGCGAGACGCACTCGGTGGCGGACGCCACGGAGGCCGCCGCGATCGTCCCCGAGCTGCTGGCCCCCGGTGACATCGTGCTCGTCAAGGGATCGCGCGGCGTTGGCCTGGAGCTCGTCTGCCGCGCCCTGGGCGCCAGGGACGACGGCGCGTGACCGGCACATCCGGGAGGGTGCTGATCGCCGGCACCGCCTCGCTTCTGATGTGCCTGTTCCTGAGCCCCAAGTTCATCGAGTTCCTGCGCAACCGCGAGTTCGGACAGAACATCCGCGAGGAGGGGCCTGAGGGCCATAAGACGAAGGCCGGGACGCCGACGATGGGCGGCATCATCATCATCCTCGCGATCACGGTCCCCTATCTGCTGCTCTCCAGGCGCGATTGGCAGTCTCTGGGGGTCTTCTTCGCCGCCGTCTCGTGCGCATTGCTGGGGTTCGCCGACGACTACACGAAGATCGTGAGGCGGCGGTCGCTGGGCCTGCGGGCGCGGACCAAGCTGGTGGTCACGATCGCCATCTCCCTCGGGCTGTGGTGGATCGCCACCCAGAAGGCCAGCATCGGGCCGACCATCAGGCTCAGACCGGTCGACGCGACGCTTGACCTCGGGCCCCTGTTCCCGCTGTTCATCTATCTCGTCGTCGCCGGGACGAGCACCGCGGTCAACTTCACCGACGGCCTGGACGGCCTGGCGGCCGGGTGCGCCGCCATCGTCCTGCTGGCGTATATCGGGATCACGTTCATCACCGGTGGACGCGACCTGGCGATCCTCTCCGGCTGCCTGGTCGGGGCCTGTATCGGCTTCCTGTGGTTCAACAGCTTCCCGGCCAGCATCTTCATGGGGGACACCGGTTCGCTGGGGTTAGGGGGCGCCATCGCCGGCCTGGCGGTGATGACCAACACCGAGACGCTGCTCATCCTGCTCGGAGGGATCTTCGTCATCGAGGTCCTCTCGGTGGTCATTCAGGTCTTCTCATTCCAGGTGTTCCGAAAACGGGTCTTCCTGATGGCCCCGATCCACCACCATTTCGAGCTCCAGGCCTGGTCTGAGACCAAGATCATCCTGCGCTTCTGGATCGTCGCCGCGGCCTTCGGCGCCATCGGCTTCGTCGTCTATCAGCTGAGCGTCCGGGGGTAGACGGTGCTCGCGGCCGCTGCGTGATGGCGGGCGCCGGCGTCACCAGGCCGCGGCCTCCGCTCCCTGGAGGCCCATATGTGGTCGTGGGCCTGGCCCGCTCGGGCGTGGCGGCGGCCCTGGCTCTGCGTGCCCGCGGAGAGGAGGTGATCGGCTGCGATGCGGGCGCGCGCGGCACGCCCGCACTCGATCACGCCGCGGAAAGGCTTTCGGCCGCCGGCGTCGAAGTCCATCTGGATGCGTCAGGCGACGCCCTTGCCGCCCGCGCCGGGACGCTCATCAAGAGCCCCGGTGTTCCCCACAGCGCCCCCATCGTGGTGGCGGCGCGTGGCCGTGGCGTCCCCATCCTCGGCGAGCTGGAGCTCGCCTGGCGACTGCTCCACAACGAGTTCATCGCGGTGACCGGGACCAATGGCAAGACGACCACCACCGAGTGGATCGGCCACGTCCACCGCGAGGCCGCCCTCCCCGTCGCCGTCGCGGGCAACGTGGGGACGGCTCTGAGCTCGCTCATCGACACCGTCCCGGACGCGGCCACCATCGTGTGCGAGGCCTCGTCGTTCCAACTCGAGGACACAGTCGCCTTTGCCCCCGAGGTCGCGGTGCTGCTCAACCTCGAGTCTGACCATCTTGACCGCCACGGCACCTTCGAGGCCTACGTGGCCGCCAAGCTGAAGATCTTCGCCAACCAGGGCAACGACGACATCGCGGTGGCTCCGCTCGATCTCGGGGTCGAGGACCTGGGCGGCTGCGCCCGCCGCGTTCTCATCGGCGGTTCCGGCGCGGAGCTCTCGCAGCGGGCCGGCTATCTGTGGTGGGACGACGAGCCGCTCATCGACGTGACCGAGATCTCGCTGCCCGGGGCGCATAACCGCGCCAACGCCATGGCGGCGGCCGCGGCCTGCCTGGCCCGCGGGGTCGATCGTGACGCCATCGTCACCGGCCTGCGCACCTTCCCGGGGGTCGCGCACCGCCTCGAGCTCATCACCACGCGCGACGGCGTCGCCTTCGTCAACGACTCCAAGGCGACGAATGTGGCCAGCACGCTCGTCGCCCTGCGCAGCTACGCCCGTGGCGTCCATCTCATCGCCGGCGGCCTGGGCAAGAGCCAGGATTTCTCGCCGCTGGCCCCCGTGGTGGCTGAGCGCTGCCGCGCGGTGTACCTCATCGGGCAAGCGGCCACGGAACTGGAGGCGGCACTCGCGCCCGCCGGCGTCCCCATCCACCAGGAGGGCGAGCTGACCGCCGCCGTCGCGGTTGCCGCCGCGGCCGCCGCCCCCGGCGAGGTCGTCCTGCTCTCGCCGGCGTGCGCCAGCTATGACCAGTACCCGGACTTCGAAGCCCGAGGGGCGCACTTCCGCCGCCTCGTGGAGGAGCTCTAGTGGGCAGCGCAGCTGCGTCGGGCCGACGCCCAGGCCCCGCTGAGCCGAAGGAGGCGAGCGCCTCCCGGCGGCGCACCAGCAGCCGCCGCGTGGCCCCTCCGCTCGAGCACCGGATCCTCATGACCGCGGCGCTGTGCCTGCTGGCCTTCGGCGCGGTGATGGTCTACAGCGCCTCCTCGCCGCTCGGCGCGCTCAGCGCCCACGGCGGCAGCGGCGCCGGGGAGTTCATCCGCTATCTCGTCTTCGGGGGCCTCGGGCTGATCGCGATGCAGGTGCTCGAGCGCCGGGGGCTGGCCCTGCTCACGCCGCAGGTGTGCCGACTGATGCTGCTGGGCTCCTTCGCGCTGCTCGTGCTCGTCCTGGTGCCGGGCTTCGGGGTGGTGGTCAACGGGGCACGCCGGTGGTTTGCGCTGGGGCCGATCCAGTTCCAGCCCTCAGAGCTGATGAAGCTGTCGCTGGTGCTCTACGTCGCCCGCTACCTGGCTGATCATCCCAAGCGGATGCGCAGCTTCCGCCAGGCGGTGGCGCCGATCGTCATCGCGGCGGGGCCGGCGATCCTGCTCATCGTCGTCGAGCCCGACCTCGGTACGGCGCTCGTCGTGGCCTTCACCTGCGCGGCGCTGATGATCGCCGCCGGCATGCCGATGCGCTACCTCGGCCGGCTCGCCGCGGTCGCCGCGGTCGGGGTGCTGCTCATGGTGCTGGCCCAGCCCTACCAGCAGGCGCGGCTCACCTCCTTCCTGCATCCGTGGGCCTCCGCCACCGCGGCGGGCGCCGGTTACCAGGCGGTCCAGGGGCAGATCGCCCTGGGCTCTGGCGGCCTGCTCGGCGTGGGGCTCGGCAAGTCGGTGCAGAAGATCTTCTATCTGCCCGAGGCCCAGACCGATTTCATCCTGGCGGTCATTGGCGAGGAGCTGGGGGTCCTCGGGATCTGCGGCGTCGTCTTCCTGTACGGCATGATCGCCTACGCCGGCCTGCGCACGGCGCGGCGCGCCGTCGGGCGCTATCCCAAGCTGTTGGCCAGCGGGCTGACCTCGCTCATCCTCTGCCAAGGGGTGCTCAACATCTTCGTCGTGCTCGGCCTGGCGCCGCTGACGGGCGTCCCGCTGCCCTTCATCTCCTACGCCCCGACGAATCTGTGCGTGATGCTCGCCTCGGTCGGAGTGTTGCTGAACATCTCGCGGCCCGGCGCCCGGCGCCTGAAGGTGGTGGAGGGGCAGCCCGCGGCGAGTACCGCCGATCGCGAGCGGCGGCGCCAGGCGCGCCGGCAGCGGCGCGCGGATGCGGGTGGGCGCCGCTCCGCCGGGTAGCGTCGCCTGACGTGAGCACCCCTCTCATCCTGGTCGGCGCCGGCGGCACCGCCGGGCATGTCGTGCCCGCCCTTGCGGTGGCCGATGCGCTGCGGGCCCAAGGCGCGCGGGTCGTCTTCGTGGGCGGTGAACGCGCTGAGCGCGAGCTGGTGCCGGCGGCGGGGTACGAGCTGCACACCATTCGCGCCGCGCAGCTTCACCGGCGCGATCCGGTCCGCGCGGCGAAGGCCGTGGCGACAGCCGGTGGCGCCGTGGTCTCGGTCCGGCGGCTCATCGCGCGCCTCAGCCCGGCGGCCGTACTCGGAGCCGGCGGCTACGTGGCGGGCCCGGTGGGACTGGCGGCGGTGACGCGGCGGGTCCCGCTGGTGCTCATGGAGGCCGACAGCCACCTGGGGCTGACCAACCGCCTGCTGGCGCCGCTGGCCCGCCGGGTCTGTCTGGCCTTTGCGCTCCCCGGGCGCGACGGGCCCCGCTATCTGGTCACCGGCCGCCCCGTCCCGCCCCCGGCCACCGATGTGGCCGCCGCGCGCGCACGCTTCAACGTCGCTCCCGCCGACTCGGTGGTGCTGGTGTTCGGGGGGTCCCAGGGCGCGAGGTCGATCAACCACGCGGCGATCGAAGCCTTCGCCGGCGCGGGCTTTCGCGTGTTGCACGCGGCCGGCGCGCGGGACCTGCCTGAGCTCACCGCTCCAGGGCCGCACTACGACCTGCGCGGCTACATCGACCAGTTCGGGGAGGCGCTGCTGGCCGCCGACCTCGTGGTGGCGCGCTCCGGCGGGTCGATCTTCGAGATCGCCGCCGCGGGGCGGCCGATGGTCCTGATCCCCTACCCCTACGCGGCCGCCGACCATCAGACGGCCAATGCCCGCTACATGGAGCGCGCCGGGGCGGCGCTCGTCATTCCCGATGCCGAGCTCACCGGCCCGCGACTGGCCCAGGAGGTGGGGGCGCTTCTGGCTGACCCGGGACGCCTGGCGGCGATGGGGCATGCCGCGGCGGCGCTGGCTCGTCCCGACGCGGCGCAGGTCATCGCCGGCGAGGTACTGGCCGCCGCCGGCCGCTGACCCGGTGGCGAGGTGCTGAGCGCCGCCGGGCGCCGACCCGGCGGGTGAGGCGACCGCGCGTCGCGCGGCCGCCCACCGCCATGGTGTTCAGTAGGGCCGGCTGGGGAACCCGGGGCCGAGCTTCTGGTTGGCGCGCTGCCCCAGACCCTCGGCATACGCGGGGTAGAACACGCCGCCGGGAGGGCCACCGCCGCAGCCACTCGAGTTTCCGGGCGGATGCGTCCACATGAACGCGTCGGCGAACTGGTACCCGGTGTCGGTGTTGAACTTCGGACCGAGCCCGCGGCCGGGTGGGTTGCACAGGTCCTCGACCCCCTGCGTGGTGGGGTGAGGATTGAGCTTCGGCCCCTGGCCGTTGCTGGAGGTGTTGACGATGAAGTGGGCGCCGTGGGTGCGCTTGGCCACCTTGGTCGCCCAGCGGATCTCGTTGATCGTCCACTGGTTGTGGGTGTCGTTGGTGAAGAACCCCTGGATCTTGTCGACGCCGATCGCGTTCAGAGCCTTCGCCGTGTAGCCCACGGAATTGGAGTCCGAGTAGCCCCCCTCGACGTACACCGCGGTGTGCGGGAGCGCCTCGAAGGTGTCGACCTCGTATTTGAGCGCGGCCTCCCACGCCGGCAGTCCGCCGTGGCGTGCGATGCATGCGGACGAGCCGAGGGCGTCGATCTCGGCCAGGATCAGCGCGGGGCGGCGGTCGATGGCCGCGGCCATCTCGGTGATCTGGCGCTTGAACGTCGGCATGTAGTGGTTGATCTGAGCCGCGTCGGCACAGCCCCCCAGCGTCGGGTGCAGGAAGTAGGTGTTGAAGGCCATGATCGACCCCGGGTCGGCGGCGATGTTGCTGCAGATGACCTTCTCGGTCTGCGCGAAGATCGCGCCCGGACCGCCACCCTCGGAATAGATGCTGACGCGCTGGACGTCGGGCTCGGCGGCGATCTTGGAGAGGTCAGCCACCTTGCGGGCCAGCGACGGGTTGTGGGCGAGCTTGGCTCCGATGGCGCCACGTCCCAGGCTCTGCTCGAAATCGGCCCATGACTCGTCGACGGGCATGTTGGCGGGATTGAGCCCCACCAGTTGAGCGATCGCTCCGGCGGCCGGACCCTTGGCCGGGCCGGGCACGAAGAAGTTGGCCCCGTTGAGAGGGTCGGCGCCGGGAGCTGTCGCCAGCCCCAGCGGGTTACCGGCTTGCCGAGTGCTCGATGACGGCTGGGGACAGGCCTGGCCCGCATGGGGGACGGCCGAGCGCGCCGGCGCCGCCGAACTCAGTGAGATCGCGGCGAACGTGGTGAGACCGGCAGCCGCCACCAGGGCGACCGCGAGGAGGCGCGCGCGCACGGGCCTCCGGGTCTCGGGGTTGACGAAGTGCATAGGTGGGTGATGACCCTAACCGGCACCAAAAAACGGTGTGGTACAGCTATGCACGGTTTTGCCCAGGTTTGTCGCGGGAGGTTGGCCTCATTCCTCTACCCGGGACGCGGATCACGGACGTGTGTTGGGCGTCCAAGGGCTCAGCTAGCCTCGCCTCCGACATGCCCGCCGCCGAACCGAACGAGACCACCTGGGCGGGCCGCCGTTTGCACTTCGTGGGGATCGGGGGGGCCGGGATGAGCGGCTTGGCCCTCATCGCCGCCGCGTTGGGCGCGCAGGTGACCGGCTCTGACCGCGCACCGTCCAGCTACACCGAACGCCTGGTCGAGCGCGGGATCGAGCCGGTGTTCGGTCATGCCGCGGCCAACGTCCCCGCCGGCGCCGAGGTGGTCTATTCCACCGCCATCCCCGCCGACAATCCCGAGCGCCAGGCTGCCGGCGCGGAGCTGCACCGCGCCGACCTGCTGGCGCAGATCGCGGCGCTGCGCCGCTGCCTGGCGGTGACCGGCACGCACGGCAAGACGACCACCTCGGCGATGGCCGTCCAGGCGTTGCAGGGCGCCGGGCTCGATCCCGCCTACGTCGTCGGCGGGGAGCTGCGCTCCACCCACAGCAACGCCGGATGGGGGGCGGGGGAGTGGATCGTGATCGAGGCCGACGAGTCGGACCGGTCACTCCTCAAGTTGCAGCCGGAGATCGCGGTGCTCACTAACGCCGAGCTTGACCATCACTCCACCTACACCTCGCGACTGGACCTGGAGCGGACCTTCGCCGAGTTCATGGCCCGGGCGGGCGACCGCGCCGTGGTGTGGGACCGGCCCCAGCTGCGCGCGCTGTGCCCCGGCGGCGGGGTGCCCTACGACGCGCCGGGGGCGCGCCTTGACCCCGCCGGCTCGCGCTTTGACTGGCGGGGTATCGAGGTCCGCCTGGCCGTTCCCGGCGCCCACAACGCCATCAACGCCGCCGGGGCGCTCACCGCGTGCGCGCTGGCCGGCGCGGACCCGGCCTCCGCCGCGGCGGCGCTCGCCGAGTTCCGCGGTGCCCGGCGACGCATGGAGCGCGTGGGAGAGACCGCCGGCGGCGCCGAGATCTACGACGACTATGCCCATCACCCCACCGAGGTGGCCACCGCGATCGCCGCGGCGCGCACCCTGCGACCCCGGCGGCTGGTGGCGGTGTTCCAGCCCCACCTGTACTCGCGCACGCGCGCGCTCGCGCGCGCCTTCGGCCTGGCCCTGGCCGCCGCCGACGCCGTCGTCGTGCTGGGGATCTACCCGGCCCGGGAGCGGGCCGAGGACTTCCCGGGGGTGAGCGGACGGCTGGTGGCCGCCGCGGCGGCCGACGCCGGCGCCGGGCGCTCGGTCGCGTGGCTGCCCGGCTTCGATGAGGCCCGGGCGTACCTGGCCACGGTCCTGCGGGCGGGCGACCTGTGCCTGATGATGGGCGCGGGGAACATCGACGCCCTGGGACGCTCGCTCGTCGTCTGAGGCCCCATCTACCGTGAAGCGATGAGCCGCGACGTTCCGGATGGCATCGAGCGCGACTACCCCCTCGCCCGTCTGACCACCATCCGCACCGGTGGCGCCGCCGAGCTGTTCGCCCGGCCGGGCACCGTCGCCGAGCTCGAGACGGTCCTGGCGTGGGCGGCGCTCGAGGGTGCGGAGGTAGGGGTCGTGGGCTCGGGGTCGAACCTCCTCATAGCGGACGAGGGCGTTCGCGGACTCGTCTTGAAACTTGACCAGGAGCTCACTCAGATCACCGTTGACGGCACCCGCATCGCCTGCGGTGGCGGCGCGCGGCTGCCCGCCGTGTCGGCGCAGGCCGCGCGGGCCGGTCTCAGCGGGATCGAGTTCGGGGTCAACATTCCGGGCACCGTCGGCGGCGCCGTGCGGATGAACGCCAACGCGTACGGCGGAGAACTGGCCCGAGCGCTGGAGTGGGTGGACGTGACCAGCGCCGCGGGCACCGTGCGGCGCACCCCCGACGAGCTTGGCTTCGCCTACCGGCGCTCCGGGCTGCGGCCCGGCGAGGTGGTGGCGCGGGCCGCGTTCGCGCTGACGCCGTTGCCCCCCGACGAGGTCAAGCAGACCCTGGGCGAGATGCGTTCCAAGCGCCGTGCGGCGCAGCCGTCGGGGATCAAGACTTTCGGCTCCACCTTCAAGAACCCGTCGGACCCTCGCGCGCAGGGGCGTAGCGCGGGCCAGTTGCTGGAGGCGGCGGGCGCCCGCGGGCTCACGGTCGGCGGCGCGGGGTTCTCGGCCAAGCACGCCAACTTCGTCGAGAACCTCGGCGACGCCACCACCGCCGACGTGGTGGCACTGATGGCGGAGGGCCGCCGGCGCGTCCGGGAGCGCTTCGGGATCGAGCTCGAGCCCGAGGTGCAGACGCTCGGGCCGGTGTCGTTCCCCGCCGACTGGACCAGGCCATGAGCAGCGCTCGGGCTCGTTCGGCGCCGATGCGGCTGCGCCGACGCCGACTGCTGAGGCGATTCCCGCGGCCTGGGATCCGCACCCTGGGGGTGGTCCTGGCCCTGCTCGCCCTCGCCGCCGGCGGATGGGTGTGGCTGCGGAACTCGTCGCTGGTCGCGGTGAAGCGGGTGACGATCGTCGGGGTCAGCGGGCGCGACGCGCAGCAGATCCGGGCGGCGCTCGACTCGGCGGCGCACAACATGACGACGCTCGACGTGAAGATGGCGGCGCTGCGCACCGCCGTCGCGCCGTATCCGGTGGTCAAGCAGCTGCACGTCTCCACCAACTTCCCGCACGCGATGCGCATCGCCGTCTCTGAGCAGGTTCCGGTGGCGGTCGTCTCCGCCGGGGGGGTGCAGGTGGCGGTGTCCTCTGACGGCACGCTGCTGCGCGGCGCCTCGATCCCCGGCTCGCTGCCCGCGATCGCGCTGTCCGCTTCGCCCGGGGGCAGCCACGTCCGTGGCGCGACCCTCCAGGTCGTGCGGCTGCTGGCCGCCGCGCCCTATCAGCTGCTGCCCAAGTTGGGCCAGGCCTCGGCCGGAGGCCCCCACGGACTCGAGGCGCAGCTGCGCAACGGCCCCAAGCTCTACTTCGGAAGCGACAGCGATCTGGCGGCCAAGTGGGCCTCGGTGGTCGCGGTGCTTGCCGACTCGGGGTCAGCCGGCGCCGACTACATCGACGTCACGGTCGCTTCGCGCCCAGCGGCGGGGGCGGGGTCCGACGCGGCCTCCAGCCCCGGTTCCGGCAGTGCCCAGGACAGCTCCTCGGGAACGTCCGCTTCCGACGGATCCGCCGCAGCCACGGGGTCCACGAGCGGAGGCTAGACCTCAACTAGAGCCTTACCTCGCAAATCTCGCAACTCTCCGTTATCGTCGAGAGTTGGGCGTTCTGCAACGAACGTTGCGAAAGCGTGCGCACCGTTGACTTCGCGTATCGCTAGGTTCTAACGTGACAAACTGGTCACGTAGCCCACGCGTGGGCAAACCTTCAACCCTAACTAGAGGGTCGGACAGAATCTCATGGAAAGCGGAAGCTATCTCGCAGTCATCAAGGTCGTCGGCGTCGGCGGCGGCGGCACCAATGCCGTCAACCGCATGGTTGACGCGGGGCTGCGGGGCGTCGAGTTCGTCGCCTGCAACACCGACGCGCAGGCCCTGGCGATGTGCGATGCCGACATCAAGCTCAACATCGGCCACCAGCTCACCAAGGGCCTCGGCGCGGGCGCCAACCCCGACGTCGGTCACGGGGCGGCCGCCGAGTCGCGCGACGACATCAAGGAGGCGCTCAAGGGCGCCGACATGGTCTTCGTCACCGCGGGCGAGGGCGGCGGCACCGGCACCGGCGCCGCACCGGTGATCGCCGAGATCGCCAAGAACGAGATCGGTGCGCTGACCGTGGGCGTGGTCACCCGGCCGTTCTCCTTCGAAGGCACCCAGCGTGCCCGCCAGGCCGCCGAGGGCATTCAGCGCCTGCGCGAGAACGTCGACACGCTGATCGTCATCCCGAACGAGAAGCTGCTCTCGATCGTCGAGCGGCGCACAACGATCCTCGATGCCTTCCGCGAGGCCGACAACGTGCTGCGCCAGGGCGTCCAGGGCATCACCGACCTGATCACCATCCCCGGACTGATCAACCTCGACTTCGCCGACGTGCGCACGATCATGCATGAGGCGGGCAGTGCCCTGATGGGGATCGGCACTGCCGCCGGCGAGAACCGCGCGGCCGAGGCGGCCAAGATCGCCATCTCCTCGCCGCTGCTCGAGGAGTCGGTCGAGGGCGCCATGGGCATCCTGCTCAACATCACCGGCGGTCAGGACCTCGGGCTCTTCGAGGTCAACGAGGCGGCCGAGATCGTCCAGAGCGCCGCTGACCAGAACTCCAACATCATCTTCGGAGCGGTCATCGACGACGCCCTGGGCGACGAGGTCCGCGTGACCGTCATCGCCACCGGCTTTGACCACGGGCGCGGCCCGGGTGGCGTCAGCGTCGCACGCGAGACCACCCGCCGGGAGCGGCGCGATCGCGACGTCACCATGGACGATCGCCAGCGCTCGTCGCTGGAGATCTCCGACGACGACATCGACATCCCGTCGTTCCTCAAGGATCGCTAGGGCGGGCCGCCCGCCGGCCGCCGCCGGTTGCATTAGCCTCGCGCTATTCCCTCGGCACTCATCACCGGCATCACGGGCCAGGACGGCTCGTATCTCGCCGAGCTGCTCCTGGAGAAGGGCTACACCGTCCACGGGATGGTGCGGCGCTCCTCCACTGAGCGGTTCGAGCGCATCGAGCACCTGCGCGACCGGGTCACGCTCCACCAGGCGGACCTGCTGGACCAGCGTTCCCTGGTCGACGCGCTGCGCGCGGCCCGCCCCGACGAGATCTACAACCTGGCGGCGATGTCGTTCGTCGCCGTCTCATGGATCCAGCCGACACTGACGGCGGAGTTCACCGGCGTCGGCGTGACCCGGATCCTCGAGGCCGTCCGCGAGACCTGTCCCGAGGCCCGCTTCTACCAAGCCTCGTCGAGCGAGATGTTCGGCAAGGTCCGCGAGGTCCCGCAGACCGAGGAGACGCCCTTCTATCCCCGCTCGCCCTACGGCGTGGCCAAGGCGTACGGCCACTTCATCACCGTCAACTACCGCGAGTCCTACAACCTCCACGCCACCAGCGGGATACTTTTCAATCACGAATGCCTAAATTCCAGTGCACCGCTGATCTGTCGAGACAGCGGTGTTGTGAGCGTCAAGACTCCGGCCGACCTCGTCCCGGTTGCCGCCAAGGGACGCAGCGTCCAGCACTTCGAACCCAAGGGCCTCTTCGAGGTCTGGGACGGCACGGATTTCACGCCGGTGGTGGCGATCACGGCCACCCGGCGGCGGGCGTCGGACGCTGATCATCGGCTCCTCTCGATCGAGGCTCGAGGCGGTCAGGTCGAGGTCACGGCCCACCACCACATGCTCTCCGACGAGCAACTCATCCTCCGGGCGGACGGCGTCCAGGAGGGTGACCGGCTCGCCATGGCGGAGGAGCTTCCGTCGCGGCCCGCGTGGACAGTTCTCCCGGACGAAACGGCCGAGCTGCTCGGCCTGCTCTGCGCCGACGGCTGGGTGGACCGCGAGGAGCGCGGGATCTGCTTCACCAACAACGACAGCGCGCTGCGCGGCCGCGTCGCCGAGTTGTGGGCCCGGTGCTTCCTTGGAACGTCGCGCGAGTGGACTGGCGGCTCGGGATTCTCAGACAACGATGTTGGCAAGCTCAACCTCACCGGCGGCCGCACACTGGCGGGATGGCTGCGTGACCAGCTCTACACCCGCACCGGCCACAAACAGGTCCCGCCCCTCGTTCTCAACGCCGACGAGTCGGCCCAGCGAGCGTTCCTGAACGGCTACTACGCGGGCGACGGGCTCAAGCGCGGCAACGGCATGTCGTTCGTCACCAACAGCCCGGTGCTCGCCCAGGGCCTGTGCTGGCTCTATCACCTCGATGGCCAGCCGGCCTCGGTGTACGTGGAACGCCGGGAGGCCACCGAGCACCGGGAGGCCGCTGTCTACTACCGCGTCAACCTGGCTTCAGCGGTGCGCGTCGGGGCCAAGGGAGCGCACCTTCGGCGCGACCCGGCCGAGGTACGCCGGATCGTGGAGCTGCCCGACCCCCAGGACGAATGGGTCTATGACCTCGAGACCGAGAGTGGCGTGCTCTGTGCCGGCGTCGGGCGCCTCGTGGTCCACAACTCGCCGCGTCGCGGCCTGGAGTTTGTGACGCGCAAGATCACCTGGCACGCGGCGGCGATCAAGCTGGGGCTCACCGACACCCTCACCCTCGGCAACCTCGACGCCGAGCGCGACTGGGGGTACGCCAAGGATTACGTCGAGGCGATGTGGATGATGCTCCAGCAGGACACCCCCGAGGACTTCGTGATCGCGACGGGCGTGGCCCATACGGTGCGCGAGTGCGTGGAGATCGCCTTTGACCAGGCCGGCCTGGACATCGATGGCCATGTCCGGATCGACGAGTCGCTCAAGCGGCCGGCCGAGGTCGACCAGCTCGTCGGTGATGCCTCCAAGGCGGCGCGCCAGCTCGGCTGGACGCCGCAGACCAGCTTCGAAGGGCTCATCCGCCTGATGGTGGACGCTGACCTCAGGCTGCTGTCGGGCGGCGGCCCCTCCTGACCTGACGGGCCACTCCACCGTGAGCCGCCGGGGCCATGCATTAGCCTGCTCATCGTGCCTCCCGCGACCGACGCCCTCCGCCGCAGCCCTCTCGACGATCGCCACCGCGCCGCGGGCGCCAAGCTGATCGAGTTCGCGGGCTGGGAGATGCCCGTCCAGTACGCCGGGATCAAGTCCGAGCACCTCGCGGTGCGACAGTCCGCCGGGGTCTTTGACGTGTCGCACATGGGCCAGATCGAGACCTCCGGACCCGGGGCGCAGGCCCTGCTCCAGCACCTGCTCTCCAACGACGTGAGGCGGCTGCCCGAGGGCGGCGCCCAATACAGCCTCATCTGCAACCCCGAGGGCGGGGTCCTGGACGACCTCTTCACCTACCGGCTGGCCGAGTGCGTGTTCGTCACCGTCAGCAACGCCGCCAACCACGAGCGTGACCTCGAGTGGTTCCGGCGCCACGCCCCCGACTTCGACGCCGACGTGACCGACCGGCGCGACGAGTTCGCCATGCTCGCCGTCCAGGGACCGCGCGCGCGACGCCTCGTGCACGGCCTGGCCGACGGCCCGCTGCCGTCGCGGATGCACTGCGCCGGGCGGACGATCGCCGGCGTGCCCATGCTGGTGTGCGGCACCGGCTACACCGGCGAGCCGGGGGTGGAGCTGCTCCTGGACCCCGACCGCGCCGGCGAGGTGTGGGACGCCATCGTCCAGGCCGGAGCGACACCCGTCGGATTGGGCGCCCGCGACACGCTGCGACTGGAGGTCGGGTACCACCTCTACGGCAACGACCTGGACCGCGACCACGGCCCCATCGAGGCCGGACTGGGCTGGTGCTGTCGCGAGGCCACGGGCTTCGTGGGCTCGGCGGCGGTCGCCCGGGTCCGCGCCGAGGGCCCCAAGGAGAAGCTCGTGGCCTTCGAGATGACCGGGCCCGGCATCGCGCGCCAGGGCAACCCGATCACCGGTGGCGGGGTGGTCACCAGCGGTACGTTCTCGCCGTCCCTGGAGCGTGGCATCGGGATGGCCTACGTGCCTGCTGACCGCGCCGAGCCGGGCACCGAGCTCGAGATCGACGTCAGGGGCACCCCGCGCGCGGCCGTCGTTGGCGCCAAACCGCTCTACACACCGAAGGAGGAGTCGTAGTGTCCGATCCCAGTTATCCGGAGGATCTCCTCTATCACCCCGAGCATGACTGGGCGCGCGTCGACGGCGACCAGGCCATCTTCGGGATCACCTGGTTTGCCCAGGACTCGCTGGGTGAGGTCGTCTTCTTTGACCCCCCCAAGGTCGGCACCACGGTGACCAAGGACGCCGCGTACACCGAGATCGAGTCGGTCAAGGCCGTCTCAGACGTCATCTCACCCCTCTCGGGCGAGATCGTGGAGGTCAACGACGCCCTCGGCGACTCGCCCGAGACGATCAACGAGGATCCCTACGGGGAGGGGTGGCTGGTCAAGGTCAAGCTGACGGATCCCAGCGAGCAGGAGGCACTGCTGGACGCCGCCGCCTACGCGGCGACACTGTCGTGAGTCGCTACACGGCAGCGACGGAGTCCGATCGCAGCGAGATGCTGCGGGCGATCGGCGTGGGGTCGATCGAGGAGTTGTTCGCCGACATTCCCGCGCACCTGCGGCTCTCCGCGCCGCTCGCCCTCGACGCCGGCAAGTCCGAGCTCGAGGTCTTCGGCGAGCTCAAGGCCCTGGCCGCCCGCAACACCAGCGCCGAGGACGAGCTGTCCTTCCTCGGCGCCGGCATGTATGACCACTACGTCCCGGCCCTGGTGGACTCGATCATCTCGCGCTCGGAGTTCCTGACCCCGTACACGCCCTACCAGCCCGAGGTCTCGCAGGGCGGACTGCAGGCCATGTTCGAGTACCAGACGGCGATCTGTGAGCTGACGGGCCTGCCGGTCTCCAACGCATCGGTGTACGAGGGCCCCAGCGCCGTGGCCGCCGCCGGCTACGTGGCCAAGCTGGCCAACCCCGCTCGGACCCGCTTCGTCGTCTCGCGCGGCGTGCATCCGCATTCCCGTGAGGCGCTGGCCACGCTGGCCCACGGCTGGGGCATGGAGGTCGTCGATGCGCCGCTGCACGACGGCGTGACCGACCTGCCCGAGCTCGACGAGCAGGTGAGCGCCGTCATCGTCCAGCAGCCCAACTTCCTCGGCGCGATCGAGGATCTCGAGGCGCTGGCCCGCGCCGCGCACGACGTCGGCGCGCTGTGCGTCGCCGCCTGTGACCCGCTGCCGCTGTCGGTGCTGCGCGCGCCCGGCGAGTGTGGCGTGGACCTGGCGGTCGGCGAGGGTCAGACCCTGGGCAACCGCCTGGACTTCGGCGGCCCGTCCTTCGGGTTCTTCGCGGCCACCGAGGCGCTCATCCGCCGCGTGCCCGGCCGGATCGCGGGAGAGACCGTCGACGTCGAGGGCAAGCGCGGGTTCGTGCTCACCCTCCAGACCCGTGAGCAGCACATCCGCCGTGAGAAGGCCACCTCCAACATCTGCACCGCCCAGGCCCTCAACGCCCTGGCCGGAGTCATCTACCTGAGCTGGCTGGGCCGCCACGGCATCGTGGAGCTCACCGAGCTCATGCTCCAGCGCACCGCCTACGCGTGCGAGCGGCTGGGCGCGATCGACGGCGTCCACCTGCTCCACCACCAGCCGGTGGTCCGCGAGTTCGCGCTCACGCTCGACGCCTCCGTCCCGGCGGTGATCGATCGCTGCGCGCAGCAGGGGGTCAACCCGGGCTACGCGCTCGGCCGCGACTACCCGGAGTACCAGAACGGGCTGCTGGTGGCGATCACCGAGAAGCGCACACGCGCCGACATCGACCGCCTCGCTGACGTGCTCGAGGCCGCGGTGGCCGCTGAGCGCAGCCGGGACACACACCACGTGGGAGCGCACCGATGAGCTTCACCGCTGCCGCCGACGACCAGCTGACGATCTATGAGCGCTCCAAGCCGGGCCGCCGCGCCTTCGTGGCGCCCGCCCTCGACGTCCCCGAGCGCCCCCTCGACGACCTCATCCCGCCGCGCCTGCGCCGGGCGCAGGCGCCGCGCCTGCCCGAGGTCTCAGAGCCCGAGATCGTGCGCCATTTCAACCGGCTGTCCAAGCGCAACTTCGACCTGGACACCGGCTTCTACCCGCTGGGCTCCTGCACGATGAAGCACAACCCCAAGCTCCACGAGCGGGTGGCCGCGCTCGACGGGCACGCGCGCCTGCATCCCCTGCAGGACCCCCGCCGGGCGCAGGGCGCGCTGGAGCTGATGTGGCGGCTGCAGGACAGCCTGGCCGAGATCGCCGGACTGCCGCACGTCTCCCTGCAGCCCTCGGCCGGCTCCCACGGCGAACTGGCCGGCGTCCTGCTCACGCGAGCCTTTCATGAGGACCACGGCGAGAACCGCAGCAAGGTGCTCACCCCCGACACCGCCCACGGGACCAACCCCGCGACCGTGACGATGGCGGGCTATGAGGTGGTCAAGGTCGGCACCGACGGGCAGGGCAACGTCGACCTCGACGACCTGCGGGCCAAGGCCGACGAGGACGTCGCCTGCCTCATGCTCACCAACCCCTCGACGCTCGGCCTGTTTGAGCACGGCATCGAGGAGATCGCCCAGATCGTCCACGACGTCGGTGCCACGCTCTACTACGACGGCGCCAACCTCAACGCGATCATGGGCATCTGCCGGCCGGGAGACATGGGCTTCGACATCGTGCACTTCAACCTGCACAAGTCCTTCACCCAGCCCCACGGCGGGGGCGGACCCGGGGCCGGGCCGATCGCGGTGTCTGACCGCATCGAGCCGTTCCTGCCCCGCCCGCAGGTGGTCCGCCGCGAGCCGGATCCCGCCGGGGCGGGGGGCGAGGGCTCCGCGCCGTTCTACGACCTGGACTACGAGCGGCCCAAGTCGATCGGGCGGCTGCGCGGCTTCCAGGGCAACTACGGCGTGTTCGTGCGGTCCTACGCCTACATCCGCTCGCTCGGGGCCGCCGGTCTGCGCGACGTCTCCGAGGTCGCGGTGCTCAACGCCAACTATCTGCTGGCTCGGCTGCGCGCCGAGGGCGTGCTGGACCATCTCCCGGTGGCCTATGCGCGAATCTGCATGCACGAGTTCGTCCTCTCCGGCGCGCCGATGAAGCGCGACCTGAAGATCCGCACCCTGGACCTGGCCAAGCGCCTGCTCGACCACGGTGTCCACCCGCCCACCGTGTACTTCCCGCTGCTCGTCGACGAGGCGCTGCTCATCGAGCCCACCGAGACCGAGACCAAGGAGACGCTCGACCACTTCGCGCAGACCCTGGTGACGATCCTGCGCGAGGCGGCCGAGGACCCCGAGATCGCCCGCACCGCGCCGCACACCACTCCGGTGCGCCGGCTCGACGAGGCCGCCGCCGCGCGGCGCCCGGTCGTGCGCCAGCCCCTGTAGCGCCGCGGCGCTCGGCCGCCGCCCGCCCGCGGCGCTCACACATCCGCCGACCGGCCTAAAGGCCCACGCGCGCCCGCGCCGATGAACCCGTAGTCGGGGCGCGACGGCCACCCTCTTCATGTTCACGTTGACCAAACGAGCGATCGCTGCGGTGCGCGGCGCCGGTGAGATCCGGCGTGAGGAGCGCGCGATCGCGGGGCACGCCGGCGCGGTGGTGTGGGCGATCGCCTCGGTGAGCGTCATCGCGATGGCGCTCACCCTGCCCGCTGAGCAGGTCCACCGCCAGGTGCTGGTCGCGATGGGGCTCGGGGGATGCGTCTGGGCCGCGCTCTCGGGCCCGCTCCTGGACTACCGCCGCCGCCCGGACTGGCTCATTCACCTCTCCACGCTGGCCGGCGTGGCCTCGATTGCGGTGGCCATTGCGCTCAGCGGCGGGGGCCGCTCGCCGGCCTGGGCCTGCTTCTTCTACGTCGTGGTCTACGCCGCCTACTTCTTCAAGCCGCGGGTGGCGGCCGCCTACTTCCTGGCCTGCGTCGCCGCCGACGCGATCGCCCTCATGGGCGGGGCTGCGGGCCGGGGCGCCGGAGGCACCGCCATGCTGGTCATCGCCGCCCCCGCCTTCATCGTGCTGGGGGTGGCCATCGTGGTGGGCAAGCGATTCCTGTTTCGCGTCCGGCGCCAGGCCGAGCGCCTCGCTGCCGAGCAGGGTGCGCTGCGCCGGGTCGCCACCGCCGTCGTCTCGGGCGAGGCCGCCGACCGCTTCTACCAGCTCGTGGCCGTCGAGGCCGGGCAGCTGCTGGCGGCCGGTGGCGCCGCCATCCTGCGCCTGGAGCCCGATAGCCAGGCGAGGATCCTCGGCGCCTGGGCGCAGTCCGACAACCACCACTACGGCGTGGGCGACACCTTTGCCGTCGCGCCCGACTCGGGCCTGGCGCGCGGGCTGGCCGACGCGCGACCGATTCGCGTCGAGCAGGTGGCGTCCGAGTCGAGCCTGGGCAGGCTGGGCTACGGCTCGAGCCTGGTGGCCCCCATCCAGGTCGATGCGCGGGTCTGGGGGTTCCTCGCCGTGGCGTCCGTCGGCACCAGCATCTTCGAGGCCGAGCACGAGCGCCGGCTCACCGAGTTCGCGGACCTCATCTCGGCCGCGGTGACCAACATCGAGGACCGCGCCGCCCTGACCGCGCAGGCGGCGACGGACGCGCTCACGCGGGTGGCCAACCACCGTGCCTTCTATGAGCGCTTGGCGGCCGACGTGGCGCGTGCCCGGCGTCACGGCAGCCCCCTGTCGGTGGCCATCATCGACGTGGACCGCTTCAAGCTCGTCAACGACGCCGGAGGCCACGAGGCCGGGGACGAGATGCTCGTCCGCGTCGCCCAGTGCCTGAGCTCGGCCACCCGGGCCGAGGACATGCTGGCTCGTGTCGGGGGCGATGAGTTCGCCTGGATCCTGCCCGAGACGACCGGCGAGGCGGCGATTGGGGCCGTGGAGCGCGCCCGGATCGCCATGGCCCAGACCCCCGCCGGGCTGCCGCGCGTCACCCTCTCGGTGGGGATCTGCGACACGCGCCACACCTCCGACCCCACCGAGCTGGTCCGCCTGGCCGACCGCGCCCTGTACTCCAGCAAGGAGCACGGCCGCGATCAGGTGCGCCTGTACACGCCGGCCAGCACCGACGAGCTCGCCGCCACCTGAAAGGGCGCCGCGTGCGGGAGGGGGCGTCGCCCGTCCCGGCCTCGTAGGCTGGGGGGCATGCGATTCGTCATCTTCGGAGCCGGAGCCATCGGCGGTGCTGTCGGTGCGCGGCTGCACCAGAGCGGCCACGCTGTCACCGTCATCGCCCGGGGCGCGCACCTGGAGGCGATCCGCGCCCACGGCCTGACCTTCGTCACGCCGGTCGAGCGCCACGTGCTCCCGCTGCGTGCGGTGGGTGGGCCCGGTGACGTGGAGTGGAGCGGCGACGAGATCGTCTTGCTGGCCACCAAGAGCCAGGACACCCTGTCGGCGCTCAGCGCGCTGCGCGACGCCGCCGGCAACAGCGTCCCCGTCGTCTGCCTGCAGAACGGGGTCGAGAACGAGCGTGTCGCGCTGCGGCTGATGAGCGAGGTCTACGGAGCGGTGGTCATGCTGCCCGCGGCGCACCTCGACCCGGGAACGATCGAAGCCTACGGCGCCGAGACGACGGGTCACATCGACGTCGGGCGCTACCCCGACGGGCTCGACGACCGCTGCCGCGACATCTGCGCCGCGCTGGCCGCCTCGCGCCTGGATTCCCATCCGGCGCCCGATGTGATGCGCCTCAAGTACGCCAAGCTGCTGCTCAATCTCACCAACGCCGTCAACGCCCTGTTCGCCGCTTCCGAGCGCCGCAACGAGCTGGCCGAGCAGATCCGAGCCGAAGGCCGCGCGGTGCTCGAGGCGGCCGGGGTGAGCCACGTCGCGCCCGAGATCTCCGACATCCAGGGCCGGTGGCGGCGCTGGGGGGTCGGCGAGATCGACGGCCGCCGCCGCGCCGGATCGTCCACCTGGCAGAGCCTGGCCCGCGGGACCGGCGCGCTGGAGACCGACTACCTCAACGGCGAGATCGTCGTCCAGGGCCGCCTGCACCACGTCCCCACGCCACTCAACGCGCGCGTGTGCGAGCTGGCCGCTGCCGCAGCGCGCGACCGGGTGGCTCCGGAGACCCTGTCGGCCGACGACGCGCTGGCGGCATGAGCTCCGTCGCGGACCCGCAGATCGCCGCCCAGGCCCAGGAACTCGCCGCCTCGGCCACCGACGAGCTTCGTGAGCTCGTGGACATCTCCTCGCCCTCGGGCGACGTCGACGGCGCCGAGCGGGCGCTGGCGGTCTGCGTCGGGCTCCTGCCCGCGGGGGCGTCGATCGAGCGCCCCGAGTGTTCCTCGCCCGGTCATGCGCCTGACCTGATCGGGACGGTGACCGGCACCGGTACGCGCAAGTTGATGGTGCTGGGCCACGTCGACACCGTCATCGGCCACGACGCTCACCAGCCGCTGCGGCGCGACGGCGATCGCCTCTACGGCACCGGCACCGTGGACATGAAGGGCGGAGATGTCCTGGCCCTGGGCGTGGCCCGGGTCCTGGCCCGCCGCCCCGAGACCTTCGCGGAGCTGGCGGTGCTGATGGTCACCGACGAGGAGTGGCGCACCCGCCCCTTCGTGCACGCCCCGCGCTTTGCCGGTTATGACGCCTGCCTGTGCTTCGAGGGGGGGCAGCTCGACAACGATGGGCACGAGGGCGTCGTGGTGCGCCGCAAGGCGGCGGGCACCCTGCGGGTCCTCGCCACCGGGCGGGCCTCACATTCAGGTTCCGCGCCTGACCACGGGCTCAACGCCCTGCTGGCTCTGGCGCAGACGGCCACCGATATCGCGGCCCTGCACGACCCGCACGGGCCCGAGCAGCTCAGCGTCGTGCCCACGGTCATGCGTTCGGGCGATGCCTTCAACGTCGTGCCCGCCGCCGGCGAGCTCATCTTCGACCTGCGCGCCCACGGTCTGGGGGCGTTTGACGAGGTTCTCGCCGCGGTGCGCCCCGATCTCGACGGTGTGACGCTGGAGGCGCGGATGGAGCGCAAGTGGCCGGGGATGGACTCCATCGCGGTGACCCGGGACCTCGTCGCCCGGGCGTCGCAGCGGCTGGGCCGCACGATCTCAGGCGTGCCACGCGGCGGGGCCAGCGATGCCAGCCACTTCGCCGAGACGATCGCGCTCACCGTGGACGGCCTCGGACCGCGCGGGGGAGGGGCTCACACGCCCGGCGAATTCGTGCTGGAGCCGGCGATGCGCGAGCGCCTGGAAGTGGCGCTCGCGCTCGCCCACGAAGTGCTGGGGTCGTAGATGGTTGATTCCACGACCCCGAGTGCCGGATGAATCCGGATGATGCATCGCCGGATCGGCGTCCTCGGACCTCGATGTGGCAGGGCCACACCTTCGGTCC
>DATJTQ010000208.1:0-42042 GCA_035503355.1 Solirubrobacteraceae bacterium
GGCGGACCGCGCTGGCGATGCTGGCGTCCCTCCGGGCGGAGCTCGGCGACCTCGATCGCATCTCCGGCTGGCTGAAGGCTCTGGGCTTTGTCAACACCGCCCCGGGGTTCAACAAGACCCCGGCGGTGATCAACGGGTTCAGCAACCTCATCCTCGAGGTCTGGGGAGACCAGGGACGCCACGCCCGCTCCGCGATCGGCGTCGCCGAGCTGCCCTTCGACATGCCGGTCGAGGTCGAGGCAGTGATCGCGCTGCGCTGAGCGGCCGGGTCGCGCCTGTCAGCGAGCGGACTTTGCGACGGGTTTGCGAGAGATTTGGGCTTTTTTTTCGTTGCAGTGGGTGGAGGGCGCGGTTTCCTCAGAGGTCAGAGCCCGGGACGCTTGATCAGCGTCCTGGGAACAGACCCGCGCCCGCACGCTCGGCGCATACTCTCACCCCTGCGCCGACACTCGTCGGCATGGGACCGGCGTGAAAGAGGACCCACCTTGGAGAAATGGAGCACGTTTGCGGTGACCGCCGGCGGCGCGGCCGCAGCCCTCACCGGCCTGCTCTTCGTCGCGGTCTCCATCCGCACCGACGTGATCTCACGCTCCCAGGAGCTCCGCAACCGCGCGGCGCAGACACTCACCTTGTTTGTCACCGTGCTGTTCGTCGCGATGCTGCTGGGCATCCCGGACCAGTCTCTCCGCCTCCTGGGAGCCGAGGTCCTGGCCCTTGGTGTGCTCACCGGAGCGGGCATGCTGGCGCTGGACCGCCGCGCGCGCGTCACTCCGGACGCGGACGGCGCCACGGCGCACCGACTGGCATCGATCCTCGACGCTGTCGCACCCAACGCCATCACCTCGATCCTCCTGCTGGCCGCCGGCTTGCTCCTCATCTTCGGCGTTCACGCCGGCCTTGACGTGCTGATCGTGCCGGTCCTCGTCGCGCTGGCGGGAGGCGTCGCCAGCGCCTGGCTGCTGCTGACCAAGATCCCGCAGTAGCGCGCACACCTCACGGCCGGCCCGCAACACTACGGCGGGGCTCGCGCCGGGTCAGGCGTCTCGGTCGGCGGCCGCGCGCATCGCCTCGGCGATGAGGGTCATCTGCTCGGCGTCCGCACCGTCCGGATAGGCCCGGCGTGCGTCGGCGAGGACGACGAGCGTGGCGGCGATGTCGGGGTACTCGACGAGGTCGGGGCGATTGGTGGTGGAGACCACCAGGTAGCGAACCGCCGCGTCGGAGCGGTTGACCAGGCTGTGCACACCCGCCTGACCCCGGCGGAAGGCGACCACCGCGCCGGATCCGAGCCGCCGTGTCCCCTCCGGACCGCGCAGCGTGAGCGTCCCGGCGAGCACGAAGAGCAGCTCCTCGTTGGCGTGGTGAACGTGCAGCGGCGAGCCGACCGCGCCCGGCTCGAGCTCATAGACGTTGGCCGCGAGCTCCCGAGCTCCGGCCTGGGCGCCGACGGGAGCGACGTGGCGGCCCGGGTATCTGGCCGCCTCCCAGCTTGGGTGCTCGAAGTTCACCGGACGTCAGGAGCGGATCCGCGCGCCGAGCTCGATGGGGTCATCGCCCTCATTCTGTCGCCTTGGCGATGCCGAGGCCAGCACCGATCAGGTCTCACCCGGCCGCGACGCCCGTCACGGCGGAGCACGGAGCAGCTGCTCGCACACTTAAGCCCGGGTCGGCACACTGAAGCTGTGACCAAGGTCTGCCTGCGCGAGTGGCGTCCCGATGACGCGGCGGCGATCACGGCGATCCTGGAGGACGCCACCGTGGCGCGGTGGTCAGACATCGCCGAGGTCGGCGCGGAGCGGTGGGTCGCGGTGCAGCGCGAGGGCCGGCGCGGCCCATCGCTGGCCGTCTGCGAGTCCGAGGGCGGCCGGGTGCTCGGCAAGATCGAGCTCAAGCTTCCCGGTCGGGCGTCGCCCGCGACCACGTGCGCGGCGATCCGCCCCGAGGACCAGCCCGTCGGCGAGCTCGGCTACTGGGTGCTGCCGCACGCCCGCGGGCGTGGGGTCGCCACCGCGGCCGTCGAGGCGATGCTCGACCTGGTGCGGGGAAGGGAGGACGTCCACTCGGTGGTGCTCGACATCGAGACCGACAACGCGGCCTCGATCCGCGTTGCCGAGCGAGTCGGTGCCGTGCGGCGCGAGCCGACCAGGGTCGAGGATGACCGCCACGGGGTGCCCCGAACCCTCGCGGTGTTCATCCTCGCGGTCTGATCCACTCGGCCGGGAGCGCCGCCGGGATCA
Organism: Solirubrobacteraceae bacterium; assembly: GCA_035503355.1. Lineage (GTDB taxonomy): Bacteria > Actinomycetota > Thermoleophilia > Solirubrobacterales > Solirubrobacteraceae > Palsa-465. Next base: position 2,238 of record DATJTQ010000208.1, read on the forward strand.
CGGGATAGTCGGGCACGACCCGCGCGGCGAAGCCCGCAGCCGGGCGGTCGGCGACGAGCCCGGCGACATCGGTCATGGCCAGCAGCATTCGCACCGACGGGGCGATCTGAAAGTCCGCCGCGTTGAGCTGTCCGCCACCGATAACGCCGTCAGCGATGAGCTGATCAACCCGGTCAAGCAGCTCCGGAAGTTGCTGAAGATCCTCGTGCACCTGAGCATCGCCGGCGCCGGCGATCCGTGCGAAGACCGGGGCGATCGGGGTCAGTACCGCCCCGGCGAGACGCGGGGCGGGCAGAGGGCTGGCGACGTCGGCAAACCATTGGCGCTGGCTCAGATGCCGGCTCAGCCCCCACCGGATGAGACGGCGGGGGACGGGCTGAAGCACCGCCTCGCCCCACCGCTCCGCCTCGGACACGGCGACACGCGCGGCGGGCTGGGCCGGATACAGCGACGGCGACGGAGCGACGCGCTCCAGCGCCTGGGCAATGGCCAGCGAGCCCTGGACGCGGCGCCCATCAGCGAGCTTGAGCGCGGGCACCGTGGAGCCGCGAAAGCCCAACCCCCACAGCATCGGCGAGTGTCCACCGGCGAGCAGCTCGACGTAGCGATACGGGAGGCCCTTCAGCTCCAGCATGCCGCGCACCCCCAGCACCGGATGCGAGAGCGGGATGCCGTAGAGGCGAAGGCCACCGTCAGCCACGCGGCGAGCCTGCCGTTGCGCGGGGCCCACCAAGATCAGCGGACCACCTCGTAGTGCAGGTGGGTGACCCCCGGCGCCGCCACGGACTCGAGCAGGCGCAGCTGCACGTGCTCAGGCATCTCGTGAAAGTACCGGCGGCCTGCGCCGAGCAGAACGGCCACCTGGTGCAGGATCAGTTCGTCGAGCAGCCCTTCGCGCAGAGCCTCGGTGGTCAGGACCCCGCCCATGAGGGCCACGTCCTTCTCGCCGGCGGCCTCCCTGGCAGCGGCGATGGCGTCGTGCAGACCGGTCGTGATCAGCGTCTGGCGGCCGCCCATCTCCGGCGCCGGCCGATGACTGAGGACAAACAACGGTGCCGTCGGATGCGGCGTCCCGTCATCGCCGAAGCGGCCGGAATCCTCATAGGTGTTGCGCCCGGCGATGGTGGCGCCAACCCGGCCGGCCACCGCGTCGAACACGGGGGCGCTGGCCTCGCTGAGCTTGAAGCCCTTGAACACCTGACTGGGCACGTCACCGTCGAAGTACCAGGAGAACAACTGGCCGCCGTCGCCGAGTCCGTTGCCCGACCCAGGGTCGCGACCCGTGATGTACCCATCCACCGAGACCGACAACGCACTGAACACCTTGCTCATCACAGGCTCCTTCGGGATTGCTTGAAGAGACTTCGCGCCACCGCGGTCTGACATCAGCCGTCGGCGACCCGCATCGCGGGGGCTTCGCCGGAGAGCGCCCGCCGGCACCAGTCAGCGACCGCATCGGCGACCGCCGTCGGGACCATCTGCGACGTGTCGATGACGTGCATGCGCCACTCACCGGCCAGCCGTGGCAGGCGATCCCAGCGCATCTGCTCCCAGCCGCCGTCTGAGACGACGTGCGTCCGGTGCAGGGGGTCGCTGGCCTGCCCGCGCATCCAGTCGGCAAACGCCTGATGATGTGGCAGCAGCCCCGGCGGGTCGCCGCGCGCGGCCAGCCGCTCCTCCTGCGCCTCGGGCGTCGCGTCCAACAGGCACGCGGCCAGCGCATCGAGCCGCGGCGCCGACGGCGCAGCGACGATCTCAGCGGCCGGGACCGGATCGCCCGCAAGCAACAGGTGGCCGCCACTCTCCTGCAGCTGGACGGCCCGCCGCACGGCAACCTCGGCCGCCCGCTGGCGCCAGGACAGCGTGACGGCCCGGGGTGCCGGGGTGAGATCGGAGAGCTCGACGCACTCGAGCTCCGGCGACAACCGGGGTGCCACGATCGCGCGGACCGTCGACTTGCCGACCCCGCTCGCCCCGGTGACCAGCAGTAACACGCGGGCGACTATCGCAGACGGCAGGGAGCCGCTCCGCCCAGCCACTCTGATTACGATTGCCGCGTGATCGACGAGAGCACCGAGTTCGGCGCGCGCGTCGCTCGCCATCTGCGCCAGGAGACGATCGTGTGGCTGACGACGGTGACGCCGTCAGGCGCGCCGCTTCCGCGTCCGGTGGGCTTCTTATGGGACGGTGGCGACGGCGTCACCGTGTACAGCCAGCCCGGTGCGCGCGTGCGCAACATCGGCCGCAACCCGAAGGTGACGTTGAACTTCCGCGGCGATGACCACGGCGGGGACATCGTGATCCTGTCCGGCACCGCCGAGGTGAACCGGTCGGGCCCGAGCGCGGCCGAGAACGCGGCGTGGGTGGCCAAGTACGCCACCGAGTGGGAGCGGGCCGGGATGACGGCTGACTCGTTCGGGCAACGGTTCAGTGTCCCGGTGCGCATCCACCTCAGCGCCGTTCACGGCTTCTGAGCGACTCGGTGGGCACGGCCGCCGCCGACCCCCCGGCGCCTCGCGGCTCCCGCTTTCGCCCTGACATCCAGGGGCTGCGCGCGCTGGCCGTCCTCGCGGTGATCGCCGATCACCTGGCCGGCTGGCCGCGGGGGAGCTTTGTCGGGGTCGATGTCTTCTTCGTCATCTCGGGCTACCTGATCACCGGGATCCTGGTCCGCGAGTTCCAGACGCGGCAGACCATCTCGCTGCTCGGCTTCTACGGCCGCCGCATCAAGCGGATCCTCCCCGCGGGCCTGTTCGTGATCGGGGTGACGGTGTGCGCCACCCGTGTGCTGGCCGGGATCGATCGCTACCACTTCACCGCCGCGGACGCCATCGCCGCCGTCGAGTTCCGCGCCAACTGGCATTTCGCCCAGACCGGCGTCAACTACTTCAACCAGTCGCTGCCACCGTCGCCGCTGCAGCACTACTGGTCGCTGTCGGTCGAGGAGCAGTTCTACTTCGTGTGGCCGTGGGTGCTGCTGGGCCTTCTGCTCGTCGCCCGCCGGTTGCGATGGTGGCGACACCAGCACGCCCGCCCGGTCGCTGCCGTCGCCATCGCCCTCATCTCGGCCATCTCGCTGGCGTGGGCGTTTGCGCAGACCACCGGCGACCCGACCGTGGCCTACTTCTCCACCCTGGACCGCGCCTGGGAGCTCGGCCTGGGCGCGCTGATCGCCATCGCCGGGCAGCCGATCGCCCGCCTGGACCCGCGCCTGCGCCTTGCCGTGGCGTGGACCGGCCTCGCCGGCTTGCTCCTCTCCCTGCTCATCGTGCCCTCGTCGCACGGATTTCCGGCCCCGTGGGCGCTGCTTCCCACCCTGTGCACCGCCGCCGTGCTGGCCACCGGCGCCGGACTCACCGGACGCTCGCTGCTGCCGCTCACCAACCCGGTCAGCCAGTACCTGGGTGACCGCTCCTACAGCCTGTATCTGTGGCACTTCCCGGTGGTCGTGCTCATCGTCACCGTCGTCCCGCGCTACTCGGCGGCCTACTGGGTGGGCGGCCTGCTGCTCATCTTCGGGCTCTCGCTCGCCTCCTTCCACCTGCTGGAGGACCCCGCCCGGCGCGGCACATGGTTCGTGCGGCGTCCCGGGCGCCGGCCCGTCCCGGCGCGTGGCTGGGTGCGCTACGGCGCGGCGTGCGCCGCCACCGCGATCCTCGCCGTCGCCGGCCTGGTGCTCGTCCATGCGATCAGCCCGACGCAGCTGACGCTGCCCGCCCCCGTGGCGATCGGCCACACGCAGGACGACCCCCGCGACTGCCTGGGGGCGGCGGCGCTGGACCCGCGCCACCACTGCGCGCTGAACGCGGGGGACCGGGTGGCGCCGCTCCCGGGCCAGTTGCCCGATGACACAGGGGGCGCCTACGCCTGTTACGCGTACCTGCATCAGCCGATGCACCCGTGCCAGTACGGCAGCCGGCGGCGCGACGCGGTGCGCGTCGCGTTGATCGGCGACAGCCACGCCGCGGCGCTGCTCGCCGTGCTCGAGCCCCAGCTCGACAGACTCAACTGGCGCGTGAACGTCTACGTCGGACAGACCTGCGGCTGGCTGCTCCCCGCGCTCTCACCCAGCTGCCCGGGCCTGCGCCTGATCCAGCACGACCTCGATCGCCGCCACTACGCCATCGTCATCGCCACCGAGCTGCGCCAGTACACCAATCCCGTGTCAGACCATCTGGCCGCGATGCGGCCGGTGGCCGCCACCGGTGCCCGCATCGTGGTGGTGGAGGACGACCCCGGCGTGACCGAGGCGAGCACGGCCTGCGTCATGCGGATCACCTACCGCCCGACCGGAGGCTGCGGCACTCCCATCAGCGAGGCCTACCGAGACCCCGACCGTTTGGCCCAGGCGGCGCGGCGGCTCCCCGGGGCGCGCGTCATCGCCACCCGCTCGTTCTTCTGTCGCGGCGGCTTCTGCCCGGCCACCATCGGCAACGTGATCGTCTACCGCGACACCGCGGCGCACGTCACCGCCAGCTACGCCGGGACGCTGAGCCCCTATCTCGTGGAGGCGATCGAGCGCGCGCTGCCGCCCAGGCTGCGCTGATCGGCGAGTCCGATGCGCTCGAGGATCGCGGGGTCACCGGCGTAGCTCACCCCCGCGGCCGTGGCCTCGCGCAGGCCAAGGATCCCCAGCAGGAGCCCCATGACCGGCCGCGCCTCCCCGCTGATCGTCGCATCGGCGGCCGAGGCGTCGGACGCGTCGGAGGCATCGGCCGCCTCGCTGGTGCCCGCCTCGCTCACCGGCCCCCGCCGGGTGACCAACCTGCCGTCGCGGGTTTCGACGACGAACGGCTCCTCGCCGGCGCGGACTTCGACGGTGACCGGTGGGGCGTCGGGCTGCCGGTCGACCAGCACCAGCTCGATCGCCCATGCCAGCCAGTGGCTGCGCACGGCGTCGCCCGTGTTGTCCTCGGTCATCAGGGGCATGCCCCAGCGCACCAGGCTCTCGAGCACCGGGCGGAGTTCAGCGCCGCGCGGAGTGAGACGAAACAGCGTGGTGGCGATCGGAGGCGGCGCCTCCTCGCGCACCACCAAGCCCTCGTGCTCGAGCTCCCGGAGCCGGTCGGCGAGCAGGTTGGTGGCGATGCCGGGCAGGCCGTTGCGCAGGTCGGTGTAGCGGCACGCGCCGCGCAGCTCGAGCTCACGCACGATCAGCAGCGTCCAACGGTCGCCGACCACGTCGAGCGTCTTGGCCAACGCGCAGTACTCGTCGTAGGACCTCATTGGAAGACATACTCTAGCAGTTACTTGAATTTCTCAAGTATTAACTTGACTTCCTTGTCTTACTGATCTACAACACCGGTCCCGACGACTTCGATCCCGCCCTCGCAAAGGAGGAGCGATGAAAGCCAAGCCCCTGATCCTCGCCGCCCTGCTCCTGGCGGCGTTCGTCATCAACGTCGACACGACCATCGTCAACGTGGCCCTCCCCACCCTGGTGCGCCAGCTGCATGCCTCCAACACGCAGCTGCAGTGGGTGGTGGACGCCTACAACCTCCTCTTCGCCGCGTCGGTGCTGGTCGCCGGCAGCCTCTCGGATCGCTTCGGGCGCAAGGGGATGCTCCTGGCCGGCCTGTTCGTGTTCGGCCTGGCCAGCCTCGCCGGCGGCCTCACCAGCGACCCGGGCCAGCTCATCCTCGCGCGAGCGGTCATGGGCGTGGGCTCGGCGATGGTGTTCCCCTCGACGCTGTCGCTGATCTCCAACGTGTTCACCGAGCGGGGCGAGCGCGCCCGCGCCATCGGCCTGTGGGGCGCCATCACCGGCGCGGCCATCGCGCTGGGGCCGATCGTGGGGGGCTGGCTGCTCCAGCTCTCGGGCTGGCGGGCCATCTTCTTCGCCATGACCCCGGTCGCGGCGCTGGCCGCCGTCCTCGTCGCGCGCACGGTGCCCACCTCACGCGACCCGCAGGCGCCCGCGGTTGACCGCCCCGGGTTCGCCCTCTCCACCGCCACCATCGCCCTGTTGGTCTACACCATCATCGAGGCGCCGGGCCACGGCTGGGGGAGCGCCCGCACCCTCGCCGGCTTTGCCGTCACCGCGGCCCTGGCGGCGACCCTGGCCATCTGGGAGCGGCGCGCCGCGGAGCCGATGCTCGACCTCGGCCTCTTCGCCAACCTGCGCTTCACCGCCGCCAGCGTCTCGGTGGCGATCTCGTTCTTCGCCCTGTCGGGATTCATCTTCCTGGTCACCCAGTACTTCCAGTTCCTCAAGGGGTACGGGCCGCTCTCCACCGGCGTTCGCCTGCTCCCGGTGGCGTCATGCGTGGCCATCGCGTCGGTCCTCGGCGCCCGGCTCGCGGTCCGCATCGGCACCAAGGTCATCGTCGCCGCCGGGCTGCTGGCGATGGCGGCGTTCTATCTGTGGGTGACCACCACGTCGGTCACCACCGGCTACGCGACGATCGCCGCGCAGATGGTCGTCCTGGGCACCGGGATGGGCCTCACCAGCGCCCCGGCGACCGAGGCCATCATCGGCGTGGTCCCCCGGGCCAAGGCGGGCGTTGGCTCGGCCATCAACGACGCCACCCGGCTGCTGGGCGGCACGCTCGGCGTGGCCGTGATCGGCAGCGTCTACGCGTCGCTGTACGCGGCCCGCCTCACCCGCCTGCTCCCGGCAGGGCTGCCGGGGGCGGCGGCCCGCACTGCGCACGCGTCGGTCGGCGCCGCGCTCGGCGCCGCCGAGGGCCTCGGCCAGGCCGGCCACCCCGCCCTTGCCGCCGGGCTGCACGACGCGGCCAGGGCGGCCTTCTTTCACGGCTTCGCCGCGGCCAACTACGTCGCCGCCGGCGTCGCCCTCGCCGGTGCGCTGATGGCGGTCGTCCTCCTGCCCGCGCAGCCCACCGTCAGCGCCGATCAAGAGGCGCTGGCCTTCGCCGTCTAGACCATCACTCACGTAAAGGACCCCATGGAGACCGCCCTGCAACGCAACCGCACCTTCGCCGCCGCCGGCGGTCACGAGGGCGCCGTCGTCATCCCCGCCCTGCGCCTGTTCGTCATCGCCTGCCTCGATCCACGCGTCGATCCGGCTCACATCCTCGGCCTCGGCCTCAGCGATGCCGTGGTGGTGCGCAACGTCGGCGGACGGGTCACGCCCGAGGTCATCAACGATGTCGCCTTCATCGGCCAGATCACCGAGAGCGTGTTGCCCGACGGTCCGCTGTTCGAGGTCGCCGTCGTCCACCACACGCAGTGCGGCACCGGCGCGCTTGCCGACGACGCCTTCCGCCGGCGCTACGCCGATCGGATCGGCGCCGACGAGAGCGACCTGCGTGACCATGCCGTCCTGGACCCGGCGGCGACCGTCGCCGCCGACGTCCAGCGCCTGCGCGCCGCCCCGCAGGTCTCATCGCGCATCCCCGTCTCGGGGCACGTCTATGACGTCGTCACCGGCCTCGTCGAGACGATCATCCCCGCCACCGCGACGCGTGAAGACGACTTCCTCAAGCCCTCGCCGGTGTGAGCCGATGTCAAAACGACACTGCAGGACCGAGTCAAACCCTCTAGCTTCGGCGACCCTCGTGCCGCCCCACCCCCAGACAGGACCCTGATCGTGGAGAAGTCGCTTGTCACCACGCTGCGTGTCGGCATCGTGTCGGCGCTGGCACTGCCCTTCGTCCTGGCCGGCCTCGCCGCTGCCATGACCAGCCATGAGCCGCCACTGGGCCTGATCGCGCCGATCGTGGTGCTGGCCGCACTGGTCTCGATCGCCTGCTGGTCACGCGTGCTCATCCACTGGCGGGATCCCGAGGGACCCGACGACGAGGACCCCTGGCGCCGCGGCCGGGGTCCCGACGACGGCAACCCGCCCGACGGCGATGTCGACGGCCCCGCCATCGACTGGACCCTCTTCGAGCGCGAGTTCGCCGCCTACGTGGCAGCCTGCGAGAGGGTGCGCGAGGGCGTCCTCGTCGCCGTCTCGGCGGCGCTGCGACCGGCCACCCATGCGGCCGCGTCCGCGTGAGCGGTCACGTGGTCAAGCGGCGGCGTTGACTCCAGCAGCCCGGTGAGGTCGGTGAGGCCCAGCAGGGCGACCGTCTCGTCGCGCAGCACGCGCTCGGGCCACAGCTCTGACCCGATCGCGGCCACGATCCGGTCGGAATGGGCCAGCCAGCGCCCGGCGGTCTCGGGCGCCACGTCGACAGCGTAACGCGCCACCAGCCACAGCGCGAACGCGGCCAGTGGCTGGAGCCCGGGCGGTCGCATGAGCTCCAGCGTCTCCATCAGCGCGGGCTGGGTGATGACCCCGTCGCGCGCGGACTGGCTGAGCAGCAGCGTGCCCGCGGCGCTGGCCAGCATGGCCCCGTGCCCGATCTCGCGCGCCAGGGCGATGCTGCGCTCGGCATGCTCACACCCCTCATCGAACCGGGCGTTGACGTAGGCGTCCAGGGCGAGGAAGTAATGCGTCCACCCGCGGGCGCGGGGGCTCGCCTCCGGCGTGAGCTGAGCCAGCAGTTCCGGACGCAGCTCGCGCATCGCCTCCAGGTCGCGTCCGTTGAGCGCCTGCCCGAAGAGGTTGCCGGTGGCCATGGCGAGGGCCTCGTGATCGCCGATCCGCCCCGCCGCCGCGGCCAGGCGCCGGTGCCACATCTTGGCGGTGGGGCTGTAGTCGAGGTAGGCGGCAGCGCGCACGATGGCGACCTCGTCCTCGCCGGGAATGTCGAACCGTTCCAGCAGTCGGTCAGCGAGCTCCTGGGCCTCCTGGCGCAGCATCCCGGCCAACCACATCGGACGCGACCCGAGAGCGAGCGTGACCGCGGCCTCCTGGTCGCCCGCGGTGATGGCGTCCTCCGCCGCCTCGCGGACGTTGGCGTGATCGGCCACCATCGACGCCGCCAGCTCGCCGGGCGACTCACCGCCGTCAAACGCCGCGATGGCCGGGGTCACCAGCTGGGCGAAGTAGTCGCGGTGACGTGCCCGCGCCTCCCTGTCCTCGCCTCCGGCATGCAACTCCTCGGCGGCAAAGGCCCGCACCAGCTCCAGCAGCTCACCGCGACCGTCGCCCTGGCGCCGCACGAGGCTGGCCTCGAGCAGCTCGTCGATCTCGGCGCGCGCCGTACCGGCGGTGACGGCCTCGAGCGCCGCCGTGGTGAAGCCGCCGCGGAACACCGACGCGTGGCGCAGGGTGCGGCGAGCGGCCGGCGTGAGCAGGTCATAGCTCCAGCGGATCGCTGACTGCAGCGACTGCTGACGATCGGGGAGGTCACGCAAAGCGCGCTCGCCGATGAGCAGCGGCCGGGCCAGTTGCTCGGCGATCTCCGCCGGACCCAGCGAGTGCGAGCGCGAGGCGGCCAGCTCGATGGCCAGCGGCAGGCCGTCCAGCGCCTGGCAGATCCGCGCCGCCACCCGCGTGGCCGCGGCGTCGACCGCGAGCCTGCGATCAGCCGCCATCGCCCGCTGGAGAAACAGCTGCACCGCCGGGCTGTCGGCCAGCGCCTGCTCGCCGTCGCCGGCGGGCAGCTCAAGCGGCTCCACGGCAAAGGTCTGCTCGCCGCGGATCCGCATGGGCGTGCGGCTGGAGATGAGCACGCGCAACTGCGGCGCCTGCTCGAGCAGCTCGGCCACCAGCGCCGCCGCGGCCAGGAGATGCTCGAAGTTGTCGATGGCGAGCAGCAGCTCGCGATCGCGCAGGTAACCGGTCAGCCCATCGGCGCCGAGCCCATCGCTCCCATCGCGCCGCCCCAGGGCGCTGGCGATCTCCGCCGCCACCAGGGCGGGATCGGTGAGCTGCTCGAGGCGGACGAAGACGGCCCCGTCCGCATGATCGGGCTCGCCGCGGCGCGCGAGCTCGAGCAGCAGTCGCGTCTTGCCCACCCCGCCGGGGCCCGTCAGCGTGATCAGCCGCACCTCGGGGTCAGCCACCCATGCGCCCAACGACTCCAGGTCACGCTCGCGGCCGATCAGTCGTGACGCCGGGCGCGGCAGGCCAGACCGTGGACGCGCCCGCGCTTGCGCGCTGACATCGGGCGCGGCGTCCGTCGTCGCCGGCGCGGTGGACGGATCGCGATCGAGGATCTGCTGTTGGAGGCGCACCAGCGGCTCGCCCGGCTCCAGCCCGAGCTCGGTGGCCAGCAGGCGGCGCGCCCGCTGGTAGGCCTCGAGCGCATCCGCCTGGCGCCCGGCGCGCGCCAGCGCCCGCATGAGCTGGCCCCACAACCGCTCCTCGTAGGGATGCTCGGCCGTAAGTCGCTCCAACTCCGCGACCAGCTCGCCGGCCTGGCCAGACGCCAGATCGGCGTCGATCCTCAGCGCGATCGCCTGCAGGCGCTTCTCCTCCAGGGCGCGGCGCCACTGCGCCACGCTGCCCTCGGACTCCACGTCGCACAGCGGCTCGCCGCGGAACATGGCCAGCGCTTCGCGCAGCAGACCTCCCGCGCTGTCGGGTTCGGAGCGCGCCCGGTCCACCAGCGCGTCAAACCGCCACAGATCGAGCTCGAAGGCCTCGCGCACCAGTGCATATCCCGCCGGCTCGAGCACGAGCAGTCCGCCGAGGAGCGCCCGCACCTTCGAGAGATGGACGTGCAGCGCCGAGACGGCGCTGGCCGGGGGACGCTCTCCCCACAGCTCATCGATCAGCCGGTCACGCGACAGCGGTGCGCCCCCGTTGAGCGCCAGCAGCGCGAGCAGCGATCGCTGACGACCGCTGGGCAGCGGCACCAACCGGCCGTCGCGCTCGAGCACGAGTGGTCCCAACACCCCAAAACGACTGATCCCGCCGGTCACCGCGACGACACAGTAGTCCCCCGCCGCGAGCACCACAAGCCGCCGCGGCTCACCGGGGCCAGACGAGGCTTTGGCGTTCCTTTGGTGTCGCTTCGGCGCGCTCCCTCAAGCTGCCCAGCATCGAAACCGCGACGCAGATAAGGAGGGGGCAGATGGGAGTGTTCACGCCGTGCCAGGCGGTCATCGTCCAGAGTCAGCCGCTGGGGATGCGCACTCCCGCCGGCGAGGACATGTACGCCTTCCTGCTCACGATCCTCACCGAGGGTCGAGCTCCCTACCCGATCCGGATCGGCGGTCCGGTGCCGGCGGCGGCGCGGCCGCTCCTGGACCCGGGCAACACCGTGCCGGCCAAGCGCCGGACCGATGGCGATGACCACGAGGTCGTGATCGACTGGGAGGGGGCGCTGACACAGCTCGCACACTCAGCCGCCTGATGGGGGCGGACTTACTCACACGGGTCAGAGCGGTCGGATGCCGCCCTGACCTCAGCAGGCACTGACACATACACAGTCACATCAAGGAGACACATCATGGTTCTTGTCACCAATAACTGGCGTCTGTGGGCGATCGGCTTTGTCGCGTCACTCGCGATCTTCCTCGTCGTCTTCTTCGCCGTCATCAAGCCCAGCACCGATACCGCCAACCAGGCCATCAAGACGGGCATGCAGCAGACCCAGCAGGCCCTCAACCAGGCCAAGAAGCAGCTCAGCACCAGCGCCGCCGGCGCCACCAGCGGCACCGCCGGGGCGGCGTCCAGCCAGGCCAGTCAGCAGCTCAACAAGGCCTCGAAACTGGCCTCGTGCGTCGCGGCGGCCGGCACCGACACGTCCAAGCTGTCCAACTGCCAGGCGCAGTACGGGGGCTGACGCCCGCCCTTGGGGGCACGCAGGACACCGGGGGCACACGGGGGCGCGCCCGGGGGCACCGCAGGACACGGGGGTAATGCAGGCAGCGGCCCGCTCGGCACCTCATGCCGGGCGGGCCCGCCGCCGTCAAGCGCCGGCGTCGCTCGGGTCCCCGGGACCAACGTTGGCGGCGAGCCGGTCCAGCACCTGCTCAAACCCCGCCAGCTCCCCCGCGCTGAGTCCGCGGCGCAGCTGCCGGTCAAAGGCCAGCGCCGCCTCGCGCAGTCGGGTGAAGGCCGCCTCGCCCGCCTCGGTCAGCTCCACCAGGTGGACGCGCCGGTTGGCGGGATCGCGCCGGCGGGTGAGCAGGCCGTCTGACTCCATCGCGTTGAGGTGATGGGTGAGTGTGGCCTCGCGGATCCCGACCGCCGACGCCAGCTCGCGCTGGTTGGCCACCTGGCCCCGCATCTTGAGGTTGAGCAGCACCAGCCACACCGGCATCGAACCGCCGGCCTCCGCGAGCGCCTCGTCGAAGGCGCGGGTGACGACGCGGGCGGCCGCCGACAGGTGCAGGCCGATGGGCGGAGTGCGGGGAGCGGGCATCGCGTCGCCAAGCTTATCAGCGATATCAAAGGATTTGACATCTAACTCTTAGATATCTATGCTTCTTGTGGTGCTCCGCAACCGGGCACCGCGACCACCCACCCACAGGAGTCCCGACCATGTCCACCCCCACCACCCCGCTCCAGGAGCTCGCCGACCTCGACCTCGCGATCGCCCGCGCCGAGGTCGCCGGCGACACCGCCACTCTCGACGCCCTGTCCACCGACGACTTCACCCTGGTCGGCCCCGTCGGCTTCGTCCTCGACAAGCAGCAGTGGCTCGACCGCTATCGCGGCGGCGGCCTGCGCACCCGCGCGCTGGCCTTCGAGGACGCGGTCACCCGCCTCCGCGACGACTGCGCGATCCGCATCGGGCGCCACGTCCAGGAGGCCGAGTTCCAGGGCCGCCCGGTCAACGGAGAGTTCCGCGCCACCCACATCGCGGTGCGCGACGACGACGGCCGCTGGCGCCTGGCCGGAGTGCACCTCAGCCCGATCGGTGGGCCGCCGCTCTTCGCCCGCGGCGACGACGCCCGGGACGGCCGGTCATGAGGGTCATCACCGGCAGCACCCTGGCCAACGGCCGCTTCGAAGGCGCCCACTTCGGACCGACGACGATCTCGATGATCCTCGACCACGAGCCGCCGGGCGGCGGGCCACGCCTGCATCGCCATCCCTACGACGAGACCTGGATCGTGCTGGAGGGCGAGGATCTGGTCTTCGAGGTCGGCGACCGCCGCGCCCGCGCGCGCACCGGGGACATCGTGCTCGCCCCACCCCACGTCCCCATCGCTTCACCAATCGCGGCGACGGTCATGCCCGCCTGATCTGCATCCACGCCAGCCCCACCATCGACACGGAGTTCATGTCATGAGCCCCTCACCGGCTGCGAGCACTCCCCCGGCGGCGGCGGCGCGCTACCCGGACCTCGCCGGCCGCGTGGCCGTGGTCACCGGCGGCTCGCGCGGGATTGGGGCTCAGACGGCTCGCGCCCTGGCCGCCAACGGCGCCAAGGTGGCCGTCATCGCGCGCGACGAGGGAGCGCTGGCCGAGGTGGCCGGCGGCATCGCCGCCGCCGGCGGACAGGCCCTGCCCGTCCGTGCCGACGCCACCGTGCCCGAGGACATCGCGCGCGCCGCCGCGACGATCGCCGACGCACTCGGGCCCGTCGACATCCTGGCCCCGTTTGCCGGCGGCAACGGCATGCCCGTTCCCACCGTGCAGGAGACCGTCGCGCACTGGCGTGAGGTGGTGGACTCCGATCTCACCGCGACGTTCATCTGCGTCCACGCCTTCCTGCCGGGGATGCTCGAGCGGCGCCGCGGGGCGATCGTGACCATGGCTTCGGCGGCGGCCCGCCAGGCCGCCCGCTCGAGCGCCGCGTACGCCGCGGCCAAGGCGGGCGTGATCGCCTTCACCCGCCACCTCGCGGCCGAGGTCGGGGGCGACGGCATCCGCGTCAACTGCCTGGCGCCGTCGGCCACCGCCAACGAGCGCCTGCTCACCTGGACCACCGAGGAGCAGCGCGCCGAGCTAGCGGCGTCGTTCCCCCTGCGGCGGATCGGCGAGCCCGAGGACGTGGCCGCCGCGGCGCTGTTTCTCGCCTCCGACGCGTCGGCGTGGATCACCGGCATCACCCTCGACGTCGCCGGCGGCAAGATCATGGTCTGAGCGCTCAGCGCAGCGGCAGCGAGCGCCCGCGCGACCTGGTTTTCGCGGGAAACGTGCGGGCGCCGGCGAAGTTTCCCGCGTTATCCATGCCCCACCTGGTTTTCGCGGCAAACGTGGAGAGGCCGACCAGGTTTCCCGCGTTATCCAGGTCGCACACGCCCCGCCCGCGGGGCCCCAGCCGCCTCAGAGCCACCCGTCGTGCCGCGTCGCCTGACGTCTTCAGCGCAGCTGCAGCGAGGTCTGCGCCGCGGAGGCGCGCACCGCGGTGCTGCCGCGCACCGCCACCGTGACGTGGAGCACGGCGTGACGTTGCGCCGCGCGGGTCAGCGGCAGGCTGAGCACCTGGCGTCCGGCGTGCAGCCGCAACGCGCGCGTGTAGATGGTGCGCGTGCTGGCCACTCCCGCCCGCCGACGGAGACCGGTGGGCTGCATTCCGATGCGGACCTGGACCACCAGGGGCGTGCCCTTGGCGGCGACGGCGAGTGGGAGGGTGGGGCCCAGCATCACCGGCACGGCCAGGCGGCGCCCGGCGCGATGGGGGCGACCCAGGGAGACCGTGGCGCTGACCTGGGCCCGCCAGCTCGCGGTGGCGCAGGCGCTTGCCGCGTTCCACCCGGCGCCGGCCGGCTGCGACACGCACACCTTGTAGGTCCCGGTGGGCAGCCCCAGGCCGGTGACACGGTTGGCGGTGAGACCCAGCGTCTTGACCGTCGCCCCTGACGAGCTGGTCACCGTGGCCGTGAGCGCCGCCGGTGACTGGCTGACGGTGGCCACCCGGTTGTTCCACAGGCCCACGGCCAGTGACGGGTCTGACTGCGTCGCCCACTGGCCGGGCGTGGCCGGCGCGGCGGGTGCGGACGGGTCGGCGTTGGGCGAGGAGCCGCTCGGCCACGCCGGCGGCGTGTAGCCGGGGGCCGGCCGATGGATGAACTGGATCATCCCGGGGACCAGCTGGGCGCGGGGCACGTCCATCACCATCGTGTCGCCCTGCCCCGCCGACGCGTTGTCGAGGCCGCCGAGGTTCATCTCCGAGATCGTGACCTCGACGTCGCCGGTGGAGGGGTCGTCGGCACCCACGGCGTCGACGATGGCGACGTGCCCGGTGCCGTCGCCCGCCGCCTGGCGTGACCACACCATGACGTCGCCGGCGCGCGGCTGCCCGTCGACGGCGAGGCCCTCGGCCTCGGCGTGGCCCGCCCAGGTCCAGGCATCCCAATCGTTGACCGGATCGATCGACGGCGGGGCCCGGTCATTGAAGATGTCGGGGCGCATGAGGCCCACGTAGTAGGTGCACTGCCCCCAGCCGTAGGGTGACCCCGCCGGCTGGGCCATCCACGCCGAGGTGTCCTCGGTCATCGACCAGCACACCGGAGCCTGGAGAGCGCCCCCGGTGGACGGGCACGGGCGGACCGTGCGGGCGACGTCCGCGGAGGTGGGCTGCCACTGCTGCGGCGCGGGGTCGGCCAGGCTCGAGGCCGTGCCGACGCCGGCGCTGCCAACCACCGCCAGGAGCAGGCATAAAGCGAGACGTCGACCGAACATGTATCCAACGTCGGCAGGACCCGCATCGCCGCCGACCGCACCGGCATCTGCCTCCACGTTCCGTCCAGGCATTAGGCTGCGCTGGATGGCCCGCTTCCTCGTCCTCCAGCACATCGCCTGTGAGCCCCCCGCCGCCTTCGAGGACGAGCTGCTGGCGTGGGGCGCGTCGCTTCACCGCGTCGAGGTCGACGAGGGCGATCCGCTCCCGGACTGGCGCGAGTTCGCGGGCATCATCGCCATGGGCGGCCCGATGGGCGCCTACGAGGACGATCGCCTCCCCTGGCTGACCGCCGAAAAGCGGCTCATCGCCGAGGCGGTCCGCGCCGGGACCCCCTACTGGGGGGTGTGCCTCGGCGCCCAGCTGCTCGCGGCCAGTCTCGACGCGCGCGCCTTCACCGGACCGCAGGCCGAGGTCGGCCTGCTCGCGGTCCGCCTGACCGAGGCCGCGCGCACCGATCCGGTCTTCTCCACCCTGCCCGAGGAGTTCGTCGCGCTGCAGTGGCACGCCGACACCTATGACCTGCCGGAGGGCGCCGTCCGCCTGGCCGGGTCAGACGCCTATCCCCAGCAGGCCTTCGTCGTCAACAACGCGTACGCGATGCAGTTTCACCTCGAGGTCGACGGCGAGCTGGCCACCAGCTGGGGCGAGGTCCCCGCCTATGCGCGGAGCCTCGAGCAGCTCCTCGGCCCCGGGGCACTGCCGCGCCTCGTCGAGGACGTACGGCGCCACGAGCCCCAGACGACCCCGCAGGCGCGGGGCATGTTCGCGGCGTGGCTCCAGCACGTCGTCGGCCTGCCGCCGCGATCAGCCGATGCCCCGCGCCACGCACAGGCGCTGGAGCTGTTCCATGGCCTCGGCGGTGCGGGTGGGCAGGGCCTGCAGCGCGGCGGCGGCGACGCGCAGGTCCGGGATGGTGGCGGCGCGAGCCTCGAGCGCGAAGCGCCCGAGCCAGCGGACGGCGGCGCGCTCGTAGCGTTCGGGATCGCCGTCGCGCAGGACGAGGCAGATCCGCAAGGCGTCGTCGAGCGCGATCTGGGGCAGCTCCCGGGCCGCCCCCAGCACCAATAGCTCGTTGCCGGTCTCGAGCGCGCGCCGAAAGCGGGCGTAGGGACTGCCGTCACTCGTCACGAACATATGTTCGCATGGCCGTCAACCGGCCGGGCGCCGACCAGTCCGCGGGCCAGCGCCGGTCAGGCCGCGGGCGGGAGGTCCGGATCCTCGTCGAACTCGTGCTCGGACCGCTGGCGCTGCTCCAGCTTGCGCCGCAGATACCCGGCCTTCTCCGAGCGGCGCCGATGGCGAGCGGCCTCGGCGTCGGTGTCCGCGTCGGCGACCTGCTCGCGCTCGACGCGCTCCTGCTCACGTTGGCGGCGCCGCAGGTCCTCCACTGACGGATCGTCGCCGCTCATGGCCGGAAACCATAGAGCGCGCGGCGGCTGCTGGCCGGCTCGCGCGTGCGATACCGTGCGCCCGTGATCCCCCGCAGGCCCGTCTGCGCACTGGCGATGGCGACATGCCTGGCGGCGGCCGGCTGCGGATCGGGCACATCCTCCTCCTCGGCCGGCCACGTCGATTTCAAGACCGGCTTTGCCACCAGCCACGCGGCGTTCGCGGGGCTGGCCACCTCGATCGCCAAGGACCTCAGCAGCGCCGGGTCAAAGAGCGACAAGCAACTCGCCAAGGAGTTCGGCGCCCTGGCCACCCGCGCTGACCAGGCGACGAGTCAGCTGAAGGGCCTGACCGCGCCCTCCAAGTACTCCAAGCGGCTGACCAGCCTCGTCGCCGGCTTCGACTCAGTGCAGGCCGACCTGTCCAAGATCGCCACCGCCGCCACCAAGAACGACGCCACCACCGCCCAGGTCGCGGCCCGCGCGTTGCTCAACGACGCCGCCAAGGTCAAGAGCGCCGATGCGTCGCTCTCCAAGGATCTGGGTATCACCAAATCGCATTCTTGATAAACTCAATGGAGTTAGTTACTTTCTGACCATGACTGTCGACCTGCACCAGCACGTCTGGACCACCCCTCTGCTCGACGCGCTCGCACGGCGCGATCGTCTCCCCTTCGTCCGCCACACCGACGGGCTCACCGTGCTGCACTGCGGCGGCGAGCTGCCCTACGTGATCGACACGGACGCCGAATCGGCCGGGCGCCGGGCGCAGCTGCTGTCGGCAGACGGACTCGAGCGGGCCTTCGTGTCGCTGTCGAGCCCCATCGGGATCGAGGCGCTGCCTCGCGACGCGGCCGCCGAGCTGATCTCGGCGCACCTCGACGGCGTGCTCTCGCTCGGTGACGGCTTTGGCGCCTGGGGCCCGATCCCGGTGCACCAGCCGGACCCGGCCGATGTCGACGACGTCCTGCGACGCGGCTGCCGCGGCGTCTCGGTGCCCGCGTGCGCGCTGGCCGGACGTCCTGCGCTGGAAACGCTCGGCCCCACGCTGGAGCGGGTGCAGGCGCGCAAGGTGCCGCTCTTCGTGCACCCCGGAGGCGTCGCCGGGCCGCACATGGACGAGGCGCCGCTGACCGACCCGCTGTGGTGGCGCGCCCTCACCGACTACGTCTCCCAGATGCAGGCGGCGTGGCTGACCTTCGCCACCCATGGGCGCCGTGAGCTGCCCGAGCTGACGGTGGTCTTCGCCATGCTCGCCGGCGGCGCGCCGCTGCAGTCAGAGCGACTGGCCACTCGCGGCGGCCCGGCCGTGGACCTGCACGACCCGCTCACCTTCTATGACACCTCCAGCTACGGGCACGGGATGATCGACGCCATGGCACGCTGGGTGGGCGAGGCCCAGCTCGTCTACGGCTCTGACCGCCCCGTGATCGAGCCGATCAGGACCAAGCGCGATCCTGCGCTGATGCGCAATGCGGCGCGGGTCATGAGCCAGGTGGAGGCGCCGGTATGAGCCTGTCGATCACGGAGCTTGAGCGCTTCGCCACCGCGCTGGCCGAGTCACCCGAGCGCTGGCGCCATCTGGTCCGCCACGCGGAGGAGATGCGGGTCTATGAGCAGATCTGGGACGACGAGGACGTCAACGCCTGGGTGATCTGCTGGAGCGAGGATCAGGACACCGGCTTTCATGACCACGACGAGTCGGCGGCCGGTATCGCGGTCGTCTCGGGGCATGTGCGCGAGGACCGACTGACCCTGGCCGGCGAGCCGGTGTCACGCGAGATCGGTCCTGGCACGACGTTCACACTGCCGCCGGTGGCGATCCACCGCGTCCTGCACGCGGGCACCGGGCCCGCCGTGACGATCCACTGCTACTCGCCGCCGCTGCGCCGGACCGGCGCCTACACGGTCGGCGACGACGGCACCCTCCAGCGCGAGTCCCAGAGCTTCGAGGTGGAGCTCAGCGGAGAGCTCGCCACCGCCTGACCTCGCTGCACTTCGTCGTGTCCGGCAGCGGAGCCGCATCGGCTAGCGTGCACGGACGTGTACAAGACGGTCACGCATGACGGCGTGCAGGACGCGGTCGCGCTCGAGGAGCCACTCGAGATCCGCGTCGACGGCGCCGCCCTGGCCGTCACCATGCGCACCCCCGGCCACGACGAGGAGCTCGCCCTCGGCTTCCTCTACGGCGAGGGGCTGATCGACTCACCGCGCGAGGCCGGCCTCACCGACGACTTCGCCAACAACACCATCGAGGTCGCCGGCCCGCTCACGCGCGATCCCGGCGTGCGCCGGTTCTATACGACGTCGTCGTGCGGGGTGTGCGGCAAGGGCGCGCTGGAGGAGGTCGCGGTGCTGAGCGCGCCCGTGTCAGCCGAGCCGACCATCCCCCGAGCGCTTGCCGCCGAGTTGCCTGACCACCTCGACCAGCCCGGCTTTCGCCGCACCGGGGGGCTGCACGCCACCGGCCTGTTCGAGGCCGACGGCGAGCTGCTCTACACGCGCGAGGACGTCGGACGCCACAACGCCATGGACAAGGTGATCGGGCGGGCGCTGATGGACGGCCGCCTGCCGCTGAGCGGGCGGGTGCTGTGCGTGAGCGGCCGGCTCTCCTTCGAGCTCGTCCAGAAGGCGGCGGTGGCCGGCGCCCCCATCCTCATCGGGGTGGGCGCCCCCAGCTCGCTGGCCATCGAGCTCGCCGACGACCGCGGGCTGACGCTGTGTGGCTTTGCCCGCCGCGGCACGATCAACGTCTACACCCACCCGCACCGCATCGCGGGCTGAGCGGGCCTCAGACCGCGGCGGCGTCGACCAGCGCGGCCAGCTCCTCCTCGGAGGACCACGCCCCCACCGAGGCCCGGATGAGCCCGTGCGAGACGATGCTGCGCACCACGAACCCCGCCTGCGCCAGGCGGGCCACCTCGGCGTCGAGGTCGTCGGCGCGCGGCTTCCACGCCACCAGCGTCGAGCGCCCACGCGGTCCCACCTCGAGGCCGCGCTCGGTCAGGCTGTCGGCCAGCCCGGCCGCCAGGTCGGCCGCGCGGCCATGTACCCACTCCCACCCGGCATCCTCGAGCACGCTCAGCGAGGCCAGCGCCCACGCGCTGCGCAGCCCCGGCGGGAAGCCGTGGTCAAAGCGTGACGCGGTCTCGGCGGGGCCGGAGTCCAGCGCCTGGGAGGCGTCGGCGACCGAGGTGTAGCCCGGCCACGGAGCGATCACCTCGTCGCGGTGCTCGGCGCTCACATACAGGCAGCCGCTGCCCTCCGGGCCGCACAGCCACTTCTGGCCCGAGCCGGCGTAGAAGGCGCAGCCCAGCGCGTGCACGTCGACCGGCACCGCACCAACGCCCTGCGCCGCGTCGAGCAGGACCGGGACCCCGGTGGCGGCCAGGGCGGCGGTGTCGACCACCTGGCCGCTCACCCATGACACGTGCGAGCAGGCCACCAGCCGCGTCGAGGAGCTCACCGCGTCGGCGATCCGCGCAAACGGCGCCACCGTCACCGACACGCCGTTCACGCGCTTGAGGCGCCCCAGTGGGGCCAGCAGCCCTGGATGCTCCTCGTCTGAGGTGACGATCTCGTCGCCGGGCCGCAGCGAGAGCCCGCCCAGGATGGTGTTGACGCCGTCGGTGGTGGAGCCGGTGAGCGCGACGTCGGCCGGGTCGGCGCCCAGGACGCGGGCGTACCCGGCCCGCAGATCGCCGGCCAGCCCCCGCACCGTCTCCATATAGGCCTTGCCGGCCCGACCGCCGCTCACCTCGGCCTCGATGCGCAGGGCGATGGCCTCGGCCGCTTGCTGCGACAGGGGACCCTCGGTGCCGGCGTTCAGATACGAGACGCGCTCCAGCACCGGGAACTGAGCACGGAACGCGGCGGGGTCGGTCACGCCCCGCATCTTATGCACGTCGGGTTCGCGGGCGCCGCCCACCCGGACAGCGCCACGGCGGCGCGCGGCGGGGTCAGCCGACCGGCAGCCCGGCCTTACGGCACGCCGCCGCCACCGTCTCGGCCGGCGCCCCCGTGATGCCCCCGGCATGGCCGACGCCCTGGCACAGCGACTTGGCCCCCGCCCCGCAGCGGGTGATGTGGTCACCGCCGGTGGAGTAGGCCAGGCTCACCGAGACGCAGCCCTGGCGCGAGGTCGTCTCGCCGGTGGCCAGGGAGATGACCAGCACCACCGCCAGCGCGGCCACGACGGCCACCACGCCGCGGATCAGCCACCGCTCGCGCGGGGCAAACGTCCGGCGGCGCTGGATCTCCTCGGCGTGCCCGGGGGGCAGGATCATCATGGCCCGCTGAGTCTACGGGCGGCAGAGCCCGCCCTGAATGGGGCGGACCCTGCATCCCGCAATGCGCTCTAGAAGGCGCCCGTGCCGTCCGGCGTGCCCAATCCGGTCGGGCCGTCGTAGCCCGTTCCGGCGGTGCACAGGTACGAGCCGCCACAGCTGCCGTTCGAGCCGCTGGTCACGTCGAACAGCGAGCTCGTGTGGCTGTAGGGGTAACTGCCGTAGGTGACGGAGGCGGTGTTGCCCGCCAGCGTGTACACCGATGCGATCAGCGGGGAGCTCAGGCTCGTCCCGCCCACCTGCGCCCAGCCGTCGAGGCCCTCGGCGATGCCCTCCTCGATGAGGACGTCACAGGTGCTGCTCGACCCGCAGTTGTTGTACGTGTCATAGACGCCCAGACCCGAGTTGGGGTCAGCGTCGGCCGACACGTCCGCGACGGTGCGCTTGGCGCACCCGGTGTCGTGCTGCCAGCTCGGTTTGGCCTCATAGGCCGAGCAACCGCTCCCGGCATCTGACCACGCGGTCTCCGTCCAGCCCCGCGAGTTGGAGGCCTGGGTCAGTGTGGTGCCGCCGACGGCGGTCACGAAGGGCGACGCCGCGGGGTATTCCACGCCATAGCCATCGTCGCCGGAGCTCACGGTGATGGCGACGCCCGGATGGTTGTACGACTTGTCGGTCGACGTCTCCGACGCGGCCTCCGAGCCGCCGTAGCTG
This sequence comes from Solirubrobacteraceae bacterium, assembly GCA_035503355.1. Taxonomy (GTDB): domain Bacteria; phylum Actinomycetota; class Thermoleophilia; order Solirubrobacterales; family Solirubrobacteraceae; genus Palsa-465. The sequence continues at coordinate 24,009 of DATJTQ010000208.1, forward strand.
TTGGAGATGGCCGCCACGCCGGAGGCCTTGGCGGCGCTGTTCTCGGCGGTGGCCAGCGCTGACGTGCTCGCCGAGCTCGCCTCCACCAGCAGGATGTGGCAGGTGGGACAGGCCGAGGAGACGGCGTCGACGTCGAGGCTCTCCTCTTCGGCCCAGCCGTAGTCGCTGGAGGGCAGCGGGCTGGTGGCGCCGTTCTGATTGACCTGCTTGAAGCAGCCGTTGGCCGTGGTGCACGCCGGCAGCCCGTAGGCCTTGCGGAACGTGGCCAGATCCGAGGCGGCCTTGGGGTCGTTGTAGGCGTCGACCAGCGCCACCGTGCGGCCAGAGCCGTTGAGCCCCGACAGCTTGTAGGCCGACTGGATCTGACTGGGCCCGAGGCCGGTGGGGCCGGACATGACCTCTGGACCGTCCTGCTTGGCCGGGCGGATCACCTGACCGAGGCAGTGGATGGCGCTCGCAGACATCGAGCTGTCGCATCCGAGGTTGACCGAGGGCCCGCGGACGGGCAGCCGGGGCGCGTGTCCAACGCCCGGCAGGGCGCTCGCGCTCGCGACGCCGAAGGCGGCGCAGGCACAGGCGACACACAGCAGCACAGCTGACCGCCGCGCCCAGCGCGCAGCAACCTTCGACTCCATCACTTCTACCTCCCGCGGTAGGAATGGATTTGGGTCCCAGATGCCCTCTTACATACCCACCTGGGCGGTGCCCGGACCCTCGGATTTCGTCAGCTGGCGCCCTCGCGCACCAGCACCGCGGGGGTCAGCTGATCCGGTCCGGTGTGGCCGCTGAGCCCGATCGTGAGGTCGAGCTCGGCCAGCAGGGCGCGCAACACCGCCAGCACGCCCGCCTCGCCCCCGACGGCCAGGCCCCAGATGTACGGCCGGCCCAGCAGCACCGCATCGGCGCCCAGGGCCAGCGCCTTGACGACGTCGGCGCCCGAGCGCACGCCGCTGTCGAGCAGGACGTCGAGGTCATCGCCCACCGCATCGACGATGGCCGGCAGGGCGTCGAGGGAGGCGATGGCGCCGTCCACCTGGCGACCGCCGTGGTTGGACACCACCACGGCGTCCATCCCGTGCTCGCGGGCGGCCCGCGCGTCCTCGGGGTGAAGGATGCCCTTGAGCGCGATCGGCAGCGTGGTGCGGCTGCGCAGGAACTCGAGGTCCTCCCACGTCAGCCGAGGGTTGGTGAACACCCCCACGAACTCGCCCACCACCGCCTGGGGATCCTCCTCCGGTGGCTTGTCCAGCCGCGCCCGGAACACCGGGTCGGCGAGGTAGTTGGTGATGCCGACCCCCTGCAGGAACGGCTGCCACCCGCGCTGCAGATCGCGGGGCTTCCAGCCCGGCAGGAAGGTGTCCAGGGTGACGATCACCGCGCGGTAGCCCGCGGCCTCGGCACGGTCCAGGAAGCTGGCGGCCAGCTCGCGGTCGGTCGGCCAGTAGAGCTGAAACCACTTCGGCCCGTCCCCGGCAGCGGCGATCTCCTCCATGGTGGCGGTGGACATCGTGCTCACCGTCATCGGCAGGCCGACCTCGGCGGCCGCCCGCGCGCTGGCGCGCTCGCCGTCGGCGTGAACGATGGTCTGGACCCCGACGGGGGCGAGGCCGACCGGCGCGGGACACTCGGTGCCGAGCACGGTCCGGGAGAGATCGCGCGCCGAGACGTCACGCAACATCCGGGGCACAATCCGCCAGCGGCGAAAGGCCGCCTCGTTGGCGCGCATGGTGTCCTCGGTCCCGGCCCCGCCGGCCAGATAGCCCCAGCCCTGCGCGTCGGCGACCCGCTCGGCCTCGGCGGCCAGCGCCGCCCACGCCACCGGGTGGCCCGGGACCTCGCCGCCCATGCCCCGCAGGAAGATCTCCGCCTGGTAGGCGGCGAAGGGGGGCCCGTAGGTCGGTGGCACGGTCAGGCTTCCTGCAGCTCGCGCTTGAGCACCTTGCCGGTGGGGTTGCGCGGCAGCTCGTCCATGAAGACCACCTCGCGCGGGCTCTTGTAGCGCGCGAGGTTGTCCTTGACGTAGGCCTGGACCTCCTCCTCGGAGAGCTCCTTGCCGTCGCGCAGCACGACGAACGCCTTCAGGCGCTGCCCGAACTTCTCGTCCTCGACGCCGATGACCGCGGCCTCGGCGATGGCGTCGTGGCCGGCCAGGAGGTCCTCGACCTCGGCGGGGAAGACGTTCTCGCCGCCTGAGACGATCATCTCGTCGTCGCGGCCGTCGATGAACAGCCGGCCCTTGTCATCGAAGTGGCCGACGTCGCCCGAGGACATCAGCCCCTTGACCTGCTCCTTGGTCTCGCCGCCGGTGTAGCCCTCGAACTGGGCGCTGTTGCCGACGAAGATGCGCCCGGTGGCGCCCGCGTCCACCTCCTCGCCGTCGTCGTCGAGGATCTTGACCACCACGCCGCGGACCACCTTGCCCACGCTGCCCGGCTCCGCGGCCAGGTCCTTGGGGGTGGCGATCGTCGCGTAGGCGATCTCGGTGGAGCCGTACATGTTGTAGACCACCGGGCCGAAGGCCTTCATCGAGCGTTTGACCAGGTCGACGCTCAGCGCCGATCCCGAGACGAAGATGACCTTCAGATGCGAGAAGTCGTGCGCGGCGACCTCGTTGTCGGGCAGCTCGAGCATGCGCTGGAGCATTACGGGCACCACCACCAGCGCGGTCGCCTCGTTCTCCTCCAGGCTGTCGAGGGTGACCTCGGGCTTGAAGTGGCGGTGCACCACCAGGGTGGAGCCGAGGGCGAGGCCGAGGGCCATGCTGGCGAAGCCCAGCGCATGGAACATGGGGACGGCCAGCTCCGTGGTCTCGCGAGCATGGAAGGGCACCTTGGAGAGCAGCCCGCCGATGATGCCCAGCGACTTGGGCTCGTCGCGCGGCGCTCCCTTGGGCGTGCCGGTGGTCCCGCTGGTGAGGATGACGATCTTGGGGCTGCGGCCGGATCGCGGCGGCGCGCTCGTGTCGCCGCGCTCGATCAGCGATTCCAGTGAGTCCTCGACGCGCTCGGGGTGCTGGGCTTCGTCGTCGACCCAAGCGCGCCAGCGGCCGTGAGGCGGCTCCACGCCCTCGAGCACCTCGGAGTACTCGTCGTCGTAGACCAGCAGATCGGTGCCCTCGCGCTCAGCGACCTCGCGGATCTGCGGGCCGGCGAAGGACGTGTTGAGCAGGATGATCTTGGCGCCGAGCTTGGCCGCGGCGAACACCGCCTCGAGGAAGCCGCGATGGTTGCGGACCAGGACGGCCACCCCGTCGCCGGGCTTGAGGCCTTCCTCGAGCCATGCGTTGGCCAGCGCGTTGGTGCGCTCATCGAGCTCCTTGTAGGTGACATCGCCGCGCTCGTCGCGGATGACCACGCGGTCGCCGTGGCGGATGGCGCCGATGCTGACCGCGCCGGCCAGCATCCCGTGGCGCTCGAAGGCCAAGAGCATCTGGGCCACCCGGTGGGGCAGCTCAGGGCCCACCATCCCGCTGCGGATGCAGACCGCCGCGAAGTACGCCTCGTCGCCGAAGCGCTCGACCAGCCGCAGGCCGCCGCCGACCAGCGTCCTCGGGTCGAGCAGAGCCTTCAGATCCACTTCTACCATGGGGTTCTCCTCACCTGCGGGGCGCAGCGTACGTGATCGGGGGTGGGTTGTGCGAGCGGGTCATTTGCTTACGGTCGGGAGGCGGTGGGTAGCGAGCCACCCGTGCTCGGCTCCATCCTTACCCGCCAGTACAGGTTCGCCACACGTGGGATCGAGATTGGCCTGCGAACGGCCCAGGAGGCCGCCGGCGTCGCCGGCGACGTCGCCGGTGCTGTGGCCGGTCATTTCGGGCTCGGCGACGGCCACCACGGCGCGGACGACGTCTTCACCGGCGAGGTGATGCCCGACGCCGAGCCCTCGGCGCCCCCGCCGCCCCAACCCACCGCGGCGCCACCACCCCCCGCCTCAGCGGCCCCAGCATCCCCGGGAGTCGCACCGCCCCCGGCGCCGTCTGCCCCGCGGCCGCCGGTAGCGTCCGAGCCGGCCCACGTGTCCAGGGAACCCGAGCTCGTCGAGGAATCCGCCGAGCCCGGCGCCGAGGACGGCGCGGGCGCCCAGGTCCGGGTCGAGGAGCCCTGGACGGGCTACCGGAGCCTGAAGGCGCGCGATGTGGTGGCCCGCCTGCCCGGCGCCACGCGCGAGGAGCTGGCCGCGGTCGAGCTGTTCGAGCTCGCCCACGCCAACCGCAAGTCGGTCGTCGTGGCTGCGCAGCACGCCCTCAAGAAGGCCTCGCCGCCCCGCTGAGACCCCCGCTACCCCAACGCCCCTGCCCCAGAACGACCAACCGGGGAGGGCGTGGCCGATTCTGAAGGACGAGCTCCAAAATCGACCACGACCCTGATCGGCTAGAAGCTGAACGCCCCCGGAACGTAGGCGTAGCTGTAGCCGCCCCAGCCCCCGGCGTCGCCGTAGCCTCCTCCGACGCCGTAGCTTCCGCCGTACCCGCCGTAGCCACTGCCATCGCCGTAGCCACTGCCGTCGCCGTAGCCACCGCCGTAGCCGCCGTAGCCACCGTCACCGCCGTATCCGCCGGTGGGGTCGCCATAGCCGCCCGAGCCGCCGTAACCGCTCGAACCCGAGCCTGAGCCGTCCGAGCCCGCGGCACCCGCGGACCCCGACGTCGAGCCTGAGCCGCCGTCAGCGGAGTAGGCCACCGAGAACGACGAGCCGTCACTGGACAGCGACGACGGCGTCGCCCCGGCCGAGTTGGACGACCCGTACGAGGTGAACTGCGAAGCACCGAAGCCCTGATCGGACGCGTCGGGGCTCAGCTGCACCGCCGCGGTCTGCCAGTCGGAGTCCGAGATCGTCCCCGTGTGGCCGTCGGTGGTGGTGGCGCTGGCGCCACTGAACTGCGCGGTGCCGAAGTCCGCCAGCGGCAGCGGGGTGCAATCCGACACGCCCGAGCTGCACTGCGAGGGCGCCTCGGCGATCCACTCGGCACTGGACGTGTCGGCGCTCGAGACCTGGAGGGTCTTCTCAAACGACCCGCCGGTGGTGGTGTTGTTGAGCTGCATGGTGACGTTGCCGCCATCCACGGTCACCTTGGTGGTGATGTGGTCACCAGGGTGCACCGCCATGCTGACCGTGACCGGCGCCGACGGAACCAGCTCATACCAAGCTGAATAGCTGGGCGATCCGCTGGTGCCGCAATCGGCCTCGGTGCCGGCCTGCTCGAGGCTGGTGTCGGAGGTCGAGCTCGAGGCAGAGCCGGAGCCCGTGCCCGCGCCCATGCCAGCGCTCGGGTCAGACCAGGAGCCGGAATCTGACGACGACGCGCTTGAGCCTTCGCTCGCGCCGCCCAGTCCGACCCAGAACGACGAGTAGCTCTGACCGCTGGTGCACTTCACGGTCGGCACCACCCAACTTCCGGACACGCTCTTGAACTCTGTGGAGGAGGACGAGCCTCCCACCACGTACCCCGCCCAGTTGGCACTGGCGGCGGTCTGTGGGTCGGACGATGCCGACGCGACCGGGACGACGCCGAGCGCACAGGCGACCGTCGCGGCCAGGGTGGGAATCACATGCTTTGAAGACATGCCCCGCAGCGTGCGTCGCGGGGCGAAGAGCGTTTTACGAAGAGGCGAAGAGCGCCTTACGAGATCCCGAAGAGGATGGTGAGGACTCTCGTGGGCGTCGCGAGACGGCTGTGGTAGGCGACGCCTAACAGGCCTGGGGCGGATTGGGGTGAGTGTGGGAGATATTCATCACCACACGATCAATATCTCCCAAGCCTCCGCGGTGCGCGGTCCCGGTGCCGGGTCTGTGCCGACCTGTGATAGGCAAATCCTCTCACGGACGCACCGCCTGGCCCAGCCCGCCCCTCCCCAGCCGCAGTTGACGTTCTCCGGGTCAGTAGGCCCGCATACGGGGACCCGGGGGGACCGCCGCTCGCTCCTACGCCGTGATCGCCGCGCGCACCCGAGCGAGCCGGACGGCCTTGGTCAGGGTGTCGATGTCGTAGGCGTCCTGGTGGCGGTGGCCGTTGATGAAGAACGTCGGGGTCCCCGAGACGCCGCTCATGTCGGCCGACTCGACGTCCTCGGCGATGTGGGCCGCCCCCTTGCGCTTGCGCACGTGCTCCTTGAAGCGATCGATGTCCAGCCCGAGCTGCTGCGCGTAGCCGACGATGTCGCGCAGGGTGAGCGCGTCCTGGTGAGACAGCATGAGGTCGTGCATCTCCCAGAACTTGTCCTGGGCGCCGGCGGCCTCCGAGGCCTCGGCAGCGAGCTGGGCGTGGGGGTGCACGTCGTTGAGGGGCAGATGGCGCCACACGTAGCGCAGGTCGCCGAAGTCTGAGAGCAGCTCGCGGATGACCGTCTCGGCCTGGCCGCAGTACGGGCACTCCAGGTCGCCGTACTCCACCAGCGTCACGTCGGCCTCCGAGGGGCCGCGGATGTGGTCGCGCTCGGGGTCCACCGGCGCCGAGAGGTCGATGATCGTCTCGCCGCGCCCGATGAGCAGGCGCGCCTTGGTCTGCTTGGGCAGGCGGACGGTGACGCAGATGATCAGCCAGCTCACCACGGGCCCGGTGACCAGCGTGGTGAGGATGCCGAGCTTGGCCTCGGCCAGATGCTGACCGGTGAAGGCCAGCGACGCGATCAACAGTGAGACGGTGAACCCGATGCCGGCCACCGCGCCGCCGCCCAGGACCGACACCCACCCCACCGGCGGCCGGATGCGGCCGTGGCTGAGCTTGGTCACCAGCGCCGCCGCGCCCGTGATGCCGACCGGCTTGCCCACCAGGTAGGCGAAGATGATCCCGAGCGTGATCGCCGACCCGTAGGCGTGGCCCAGGAACGAGCCGCTGACCACGAACCCGGCGTTGGCCAACGCGAACAGCGGGACGACGATGTAGCTGGTGAAGGGGTGGAACATCTGCTGCCAGCGCTCGTTGGGCGAGATGGCCGAGCGCAGCCCGGCGCGCGCGGACTGCTGCAGCTCGGAGGTGGGCTGCTCGCGGAAGACGCGGAAGAGGTCGGTGGCGCGCTCCAGGTCCTCGCGCGCCGCCGGATAGGCGATGGTCAACAGCCCCGTGGCCAGGCCCACCACGATCGGGTCGATCCCCGACTGGAGGAACGCCACCCACGCGGTGACCCCGAGCAGCAGGTAGGCGCCGCCGTTGTGCACGCCGCGGTTGCGCAGCACCAGCATGAGGATGAACATGGTCAGGCCCACGGCGAGCGCCACCACCTGCACGTTGGTGGTGAAGGCGATCGCGATCACCACCAGCGCCACCAGGTCGTCGACGACGGCCACGGTGAGGATGAAGGCGCGCAGGCTGTTGGGGTAGCGCGCGCCGACGAGCGCGAGCATCCCGAGCGCGAAGGCGGTGTCGGAGGACATCGCCGTCCCCCAGGCGCCGTGGGGCGCGCCCCCGGCGGTGATCGCCAGGAAGATGGCGACCGGGACGACCATCCCGCCCAGCCCGGCCAGGATCGGCAGCATCAGCCGGCGCCGATCACGCAGGTCCCCGAGGTCGAACTCGCGCCGCGCCTCCAGGCCGACGACGAAGAAGAAGAGCGCCATCAGGCCGTTGTTGACCCAATGGCGCAGGTCCTGCGAGATCTCGGCGCCGCCGATGCTCACGCGCAGCGTCATGTGCCACAGCCTGGTGTAGGACGACGCGTCGACGTTGATCCACACCATCGCCGCGACGGCGCCGATGAGCAGGATCGCCGCCGAGCCGGTCTCGGTGGCCAGGAAATCGCGCAGCGGTGCCTCGAGGTTGCGCGCCCACGCGGTCTTCCCCGCGAACGGCCCCGATCGAGTCTCGGTCTCGACGGCCTCGGCCTCACCCTCGCCCGGCTCGATGGGGAAGTCTGCAGCGCTCACCAACTCTCACGATAGATACACGCGCAAGCGCCCTGAGAAGATCTGGCACACGGTGCACACCACCAACCTGCGCAGCGATGACTTCGAGATCACCGTCGAGGGCCGGACGGCGGCGCTGGCCGACGTCTTCCCCGGCTTTGACGCCGATGATCGCCTCGGCATCGTCATCCATGAGCAGCACGGCGCGGCGGGTGCCGGGAGCCTCATCCTCGCCGCCGTCACCGGGTTCTATGACTGCCTGCGCGCCACCGGCGAGCCCTTCTTCGCCTACGCCGACTACTTCGCCTTTCACGTCGGCTCAGACCATGGGACGCTGCGCAAGCTCGACGTCTACCCCGGCCACAAGGAGGTGGTGGTGGCCAACGACGCCGAGACGATCCTCGAGGCGATCAACGACCGCGGCATCACCCGCCTGCTCGTCCCCGAGCCCCCCGCCGCCGAGCCCGCCGGCGACCCCGCGCTCGACCGCGAGACCCGCCACAGCGCACAACGGCGCATCCGCACCGCGCTGGTCTACTCACCCACCGGCCAGACCGCCGGCGCGGACGTCCTTGTGAGAGGTAGCGCACACAGCGACGCCTATATAGACGCGATGCTTGGCAACCCCGCGGCAGCGACCGAGGAGCCACAGCCGGCCCAGAGCCTTCGCCGGATGGATCCGCACCAGGCGCCGGGCTTGCTGCTCGCTCCGCACGGGTAACATTGCAGGCAGGATTTCCGAACACCGTGTCCAGTGCTTTGACACCTCCAAGGAGCTGACCCATGGCCGCTACCGAACCGCTCATCTTCGATGCCGTGCGCACACCGCGGGGAAAGGGCAAGGTCAACGGGTCGCTGCACTCCACCAAGCCCGTGGACCTGGTCGTGGGGCTCATGCACGAGACGCTCAGCCGCAACCCCGACCTGGACCCCAACCGGGTCGATGACGTCGTCCTGGGCTGCGTGACGCCGATCGGCGACCAGGGCGCCGACATCGCCAAGACCGCCGCCATCAAGGCCGGCCTGCCCGACACGGTGGCCGGCGTGCAGCTCAACCGGTTCTGCGCCTCGGGCCTGGAGGCGGTCAACATCGCCGCCCAGAAGGTCGCCTCCGGCTGGGAGGACCTCGTCTTCGCCGGGGGCGTGGAGTCGATGAGCCGTGTGCCGATGGGCTCCGACGGCGGCGCGTGGGCCATGGACCCCGAGACCGCGTATGACACCTCGTTCGTCCCGCAGGGCATCAGCGCCGACCTGATCGCCACCGTGGAGGAGTTCAGCCGCGACGACGTCGACGCCTACGCCGTCCGCTCCCAGGAGCGCGCCGCGGCCGCCCAGGCCGACGGCCGCTTCACCGGCTCGGTGGTCCCGGTGCTCGACATCAACGACCAGGTCGTCCTCGACCACGACGAGTTCATCCGCCCCGGCACCACCACCGAGACGCTGGCGGGCCTGAAGCCGTCCTTCGCCGCGATCGGCGACATGGGCGGCTTTGACGCCGTGGCGCTGCAGAAGTACCACTGGGTCGAGAAGATCAACCACGTCCACACCCCGGGCAACTCGAGCGGCATCGTCGACGGCGCGTCGCTGGTCGTCATCGGCAACGAGAAGACCGGGTCTGACCTCGGGCTGCGCGCGCGGGCCAAGATCCTGGCCACCGCGGTCAGTGGCGCCGACCCGACGATCATGCTCACCGGCCCCGCCCCGGCCAGCCGCAAGGCGCTGGACAAGGCCGGCCTGACCACCGACGACATCGACCTGGTGGAGATCAACGAGGCCTTCGCGGCGGTCGTCCTGCGCTACGTCAAGGACATGGGCTGGGACATGGACAAGGTCAACGTCAACGGCGGCGCCATCGCCATGGGCCACCCGCTCGGCGCCACCGGCGGCATGATCCTCGGCACCCTGGTCGACGAACTCGAGCGCCAGAACAAGCGCTACGGCCTGGCCACGCTGTGCATCGGCGGCGGCATGGGCATCGCCACGATCGTGGAGCGCATCTGAGATGAGCGCTGAGAGCACGACCATCCGCTGGGAGCAGGACGCCGATGGCGTCGTCATCCTCACCCTCGACGACCCCAACCAGTCGGCCAACACCATGAACGCCGCCTACGCGGCGTCGATTCGGGCCACCCTGGACCGCCTGGAGGCCGAGAAGGACTCGATCACCGGGGTCATCGTCACCTCGGGCAAGAAGACCTTCTTCGCCGGCGGCGACCTCAACGACCTCAAGCAGGCCACCAAGGAGAACGCCGACGAGATCGCCGGCTTCGTCCGCGACGGCAAGGCCGTCCTGCGCCGCCTCGAGACGTTGGGCAAGCCGGTCGTCGCCGCCATCAACGGCGCGGCGCTCGGCGGCGGCCTGGAGATCGCGCTGGCCTGTCACTACCGGATCGTCGTCGATGACTCCAAGGCGGTCGTCGGCTTTCCCGAGGTCCAGCTGGGTCTGCTCCCTGGCGCCGGCGGCGTCGTGCGCACCGTGCGCATGCTGGGCATCGTCAACGCGCTCATGGGGCTGCTGCTCCAGGGCCAGCGCCTGCGCCCGGCCAAGGCACTCGAGGTCGGCGTGGTCAACGAGGTCGTGCCCACGCGCGATGACCTCATCCCCGCGGCCAAGAAGTGGATCGAGGCCAATCCCGAGGCCCAGCAGCCCTGGGACGCGGAGAAGAAGTACAAGATCCCGGGCGGCACCCCGTCGACCCCCGCGCTGGCGGCCAACCTGCCCGCGTTCCCGGCCAACCTCCGCAAGCAGATCAAGGGCGCCAACTACCCCGCGCCGCACCACATCATGGCCGCGGCCGTGGAGGGCGCCCAGGTCGACTTCGACAACGCGTCGGAGATCGAGGGCCGCTACTTCGTGGACCTCGTCACCGGTCAGGTGTCCAAGAACATGATCCAGGCGTTCTTCTTCGACCTGCAGCGCGCCACCGGCGATCGCGGCCGGCCGTCGGAGATCGAGACCTTCGAGCCCCACAAGGTGGTGGTGCTCGGCGCCGGCATGATGGGCGCCGCCATCGCCTACGTCTGTGCCAAGGCGGGCCTCGACGTCGTCCTCAAGGACGTCGAACAGGCCGCCGCCGACAAGGGCAAGGCCTACAGCGAGAAGCTCGTGGCCAAGGCCGTCGAGCGCGGTCGCTCCACCCTAGAGCAGGCCGACGAGCTGCTGGCCAAGATCACCGCCACCACCGACCCGGCGGCCGCCGAGGGCGCGGAGCTGGTGATCGAGGCGGTGTTCGAGGACCCCAAGGTCAAGGCCGAGGTGTTCGCCGAGATCGAGCCGCATCTGGCCGACGACGCGCTGCTGGGCTCCAACACCTCCACCCTGCCGATTACCGAGCTGGCCGGCAACGTGAGCCGCCCGGCCGACTTCATCGGGCTGCACTTCTTCAGCCCGGTGGACAAGATGCCGCTGCTGGAGATCATCCGCGGCGAGCAGACCTCCGACGAGACGCTGTACCGCGCGCTCGACGTGGCCAAGCTGATCAAGAAGACGCCGATCGTCGTCAACGACAGCCGCGGCTTCTTCACCAGCCGCGTCATCGGCACCTTCATCAACGAGGGCATCGCCATGCTCACCGAGGGCGTGCCCGCCCCCACCATCGAGCAGGCCTCCTCGCAGGCCGGTTACCCCGCGCCGGTGCTCCAGCTCTCCGACGAGCTGAACATGAAGCTCATGCGCAAGATCCGCAACGCCGCGCGCGAAGCCGCCACCGCCTCATCGAGCGGCTGGGACTCGCACCCCTCCGAGCAGGTCATCGACCGCATGCTCGACGAGTTCGAGCGGCCCGGCCGCCTGGAGGGCAAGGGCTTCTACGAGTATGAGGACGGCAAGCGCACGCGGCTGTGGCCGGGCCTGCGCGACGCCTTCCCGGTGAAGGGCGACCCGTCTGAGATCAACCTGAAGGACCTCGAGGAGCGCATGCTCATCATCGAGTCGCTTGAGACCGTCAAGTGCCTGGACGAGGGCGTGATCGAGTCCGTGGCCGACGCCAACATCGGCTCGATCATGGGCATCGGCTTCCCGGGCTGGACCGGCGGCGTCCTGCAGTACATCAACGGATACGACGGCGGCCTCCCCGGCTTCGTCGCCCGCGCGCGGGAGCTGGCCGAGCGCTACGGCGAGCGCTTCGAGCCGCCGGCATCACTGGTCGAGAAGGCCGAGCGCGGCGAGGTCTACCTCGACGACGAGGTCCTCGCGACCGCATAAGCAGGTGGGAGGGCCGGTCGCATGCGACCGGCCCCCGACCGGTGCATGCACCGGTCGGCTGGTTCGCGCATGCGCGAACCAGAACTACTCAGTGATCGGCGGTGGGTACACCTCGCGCACGTAGTGGTCAACCTTCTCGCCCGGTAGCCGGCTCGCCACCGCCCAGTAGAAGATCCCGAGCGCGAACACGGCCGATAGCAGCAGGCTCCCCACCAGACCGAGGTCGTCGTTGCCGCCCTGGTCGAGGACGTGCTTGAAGAACCCGATCCCGCCGATGATGCCTCCGGGCCCGAAGTCGGCAAAGTAGGAGATGACGAGCATCCCGATCAGGTAGGCCGCGATCCAGCGCGCCGCTCCCCAGTCCATCGCGGGGGCGTTGGCGTTCATGCCGAACGCGTAGGAGGCCCAGATGAGCGCGTAGCCGATGAGCATCGCCACCATCAGCGTCGTGTAGGTCTCCCAGCCCGAGAACAGGATGACCCAGGTCGCGAACACGAATGACAGCGGTGCGATGAACCACGCCGCCGGAAGCAGGTAGGTGCGCGGCAGCTCGGGCTTCTGCTTGCGCAGTGCCGCCAGGGCCAGCGGCGCCGCGGCATACATGAGCACCGAGGCGCTTGTCACCACGTTGACCAGCTCGCTCCAGCTGGGGAACGGGAGCAGGAAGAGCAGGCCGATGATGGTGGAGACGATGATCCCGACCACCGGCACCTTGGTGCGCTGGTTGAGGCTCTCGAAGGCGCTCGGGATGTAGCCGTTCTTGCTCAGCCCGAAGCTGAGGCGCGAGGCCGAGGTCTGATAGATGAGGCCGGTCCCGCTGGGGGAGACGACCGCGTCGATGCGCAGCACCGTGGCCAGCCACGAGATGCCGGCGATGCTGGCCAGGGTGAAGAACGGCCCCTTGTTGAGCTCGACGACGGTGTGGTTGGTGTTGGTCGAGCCGAGACCGGTCCATCCGTGCGCGCCGATGAGCACGCTCGGCTTCAGCGCGCCGATGAACGAGATCTGGACCAGGATGTAGACCGTGGCGCCGATCAGGATCGAGAGGATCACCGCTCGGGGCAGATCACGGCCCGGGTTCTTGGACTCACCGCCGAGCTGGACCGCCTGCTCGAAGCCCAGCAGCGAGAAGATGATGCCGGCGGGCAGCGTGAGCAGGATGGCCTTGACCGGCGAGGTGTGCACGAAGAACCCGCCGCCGTCATGGCCGAAGTTGCCCGAGTGGAAGTGGCCGATGAGGAGGACCAGGATGGTGATGACGGGGATCGCCACCTTCCAGGTCGTGAGCCCGTTGTTGATGCGCGCCAGCCAGCGGATGCCGAACAGGTTGGCGACGACGAAGAAGACCATGAGGATGATCGCGGCGAGGATCCCCGTCCCCGACAGGGTCCCCGGCCCGACCGAGTGCGCCACGTAGAAGTTCCGGGCCCAGTGCGCCGTCGACAGGTACTGGATCGCGGCCAGGACCTCGATGGGGGCCACGCTCGCCGCCTGCAGATACGACGCCCACCCGAAGGTGGCGCCGGCGAAGCTGCCGAAGGCGTAGTGCGGGAAGCGGCTGGTCCCGCCGGTGACGGGGAACAGGCCGCCCAGCTCGGCGTGGACGAGCGCCAGCACGATGATGATGACCGAGCCCAGCCCCCAGCCGATGATCGCCGACGGTCCCGCGAGGACCGCGGCTCCGAGGGCGCCGAACAGCCAGCCCGACCCGATGATCGAGCCCTCCGAGGCCCAGAGTAATCCGAGGAATCCGACCCCCCGGTCCATCCCTTCAGCGTCGAGATGCGCCTCTGGCGCCTGCGCCGGTTGCTGCTCGATGACCCCGGCCATCTGAAACCTCCTACTCGGTCAAAGGAGGATCCTGCTCGCAGAGGCTCGTGTCAATCCTCACTAACGAACTGCAACAGACGTCGCAGCCCGGGGTGGCCGGGCCGCAGGCGACCCGGCCGTTTCGCTACTCCGCGACCGGTGGCGGGTACACGTCGGCCACGTACTCGTCGACCTTCTCCTCGGGCAGCCGGCGCGAGACCGCCACGTAGTAGATGACGAGGCTGAAGGCGACGGTGACGATCAGGCTGCCGATCACGCCGAGCTGGTCCTTGCCGCCGACGAGCACGGTCTTGAACACGCCGATGCTGCCGATGATCCCGCCCGCCTCGCCGCCGGTGCCCAGGCCGAAGTAGCTGATGATCCCCATCCCGATGAAGTAGGGGATGATCCACACCGCCGCGCCCCAATCCATCGGGGGCCGCTTCGGGTTGAGGTGGAAGGTGTGGGTCGCCCAGACGAAGGCGTAGCCGATGAGCATGGCCACCATCAGCGTCGTGTAGGTCTGCCAGCCGGCCCAGAACACGATCAGCGAGGCCGCGGCGAACGACGCCGGGGCCAGGAACCCCGCCGCCGGCAGCCGGTAGAGCCGCGGCAGATCGGGCTTCTGGCGGCGGAGTGCGGCCAGCGCCAGCGGGGCGCCGGCGTACATGAGTACCGACGAGCTCGTCACCACGTTGACCAGCGACGCCCAGCTGGGGAACGGCAGCAGGAAGAGCAGGCCGATGATGGTGGTCACGATGACGCCGATCACCGGCACCTTGGTGCGCTGGTTGGTGCGCTCGAAGGCGGTCGGGAGGAAGCCGTTGCGGGTCAGGCCGAAGCTGATTCGCGAGGCGGTGGTGAGATAGATGAGCCCCGTTCCGCTCGGCGAGATGATCGCGTCCAGGCGCAGGATGAAGGCCAGCCAGGAGAGGCCGGCGATCTTGGTGATCGTGTAGAACGGGCCGGCGTTCAGCGCCACCACCGTGGGGTTGGAGTTCTTGGGCCCGAGGCCGAGCCAGCCGCCCTGGCTGGCCAGCAGGTGCGGGTCCATGGCGCCGATGAAGACGACCTGGAGCAGGACGTAGACAGCCGCCCCGATGAGGATGGAGAGGATCACCGCCCGCGGGAGCTGCTTGGGATCGCGGGCCTCCCCTCCCAGCTGCACCGCCTGTTCGAATCCCAGCAGCGAGAACACGATGCCGCCCGCGGGGATGGCGATGAGGATCGCCTTCAAGGGATGGTTCTTGACGAAGAAGCCGCCGCCGTCGGTGAAGTTGGAGGCGTGGAAGTGGGTGGCGGCGAGGATGATGATCGTCAGCACCGGGATGAACACCTTCCAGCTGGTGAGGCCGTTGTTGACCCGGGCCAGCCAGCGGATCCCCACCAGGTTGATGATCACGAAGATGACCATCAGGATGATCGCGGCGACGATGCCGCCGCCGCTCAGCGTCCCCGTCCCCGAACCGTGGGAGACGTAGAAGCCCTTGGCCCAGTGGGCGGTGGCCAGATACTGGATCGCCGCCAGCACCTCGATCGGCGCCACGGTGGCCGCCTGGAGGTAGGAGGCCCACCCGAAGGTCGCCCCGGCGAAGGTGCCGAACGAGTAGAAGGGGAACCGGCTCGTCCCGCCGGTGACGGGGAACAGACCGGCGAGCTCGGCGTGCACCAGCGCCAGCACGATCACGATCACCGACGCGATCAGCCAGGCGATGATCGCCGACGGCCCGGCGATGACCCCGGCGCTGAGCGCGCCGAACAGCCAGCCGGAGCCGATGAGCGACCCCTCCGACGCCCACAGCAGCCCGAGGAAGCCGACGCCCCGATCAAGGCCGTCGCTGTCGAGCTTGGCTTCAGACGATGAGGCTGGTCTCTCTTGTACGGCACCGGCCATGCAATCCCCTCCCACGTGGTTTGGGGACAGCCTTGCCCGCTGTGTGAACGCTCAAACCCCGGCGTTCTGGAGCCGCTCGGCCAGCCGGACCATGGCCCGCTGGTTGGCGCGGCGCAACATCCCGCGCACGAGCGGTGACATCACGCGCTCTGACAGCGGCGCCTGGCGCCAGGCGTACTCGAACTGGACATGGGTGCCGCCGGCGGGCAGCGCGGACAGCGTGTAGGTGCCGTTGGCCACGCGCTTGCCGCCGGCGCCCACGTTGCGCTCCACGATGCGAGTCGGGCGCTCGGCGTCGACGACCTCAATGTCGACGGTCTCGGTGCGACCGGCGGCGGTCACGTGGACGCGGGCCCTGCTGCCGACCCCGCGATCAGGGCCGGAGTACTCCCAGTCCTTGAGGATGTGATCGGTGAAGGGCTCGTGGTTGGCCATGACATCGAGGAAGTCGAAGACCTCGTCGATCGGTTGGGGGACGTCGATGGTGACGTGTACGGGTTCCATGTACCAGATGGTACACTAGCGCGGCGTGACCGAGAAGAGCCCGCGCGAGAAGCTGCTGGAGGGCGCCATCGACTACGTGGCGGCCAACGGCATCACCGACCTCAGCCTCCGCCGGCTCGCCGCCGCGCTGGGCACGAGCCACCGCATGCTCATCCACCATTTCGGCTCCAAGGAGGGGCTGTGGGTGGCCATCGTGCGCGAGGTGGAGCAGCGCCAGCGTGCCGTGCTGGCCGACCTGGTGCCGGCGGCGGAGGTGCCCGTCGATGAGGCGATGCGCGCGTGGTGGCGCCACATCTCAGACCCCTCGCTGTGGCCCAACGAGCGCCTCTTCTACGAACTCTACGGCCAGGCTATCCAAGGTCGGCCCCACACCGTTGAGATGCTCGACGGGATCATCGACGACTGGCTGGAGCCGGCCGCGGCGATCAACATGGCGCTGGGCCTGTCGCGCGAGGAGGCGGTGGCCCATGCCCGGCTGGGCATCGCGGTGACCCGCGGGCTGCTGCTCGATCTGGTGGCCACGCGCGACGTGGATGGCGTCAACGCGGCGATGGAGGCCTTCATCGGCGTCTGCGTGGCGTGGCTGCAAACGCGCAACTCTTGAGTTGCGCTACGCTGTGGCGCATGACACCCGAAGAGCTGCTTCGCACCATGTATGACGGCTTCAACGCGCGCGACATCGACGCGGTGCTGGCCGCGATGACCGACGACGTCGACTGGCCCCGGGCCTTCAAGGGCGGGCGGGTGCGCGGCCAGGAGGCGGTGCGCGACTACTGGACGCACCAATGGGCGGAGATCAACCCCCGCGTGGACCCGCTGGCGATCACGGACCGGGGCGACGGCCACGTTGACGTGGAGGTCCACCAGGTGGTGCGTGATCTGGACGGGAAGCTCCTGGGCGACGGCGTCGTCGTCCACCGTTACGAGCTGCGTGACGGGCTGGTGGCCCGGATGGACGTCGAGGAGCCCGCGAGCTAGTAGAGGCCTTCGCCGCGCTCGTAGCGGCCGGCGCGCTCCCGGTCGTACTGGTCGGCGTCAAAGCTCGGATCGTTGAGCGAGCGGAAGATCTGCCCGCTGCTAGGCAGCTCGGAGCGGTCGATGTGGCGCTCGGGGTTCCACACCTGTGAGCGGATGACGGCCTTGGAGCACTGCGTGTAGCACTCCTCGATGGCGATGAGGAGGCCCAGGCGCGGCGCCTTCCCGTCGACGGTGCTGGCCGCCAACAGCGCGGGGTCGTCGACGATCTCGGCGGTCCCATTGACGCGATAGGTGTCCCCCACTCCGGGAATGAGGAAGAGCAGCGCGATGCGTGGGTCCACCAGCAGGTTGGTCAGTGTGTCGGCGATGCGGTTGCCGGGCCGTTCGGGGAGCAGCAGGGTCCGCTCGTCCAGGATGCGCACGAAGCCGGCCGGGTCGCCGCGGGGCGACACATCCAGACCGCCGTCGGGATCGGCGGTGCCCACGCACACGAACGGCGAGCGCTCGATGAACTGCCGCGTGAGGCTGTTGAGCCGGTCGGTGATCTTGGTCACCACCAGCTCCGTCGGCTCCCCGATGATCTCGCGCAGCTGCTCCTCGTCGGTGATGGCGCGCGTGGTGGCCATGGCAGGAGTGTAGGCGCGCCGGTGGCCGGGCACCGGACGGCGCTTGCTAATTTCTCGCGCGGCCATGACCGACGAGGCTGTCCTCACCGAGCAGCTGGACTACTACCGCGCCCGTGCGCTGGAGTACGACAAGTGGTGGAACCGCGAGGGCCGCTTTGACCGCGGCCCCGAGGCCAACAC
>DATJTQ010000209.1:0-13863 GCA_035503355.1 Solirubrobacteraceae bacterium
CTGGGTCCCCGAGGACCGCTACGACGCCGTCGTGTTCTCCTTCTGGCTCTCCCATGTCCCGGCCGAGCGGTTCGCCGCCTTCTGGGGGCTGGTGGCGGGCGCGTTGAAGCCCGGGGGGCGCGTGTTGTTCATCGACAGCGCCCGCACCGAGCGCTCCACCGCCGCCGACCACGTGCTGCCCTCCGGCGGCGACGACGTGATGACCCGCCGGCTCGACGACGGCCGCGAGTTTCAGATCGTCAAGCGCTTCTATGACCCGCCGGAGTTGGAGCGGGCGCTGCAGGGGCTCGGGTGGACGGCGTCGGTGGGCGCCACGCCGGAGTTCTTCATCTACGGCACCGCAACTCGGTAGGCGCGCCGGGGCACCGGCGAACGTCAACGGCGGCTCTCGAGGAGGAGGCGGGCGCGACCCCTGCGCTTCGGGCGGTCCCGGGGCGGGGTCGTGCGCGATTTGTACAGCTATGTTGGAAAGATCGCGCACGTGGGCTCGCCGCGCAGGCTCGCCGCCCACCCTCCGTGCCCCCTTGGATCGCCCGCCGCTCCATCCAGGTCGGCGCCCCACCACGCCCTGCGACCCCTACGGCAACTCCACCGGCCGCCCGTAGATCGTCCCCACGAACAACTGCACGAGCGGAGCCACCACCGTCTCAGCATCCACCAGCGTCGGGTGCCCACCCCCCACCGCCACATGGAAGGCCCGCTCGGCCGTCCACACCAGCGACGCGGCCAGCGCCAGCGCGTCGGCGCCCTCAGGCGCCGCGCCGGCCGCGCGCTCTGACTCGATCAGGCGCGCCAGCCGGATGGTGAAGTTGCCCTGGAGGCGGAACCAGATGTCCTTGAGCTCGGGGATGGCGGGCCACTCCTCCGAGACCGCGACCAGCAGTGGGGCGTAGCGCGCGGCGGTCTCGATCAGGTTGCGCAGGCCGACGGCGACGGCCTCGTCGGCGGAGCGCTCGCCGCGCTCGAACATCGGGGTGAGGCCGGCCGCCATCTCGTCCGAGAGGCTGTCCATCAGCTTGACCACGACGTCGTCCTTGGAGCTGAAGTGCTCGTAGAACGAGGTCCGCCCGACGCCGGCGGCGGCGAGGATCTGCGCAACGCTCAGATCGGCCAGCGGGGTGGTCTGCAACAGCGCGGCGGTGGCCTCCAGGACGGCGCCGTACGTGCGCGGGCGACGGCCGCGTCGCGGCGGGTCAGGCGAAAGCGAAGCGGGCACCCGGGCGCCGGGTCAGACGCCCAGGGCGCGCCCGACGATCTCCTTCATGATCTCGGTGGTGCCGCCGTAGATCCGGGTCACGCGGGCGTCCACGAAGGCACGCGCAATCGGGTACTCGAGCATGTAGCCGTAGCCGCCGTGCAGCTGGACGCAGCGGTCGATGACCCGGCCCTGAAGCTCGGTGGCCCACCACTTGGCCATGGCGGCGTCCGAGGGCGAGAGATCGCCACGGTTGAGCGCCAGCACCGCCTGGTCGCAGAACGCGGTGGCGACCTCGATCTCGGTGGCCATCTCGGCCAGAGCGAACCGCGAGCTCTGAAATGACCCGATCGGCTGGCCGAAGGCGGTGCGCTCTTTCACGTAGTCCAGGGTCCAGGCCAGCGCGCCGCGCGCCGCGGCGAGCGCCGAGAGCCCAATGCTCAGCCGCTCCTGGGCCAGGTTGGCGGTCATGTAGCGAAACCCCTGGCCCTCCTCGCCCAGCCGGTTCTCGACCGGCACGTGGACGTCGTTGAAGAACAGCTCGGCGGTGTCCTGGGCGTGCTGGCCGACCTTCTCCAGATTGCGCCCGCGCTCAAACCCCTCCATCCCGCGCTCCAGGATCAGCAGGGAGATGCCGGCGTGGCGCTGGCTGGGGTCGGTCTTGACCGCGGTGATGACGAGGTCGGCGTTGATCCCGTTGGTGATGAAGGTCTTGGAGCCGTTGACGACATAGGCGTCGCCGTCGCGCAGCGCCGTGGTGCGCAGGCCGGCCAGGTCAGAGCCCATCTCGGGCTCGGTCATCGCCACCGCGGTGACCAGCGACCCGTCGGCGATGCCGGGCAGCCAGCGGGCCTTCTGTTCGTCATCGCACAGGTCAAGGAAATAGGGCAGGCAGATGTCGTTGTGCAGCGTCAGCCCCAGCCCGCTGCCGCCGGCTCCGGCCGCGCCCAGCTCCTCGCCGACGATCTGGTTGAAGCGAAAGTCGTCCACCCCGGCGCCGCCGTACTGCTCGGGGACCTGCATGGCGAGCATGCCCTTGGCCGCGGCCGTGGTGAACAGCTCGCGGTCGACGATGCCGTCGGCCTCCCACTGCGCCTGGCGGGGCGTCACCTCCTCGGCGACGAACCGCCGGGCAGACTCGCGGTAGTCGATGTGCTCAGGCTCGAACAGGCAGCGGCGCATACCGCGAACGGTAGCCTGACGGGCGTGTCGGTTGCCACTCAGCCCCGCGCTCACGCGGCGATCCTCGAGGCCACCGAGCGGCTGCTGCGCGAGCGGCCGCTCAGCCAGCTCAGCGTGGCCGACATCATCGAGGAGGCCAGCGTGTCGCGCGCCAGCTTCTACGCGTACTTCAGCTCCAAGACCGCGGTCATCGCCGAGGCACTGCGTTCGGTGATGGATGAGGTGATGGTGGCGGTGCGCCCGTTTCACGCCCAGGAGGGCGGCGACACCGAGGCCGCGATCCGCGTGAGCCTGCGCCAGTGGGTGGAGATAGGCAAGACCCACGGCGCGCTGCTGCGGACGGTCAGCGAGGAGTGGTCACACGACGCTGAGATCCGCGCGCTGTGGTTCGCAACGCTCGAGACGGTCACCGCGGGTACGGCGCGGGTGATCAGCTCGGCGCGTGCCGGCGGCGGGGCGCCGGGCGGAGCGGACCCCCGGGCGCTGGCGGCGTGTCTCATGTGGGGTTATGAGCGGGTGCTGCATGTGGCGCTGGTCGGCGATGCCGTGGGCCTGCCCGACCCCGATGCGATCATCGAGCCGCTGGCCCAGATGATGGTCGGAGGGCTCTACGGCCAGGCCCCCGCGCCCCGGCCGTAGATCGCGATTTCCGCCGGCTCGTTGCGGCTGGGCCGCGTAGCATTCACAGGCGGTGCGCCGCCTGGACCCGAAGTCGCTTGGCCAGCACCTGGACGCGCTCTATCGCGCGGCCTGGGCGCTGTGCGGATCGCGTGAAGACGCAGAGGACCTGGTGCAGGAGACCTTCGCGCGGGTCCTGGCCCGCCCGCGGATGATCCGCGGCGACGAGCGCGGATATCTCATGCGCGCGCTGCGCAACACCTTCTACTCGCGGCTGCGCACCGCCTCGCGCCGGCCGCAGACCGGGGCCTCGATCGAGGACATGCAGCCTCCTGACCCGCGCCGCACCCGGCAGCCCGAGCAGGCCGCGGAGGTGAGCGAGATCCTCGAGGCGGTCGCTGAGCTGCCCGAGGACTTCCGGATGGCACTGGTCGCCGTCGACATCCTCGGCCTCTCCTACGGCGAGGCGGCCAAGGCGCTGGATGCGCGCGAGGCCACGATCACCACCCGGCTGTATCGCGCCCGCCAGAGAATCGCCCGCCAATTTTCCGACGAGTCGACCGAGCCCAAGGGTGACACGCGGGAAGGATCCGGACCCGAACGGAGTCTTGCCTGATGGACGGAAAACATGACGGATGAGCCCCAGCACCCCGAAGGTGAGCTGACGCGCCTCGCCGACGGCTCTCTGCCGACGGACCAGCAGGCCGATCTGCTCGCCGAGATACGGCAATCGCCGGAACTGACAGCCGACCTGGCCGAGCAACAGCGCGCGGTGACGATGCTGCGCGCCCTCCACGAGCCCGCCCCCGCGACACTGCGGGCCCACGTGGACGAGCTCACCGGCGCGGCCACGCGCGCCACGCCCCGCCGCGCGCCGCGCTGGCGCCGCGCCTTCGTGCTTCCCGGGGCCACCGTGCTGGCCGCCGCCGTCGCGGCGGTGGTCATCCTGGTCAGCGCAGGCAGCGCAGCCCCCACCGTTCCGACCGCGGCCCACCTCGCGCTGGCCTCGGCAACGCTTCCGGCACCGGCCGTCAGCGCCGGCGACTCCGAGAACCTGGCCCTCACCGAGGCGGGGATCCCGTTCCCGGCCTGGGGGCCGCAGAAGGGCTGGACGCCGGACGGCGCGCGGACCGACACCGTCGACGGGCGCCGGATCACCACCGTCTTCTACCGGGGGCGCAACGGCAGCCACATCGGTTACGCCATCACCGACGGGGCGCCGCTCGCCGGCGTGCACGGCGCGACCGTGCGCCGCTACGGCGTCGCCTTCACCCTGCAGCGGTCCGGGGGCGGCCGGGTCATCAGCTGGGTGCGCCAGGGTCACACCTGCGTGATCGCGGGCCGCTCGGTGTCCTACGCCGCCCTGCTGGCGCTGGCCACCAACGACGAGAAGCTGGAAGGCATCAGCTCCGCGGCGGACGTGACCAAGACCACCGAGTACCTGTAGCCCACCCCCGGCCGTCGTCAGCGAAACTAGGCGCCCATGAGCGCCGAGCGCGACCGACTCAACGAGGACCCCGGCAGCTCGTCGCCGTCGCGGCGTTGGGGCCCCTATCTCAGCGAGCGCGCGTGAAGCGGCCGGGGGGCGCGGCGGCCGCCCTCGTGGGCTGCCTGGCCGTGACCGCCTGCGGCGGCCACACCGCCACCAAGCAGGATGTGGTGGCCCGGGCCAACGGGATCTGCATCAACACGCTGCGCGCCGCCCGCTCGGTCCCCCCACCCGCGGGCGGCGCCGGCTCACCGGCCGCGCTCGCGGCCTACCTGCAGAAGGTGGTGCCGATCGTCGAGAAGGAGGCGTCCGACACCCGCGCGCTGCCTCGCCCCGCCCAGGACCGGGCCGTTCTGGACCGCTATGTGGCCGCCGTCAGCGCCGACGCCAGTCAGTACCGGGCGTTGGCCCGCGCGGCCAAGAATGATGACCTGGCCGCCATCTCCCACGGTCTCGCGGCGCTGCGGGCCAGCCAGGTCCCGGCGCTCGCGGCCCGCTACGGGCTGACGCGATGCAGCGCGTCCGCGGGCTCCGGCGTGTCGTGACCGGCCGTTTGTGTGTCGTCTTGTCGACCTAGGCATTACATAAGCAGCCTCTATATGCTGGCGTAATGACCCATCCCGTTCCCTCAGGTCGGCGCCCGCTTCCCGCCGATTCTTCGGTCCGCCCCGGCCTGCGCCGGCTGCTGGCCCTCCCTGTCCTCGGCCTGCTGGCCGCCTTCGCCCTGCTGCTGACGCCGGCGCTGGCCAGCGCCGACAGCGCCTCGACGCTGTCGATCGTCGGGACCAGTGACGTCAGCGACTCGGGCCTGATCCCGAACCTCATCCAGCCACAGTTCCAGGCCGCCTTCCCGCAGTTCACCTTCAAGTACACCGGGTCGGCCACCGGCACCGCGATCCAGAATGCGGAAAGCGGCAACGGCGGGCCAAGCATGCTCATCGTCCACGCGGCGTCCCTGGAGAACCAGTTCGTCTCCGGTGGCTTCTCCTATCAGAATGCCTACGGACACGCGATCTGGACCAACGACTTCGTGATCACCGGACCGCACCGCGATCCGGCGGGCGTGGCCGCCGCACCCAACAATGCGGCGCAGGCGTTCGCGAACATCGCGGCTGCCGGCGTGGCCGGCAACGCCACCTTCATCTCGCGTGGCGGTGCCGCCACGGCCTCCGGCACCACGGTCGAGGAGCACGCGATCTGGGCGCTGGTCAACAGCGCCGGGCTGACCCCGGCCGGGGTCACGCTGTGCACCGTCAGCGCCACCGACGGCGGCGGGATGTCGCCGGTCAACACCGGCGCGCAGGGCGACCCGTGCCCGGACAGCGGCACCGTCGCCGCCCCCCACAACCCCGCCTGGTACGACATCAACAGCGGGGCCAGCCAGGGAGCCAATCTGGTGGCGACGAACGCCTGCACGGGCTTCACCAGCGGCACCAACTCCTGCTACAGCCTCACCGACCGCGGGACGTGGGACTTCCTGGCGTCCAAGAACTCGCCGCAGGCCGGAGCGACGGGCATCCCCAACCTGGCGATCCTCACGCGTGACAACAGCGCGTCGGCGCCGGGCGGCGCCGATGCCCTGGTCAACTACTTCCACATCTACATCATCAACCCCGACAAGCCCGGCGAGACCGTGAACCTCACCGCGGCGCAGGACTTCCTGAACTTCATCACCGACTCGAACATCCAGTCACAGCTCAAGGGCTACCTCACCGGCACCGCCGGCGACAACGGCACGAAGGTCTACACCGCGACCGCCTCGCCGAGCCTCACCGCGGCGGGCTTCCCGTCCTCGGTGACGGCGGGCAAGAAGGTGACGGTCACCGGCCAGCTCACCAACCTCGAGTCCGGGTACCCGGCGCTGGCCAACCAGACCGTGAGCATCAACGAGCTCGAGGGCCTCACGTCGGTCCCGGTCGCCACGGGCAAGACCAACGCGACCGGCGGCTACAGCATCACCTTCACGCCGCCGTCGTCGGGCTCCTATGACGCCGCCACCGGCACGATCTCCGAGGTGGTGGACAGCACGCTGAACCCGGTGTACGGGGACACCTTGTCGCCGGCCAACACCACGGCCAGCGCGGTGACGGTGAAGGGCACGATCTCGATCAAGAAGGCGACCGCCTCCACCGGCGGCGTCTCGGTGACCGGCTCGATGTCCCCGTCCGCGCCGGATGGCAACGCCACCGTGCAGGTGCTCGCCCGCAAGCAGGGCTCCAAGGGCGCCTACAAGACGATCGGCAGCTCGTCGCTCAAGAAGGGCGCCAAGACCTACGCGGTCAACGGCAACCTGGGCGCCGGCAAGTGGCAGGTCGTGACCCGCTACGCGGACCCGGGCCAGTTCAGCACCGTCACCAGCGGCGCCAAGAAGGTGACCGTGTCGGGCAACATCGTGACCGTCAGCTTCAAGAAGGTCACGGTGAAGAACGGCAAGCTCTCCGTCAGCGGCGTCATCGGCCAGCCCCCCGCCAGTTCGGGTGGCAAGGTGCTGCTGTTCGCCGGCAAGAACGGGAGCGTCTCGTTCAAGCAGGTCGGCAAGTCGTCGATCGGCAAGGGCAAGACGAAGTTCACGGTCACGGCGAAGCTGAAGTCCGGGACCTACACGCTCCAGCTCGAGTACACCCACAAGAGCCAGACCGCGAGCTTCTCCAAGCTCAAGACGGTCGCCGTACATTAGGTCGGTGACGCCGAGGCGTATCCGCTTCACCACGCCGCCGCCTGACCACCGCCGCCCCGGGCCCATCCCGGGGCGGCGGTTGGCGTTGGTGAGCGTGCTCTGCGCCGGCCTGCTCGCCTGCGGCGCCGGCGCCGCGAGCGCCGACGACTCCTCGCCGCTGGTGGCGGCCACCATCTATGGCTCGCAGGGTCAGACGACGAACGCGTCGGTGACCACGCAGGCGCTGCTGGACAACCCGCAGCAGTGCCCGGTCTACTCCGGCGGCTCCCTGGACGAGCACGGCCGCCAGGGCGAGGTCACGGTGACCCCATCGCCCACGCGCAGCTGGACGCTGAGCACGATCCTGGGCTGCCTGTCGCCCCAGCCGATCTCGCCCTCGCAGGTCCAGAGCATCACCATCATCGGCGATCAGGGCAACCCACTCGAGAACCCCGGCTCCCAGATCAGCGCCGGCGACCTGGGATCCTCGATCGATCCCGTCATCCAGTCGCTCGGCTCCACTGACCAGTACGACCGGCCGTGGCGCGGCGGCTCGGACCTCGACTACCTCGACGAGACCCAGACGACGCCGATCGCCATCGAGATCTTCGAGGGCGCTCCGCTTCAGGTCCACGCCTCCGCGTCCCAGACGACGGTCTCCCCCGGCGCCACGATCGACTTCACCGCCGCGGTGACGGGCGCCAGCGGATCGCTCACCTACAACTGGAGCTTCGACGGGGGGGCGCCCAACACCAGCACCCCCTCGCCCCAGGTCCAGTTCACCTCCGCCGGAGTCTGGACCGTGCAGGTCCAGGTGATCAGCGCCGGCGGCGCCAGCGGGGGCGACCAGCTCACGGTGACCGTCAACTCGCCCTCGGGCACCCCCCCGACCAAGACCGGCCAGACCACCACCGGGCCCAACAAGAGCAAGGGCCCGACCCCCGGGGGCCACCCGGGCACGCAGCCCAAGAGCGGAGCACCCGGGACCAATCAGCACAAAGACAAGGGCAAAGGCACGGGCAAGCAGAACACCACCACCACGACTTCGACGACGCAGACCACCACGAGCTCCACCACCACGACCCAGAGCACCACCACGCCCGCCGACACCGGCGCGGGCGGCGGCTCCAGCGGCTCGTCGGGCAGTGCTGCCGGCGGATCATCGTCGGGCGCGCCCGCACAGGGTCCCACCACCCCCACGCACCACCAGGCTCCCGCCGCGTCCGACCATCGGACCCCTCCGACGCCGGCGCCCACCGGCGGCACGCTCGTCACCGGACAGCTGGTCAGTGACATCGTTCCGATCGCGGCCGATCGCAGCCCGCTGGTGCACCTCGTCTCCGCCGCCGCGGGGACCGCCCCCGCCCGCGAGGCGCCGCCGCGCGGCTCGCTGCTCGCCGTCATCGGCGGGATCCTCGCGGTCCTCCTCCTGCTCGCGCTCGGGGCGCAGCGGGAGCTCGGGCGCCCGCGCTGGGTGCGGCTGCCGCGCATCGGCGGCTGACCGCCGTCTCATGGCACCATCGCCGGACCCGTGATGACCCTGTTCGCCCTCACCACCCACGACATCGACAACGTGATCTTCCACGTGTCGAGCGCCCTGCAGGTGCCCGTGCTCATCCTCGCCCTGCTCGCCCTCGCTGTGGTCATCTACGAGCTCGGCAGCTACCTGATCGAGCTCCGGGGGCGGAGCCGGCGGCATTTCAGCGCGCTCTCCGAGGGCGCTGAGAAGGCGCGGGCGGCGCTGGCCGGCGGGGACCGCGCGGCCGCCGCCGCGGCGGTGAGCGGGCTGGCTCGGAGCCCCGCCATGCGCCAGACGCTGGACTTCATCGTCCAGCACGCCCGCACCGACGGCGGCGACCACCAGATCAACAAGGCGCTGGCCGACTTCGACTTCGACGCCCAACGGCGCCTGGCCCGGACCCGGCTGCTGGTGCGCGCCGGGCCGGCGTTGGGGCTGATGGGGACCCTCATCCCGCTGTCGCCGGCCCTCACCGGGCTGGCCAACGGCAACACCACCGCGCTCAGCCAGAACCTGCGCATCGCCTTCAGCGTCACCGTGGTCGGCCTGCTCATCGGGGCCGTCGCCTTCGGGCTGTCGCTGTCACGCGACCGGATGTACGGTCAGGACCTGTCGGACCTCGAGTATCTCGCTGCGATCATCTCAGACCCACGCCCCGCCGGAGGTGCCACGTGATCACGGTCAATCCTCATCCCCGCAGCCGTGAGGATCGCGCCGGCGACCCGCTCGACGGGCTCGTCAACCTGTTCGACCTCGGCATCGTGCTCTCGGTCGCCTTCCTGCTTGCCGCTCTGTCCTCCCTGCATCTCTCCGGGACGCTGACCAAGAACGGGCTGCGCGCCAACCAGGCCAAGGTGATCCGCATCCAGAAGGGACAGACGGTGGCCCCGCTGCCCAAGCCGGGACAGCGCACCATCGGACGGGGGGTGCAGGCCGGCGTCGTCTACCGGCTGACCAACGGCCAGCTGGTGTACGTACAGTCCGCGCCCAAGTAGAGCGGACGGGGGGACCGTGTCCTATCTGTGGCATCAGGTGAGCGCCGCCGTCTCGCTGATCGCCCACGGCGACCCCTACCTGATGAACCTGCTGTGGGTCACCGCGCGGGTGGGCGTGGTGGCGACCACCGCGGCGCTCATCATCGGCCTGCCCATCGGCGCCGCGCTCGGCGTCGGGCGCTTCCGCGGCCGCCGCGCGTTGCAGCTGCTGGCCAACGCCGGCCTCGCCCTGCCCCCGGTGGTGGTGGGCGTGGTCCTGCTCATCTTCATCCTCCCCCAGGGACCGCTGGGGTCACTGCAGATCGAGTTCACCATCAAGGCGATGTACGTGGCGCAGACCATCCTCGCGCTGCCCTACGTCGTCGCGCTCACCGCCGCCGCCATCCGGGGGCTCGACCCCGGGCTCATCGCCCAGGCCCGCGCGCTCGGAGCCGGCCGCGTCCAGGTCGCGGCGCTGGCCCTGCGCGAAGCCCGCATCGGGGTCATCGCCGCGGTGATCGCCGCCCTGGCGTCGACCATCTCCGAGGTCGGTGCCGTGATCATCGTCGGCGGGAACTTCCAGGGGCGCACCGAGTCGCTGGCCAGCGCCCTGCTGGCCGAGTTCACCTTCCAGCCCGATGACCCGCACGAGACCGCCATCGCGCTCCTCCTGCTGGCCCTCGTGGTGGTGCTGGTGGGCAGCCTCACCGTGCTGCAGCAACGCGGCGGTCACGTGCGCCTGCGCTTCCGGGGGGCGTGACCGTGCACGCCGTCATCGACGAGTTCCGCGTCGCCTTCCCGCTCATCTTCAACGGCAACCCGTACCTGATGCAGATCCTCGGCTTCACCTTGCAGGTGGCGGCGGTCGCCACGGCGATCGCCACCGTCATCGGCGTCCCGGTCGGGCTGCTGCTGGGTCTCGGCCGCTTTCGCGGCCGGGGGTTCCTGCGCATCCTGGCCAACTCCAGCCTCGGCGTCCCGCCGGCGCTGGTGGGGGCGATCCTGTTCCTGCTCTTCGCCGTCCCGGCGCCGCTGGGCTCGCTGCACCTGCTCTCGACCCGGCGCGCCGTGTTCATCGCCCAGACGATCCTGGCCCTCCCCTACACCGTCGCCCTCACGGCAGCCGCCGTCGAGGCCCTCCCGCCCGGGTTGCTGGTGCAGGCGCGATCGCTGGGGGCGCGTCGCTCCGCGGTGGCGATGCTGGCCATCCGGGAGGCGCGCATCGGCATGGTCGCGGCGATCATCGCCGCCCTGGGCACCTCGCTGTCGGAGGTGGCGGCGATCGCCATCGTCGGCGGCAACATCTACGGCTATGACCAGACTCTGGCCAGCGCCACTCTGTATGAGGTCAACGGCGCCAACTACCCGCTGGCCCTGGCCACGTCGATGGTCCTGCTGTTGCTCATCGTCGTCCTGCTCGGCGGCTTCGCCCTGCTGCAGCACCGGGGTGGCGGGTTGAGGCTGCGCTTCCGGGCGGCGACGTGAGCCGGCGCCGCCCGGAGGGAGACGTCATGTTGAGCTGCCGGGAGTTGACCGTCGCGCGCGGGCGCCGTGAGATCGTGCGCGGAGCCACGCTGGAGCTGCGCGCCGGCGAGATCGTGGCCCTGCTGGGCCCCAATGGCGCCGGCAAGAGCACCCTGCTCGACGCGCTGTCGGGGACCCTCGCGCCGGCGGCGGGCGAACTGGAGCGCCATGGGCGCGTCGCCATCGCGCTGCAATCCCCCGACCTCGCCCGGCGGACCGTGCTGGCCAACGTCACCGCCGCGCTGGGCTGGTGGGGGGTGCCGCGCTCTCAGCGCCCCGGGCGTGCCCGGCGGGCACTGGAGCAGATGGGCGCCGCGCATCTCGCGCGGCGCCAGGCGATCACGCTCTCGGGCGGCGAGCGCCGTCGTGTGCACCTGGCCCGCGTCCTCGCCGTCGAGCCCGACATCCTCATGCTCGACGAGCCCTTTGCCGGCCTGGACGCGGAGGTGCGGTCGACCCTGCTCCAGGACGCCGTCTCCGCGCTGCGCTCGGACGCGCGCGCGACCCTGGTGGTCGTCCATGACCGCGCCGAGGCGTGGGCGCTGGCCGACCGGCTGCTCATCCTCATCGACGGCCGGCTGGTCGCCGACGGCGCGCCCCGGGAGCTGCTGGAGCACCCACCAAGCCCGCAGGTGGCTCGCTTCCTCGGCTACGACGGGGCGATCCGCGACGGAGACGCCATCGTGCTCACGCGTGCACCGCACGTCGTGCTGGACCCCGCCGGCCGGTATGAGGCGACAGTGACCCGGGCGACCGCGCTCGAGGACGGCTTCCGGCTCGAGCTCACCCTGGAGAGCGGGCGCCTGTCCGCGGTGGCGCCGTTGCCCGCCCCGCGGGTGGGCGAGACCGTGCGGGTCAGGCTCGACGGCGGGGTGCGCTTCCCGCACGACGGGGCCGGCACGGGCCCACTTGACGAGTTTGCGATGCTCAGGACATGAGCGACCGGGAACCCACCTGCACCCATCTGGGCACCATCACCGTCACCGAGCTGCCGGAGTCCGTCGACGGCTGCGAGGACTGCCTGCGCGAGGGCGGCGTGTGGCTGCACCTGCGCATCTGCCTGGAGTGCGGGCACGTCGGCTGCTGCGACGACTCCCCCAACCGGCATGCCAGCAAGCACGCCGCGACCGACTCGCACCCGATCATCCGCTCGCTGGAGCCCGGCGAGGAGTGGTCCTGGTGCTTCGTGGACCAGATCGGCATGCTCATCCCCGAAGTCAAAGGCGCGACGCGGATCCCCCCGTCGCCGATGCTCAGCTAGCCGCACCGGATGTCGACGTCCGAGCCTCGCCGCGCGACGATCCTCGCGGTCGATGATGAGCCGACGGTCTTGGCCGCGGTGGCGCGCGACCTGCGCCGCGGCTTCGGCGAGCACTACCGCGTCCTGCGTGCCAATTCGGGCGCCGAGGCGCTGGAGCTGCTGGGGGAGATGCGCCGCCGTGGCGAGAACCTGGCCATGATCGTCGCCGACCAGCGCATGCCCGGCATGGAGGGCACCGAGCTGCTGGTCAAGGCGCGCCAGATCTACCCCGAGGCCAAGCGGGTCCTGCTCACCGCCTACGCCGACACCCAGGCGGCGATCGCCGCCATCAACGAGGTGTCGCTCGACTATTACCTGCTCAAGCCGTGGGATCCGCCCGAGGAGCAGCTGTTCCCCGTGGTCGAGGACCTGCTCACCACCTGGGAGTCCGGGGCGGCGCTGGAGGCCGGCGGCGTGCGGGTGATCGGCCATCGCTTCTCCAAGGACACCCACGACCTGCGCGACTTCCTGGCCCGCAACCGCGTCCCCGGACGGTGGCTCGACGTGGAACGCGACAGCGAGGCCCGCGATCTGCTCCGGGTCGCCGAGGTCCGCGAGGACCGCCTCCCCGTGGTGGTGCTGGAGGACGGCGACGTGCTGGAACGGCCGACGGTGCTGGAGCTCGCCGAGCGCCTTGGGGTCAGCGCCGCGCCCTCCTCTGACCACTACGACCTCGTGATCGTCGGCGGCGGACCCGCCGGGCTGGCCGCCGCCGTGTACGGCGCCTCGGAGGGGTTGCGGACCGTGATGGTGGAGCGCGAGGCGCCCGGCGGGCAGGCCGGGCAGTCCAGCCGCATCGAGAACTACCTCGGCTTCCCCAACGGGCTCTCGGGATCAGACCTGGCCCGCCGCGCCACCGACCAGGCGCGCCGCCTGGGCGCCGAGCTGCTGTCGGTCTCCGACGTCGTCTCGCTCAAGGTCGAGGGGGCCGGCCGCTTCGTCGAACTGGCCGGCGGCGTGCAGCTGTCGGCCAACACGGTGCTCGTCGCCTCCGGCGTCTCCTACCGGATGATGCCCGCGCCCGGCTTCGCCGACTACACCGGCGCCGGGGTCTACTACGGCGCGGCGTTGACGGAGGCCCGCTCGTGCGAGCAGCAGCATGTCGTGGTCATCGGGGCCGCCAACTCGGCGGGCCAGGCGGCCGTCCACTTCTCTGACTACGCCAGTCGCGTCACCATGCTGGTCCGCGGCGACTCGCTGGAGAAGTCGATGTCGGCCTATCTCATCGATCAGATCGCGCACCTGCCCAACATCCAGGTGCTGACCCGCACCGAGGCGATCTCCGCCGAGGGCGACGACGGCCACCTGTCACGGCTGCAGCTCCGGGGGCCGGGTGGGGACGGTGTCATGGAGCGCACCGTGGACGTCGACGCCTGCTTCGTCTTCATCGGTGCGGCGCCGCGCAC
>DATJTQ010000210.1:0-9508 GCA_035503355.1 Solirubrobacteraceae bacterium
ACGCGATGGACACGCCAGGTCTCAAACGCGTGCGCCAGCATCAGCAGCTTGGCCTCCGTGTTGCACGCCGTGCGCTGCGCGGAGGCACCCAGCCACGTGTAGCCGATCAGGCAGGCGTCGGGGCGTTGCTCATGCGGTGGCGTCTGGGCCGGTGGCCGCCAGCACTCGAGGTCGTAGAAGCGCGTGGAGCCCACGATCCGCTCGTGCTCGTGCGAGTAGATGGCAAAGGGCACCTCGCGGCCCGCGTCGCGCCCGGCCAGTGCGTCGGTGACCCACGCCGCCAACCCCACCTCGTTGTCGGGGACGGTGCTGAAGCCAAACAGGGATGGATCCTCGTTGATGGCGCCGGTGAGCGCCGGGACGTGTTCGAGCGCCAGCGGCTCCAGACGGACGTGATTGCCGGCAAGGGTCAGACCGTCACGACGCTCCATCGCCGCCAGCGTACGTCACCGCCGGCTGGCCGGCCGTCCTGGTTCACGCGGTCAGCCGCCCACCACGGGCGCGATCGGGACGCACGCCGGCGTCTGGGCGGTGGCTGGATCCAGCGCATTGAGCATCTCGCGCAGCGCGATCTGGTCATAGACCACCGACAGGTGCTCGCCCTGGTCAAGCGGGCACACGTTCTGCAACAGGATGTTGTGGACCGTGGCGCCCGGACCGGCGGTGAGGAACTGGTTGGTGTAGGGCGTGACGACCTCGTCGTTGCGGCTGACGATCTGGGTGTAGGAGACGCCCGGGACGGTGTCGCCGCCGGAGTCGACTCGCGTGGTGATGCTCGATCCGACTTCCTGTTGCTGGGCGGCGGGCAGGGCCGCGAAATCAAAGCCGGCGTTGACCACGCCGAGGATCCCGAACTCGGCGCCGAGCGTGGTCAGACCGTCGAGGGTGGTGCCGTGGTTCGACGGGGCGAGGCCGACGAGCGCGCTGACCTGGCTCGCGCCGCCGTCGAATTTCAGATACCAGCGCGGCAGCACGCCTCCGCCCTGGGAGTGGCCGACGAGGTCGACCTTGGCCGCGCCGGTCGCGGTCCGCACCTTCTGCACGACCGTGGCCAGCTCGGTCGCCGATGTCGGGATGTCGCCGGTCTGCGCCAGCGGCGCACCGGGAGCCGAGCCGAGGTTGTTGGTGTAGACGCAGTAGCCGTTGTCGGCCAGCAGCGGGGACACGGCGGCGAAATCGTCGGCCTGGTTGGCGCCGGTGCCCCCGACCAGCACGACGGGGTACGGGTGCTGCGCCGAGTGGCATGCCGCCGCCGGCGCTGAGCTGCGCCAGTCGACGTAGTGCGATCCGGCGGCCGGGACGTCCGGAGTCAGCGCGTGGGCGCCATAGCCCAGCGCGCCGTTGTAGAGAACCGGATACGCCCCCGCCGAGGCGGTGGCGGGGCCCGCCAGCAGACTCGCGGCGAGGAGCGCGACGGCGATGGCCACGGCGCGGACGCCCCCAGCTGACGCAGCAAATCTGACCCGCATTCCGTCTCCTCTGCTCGCTCTCACGGTCGTCTGGAACGTGAGCGTACCCAGCGCGTGCGCTCTCCCAAACCGTGGGCCACAGACGATTTCAGGTCCCGGGAAGAACCGGCACCGTTTGGCGTCGACATGGGTAAGGACACGCACGCAGTTCGTACAAGGAGGTCCATATGACCATGAAAATATTGCGGCGCCTGGGCGCCATCACCCTGTTGGTTGTCGGCGGCGTTCACCTGCAGCAATACCTCGCCGGGTACTCGGTGGTGCCGACGATCGGGACTCTGTTTGTTCTCAACGCGATCGGTGCCGCCGCCGTCGCAGCCGGCCTGCTGACCCCGATCGAACGGTGGCTCGGCGAGCGGCCGGCGCATCTGGCCACGGGCGCACTGGCGACCGTCGGAGCGGTGATCGCCGTCGGCTCGCTCATCGCGCTCTTCTTCAGCGAGAGCCAGCCGTTGTTCGGATTCATGGAGGACGGCTACAGCACGGCGATCATGATCGCCATCGCTGCGGAGGTGATCACCACGATGCTGCTGGTTCCGGTGGCCATCGCCAGCCTGCGGACCGCTGCCTCGAGCGCGCGCGCACCGCGGCTCGCGCGCCCCGTGAGCTCGCACTGACCCGCTCACGCCGACCCGTCAGGCTGCGGGCGTTCGGTATCGTCGGCCGGCCGCTGCAGCACGCCCGCCGCAGCGGCAGCCCGCGGCAGCGATCCCGATGCTCACGCGCGAAACCGCCACGTTCACCGACAGCGATGGATGGAGCTGGGAGTTTGACCTGACCTTCATGCTGTCTCACTACGGCTGCATCTGGGGGTGCGGGTGCCCGGACATCAAGGGTCAGGGCACCGCTCGCGGCTGCTGCGTGCTGGGGGTGGAGGTCTATCGCGGGCAGGGCGATGAGGCGGGCGCCGATGATCTGGCGATGATCCGAGGGCGGGTCAAGCAGATGACGGACGAGGACTGGCAGAACCGGCGTGTGGCCCTCGCTCATGGCGGCGTGGATCCGTGGGGCAAGGCACGGTTCCGGCACGACAGCGTGCACACCCGAATCCACCGCGGCGCGTGCATCTTCCACAATCGTCCGGATCATCCGGCGGGCCCGGGATGCGCGCTGCATCTCGCGGCACTGCGCCGAGGCGAGGACCCGATCGACTGGAAGCCGCAGATCTGCTGGCAGGTCCCGTTGTTCTTCGAGAGTGACGTGACCACGCGGACCACGCTCGTCCGGGCCTCCCGCACCGCCGACTGGGGGCAAGAGGGGGTCCTTGGCTGGTGGTGCACCGAGCAGGAAGAGGCGTTCGGCGCGAAACGTCCGGTCTACCTCAGCATGGAGCAGGAGCTACGCCGCGTCTGTGGCGACGATGTCTATAAGGAGCTGTCGAGCTATTGCCGCCGGCGCCGGCCGGCTCGCGGACCGCGCCCCCCGAAGCGGAGTGCGTTAGGACAGAAATCCGGTGAGGTCTCGGCAGTCTGAGGGCGGCACGACCGTTTCTCGGGCGTCGGACGCAAACCAATCGAGGGGCGCAGACGTGGGTGATGGACCTTCACCGTTTGCCGGCTGTGAGGGTGTCGGTACGGACCGGGTGCGGAGATGGCTGCGCTGCGCGGGGGCGTGCCTCGCGACCTGGGGGGTGGCCTGCCTGCTGGCGGCGACAGCGACCGCCGCGTCCACTCCGCCCAACGTCGCGTTCACCCAGATCGCGGCTGGGACCGGCTTTGCCTGTGGGCTGGAGTCGAGCGGAACGGTGGTGTGCTGGGGAGACAATGCGTGGGGAGAGTCCTCGCCCCCGGCGGATACGTTCACGCAGATCACAGCGGGAAACGGCTTCGCCTGCGGGTTGGAGAACGGCGGCGCCGTGGTGTGCTGGGGCGATGCCAATTTCTTTCAGACCTCCGTGCCGTCCGGGTCGTTTACGCACATCGCCGCCGGGAACGGCTTCGCCTGCGGACTGCAGGCCGGCGGCGTGGAGAAGTGCTGGGGCGATGACTACTGGGGCACTCCGCCGACCCAGAGCGTCAGCGGGTTGACGGCGGGCTACGACTTCGTGTGCGCGCTCAGCGCCGGCGCTCCCTCCTGCTGGGGTAACGCCGTCGCCGGCGAGACAGCCCCGCCGGCCGATGCGTTCACGCAGATCGCCGCGGGCTATGACGCCGGTTGCGGCCTCGAGGCCGGCGGGAGCGCGGCGTGCTGGGGTGACAACACCTACGGGGAGGCGTCGCCCCCAGGGGACGCCTTCACGCAGATCGCGGCCGGCTTTGACTTCGCCTGTGGTGTGGAGGCGGGCGGCAGCGCCGTCTGTTGGGGGGATGACAGCTGGGGTGAGGCGTCGCCACCAGCGGGCACCTTCACGCAGATTGCCGCGGGCTATGGGTATGCCTGCGGCCTGCAGTCGAGCGGGACCGCGGTCTGCTGGGGCGATGTGGGTGCCGGCGCATCACCGACCGGGCTGGCTTCCGATGAGTTCGCCGCGCCGTCCCCGAACGCTCTGCCGGCGGCCAACGGCTACAACGCCACGCCCAGTTGTCCGCTCAACGCCGCCGACTCATACGTCTGTGACCCGACGCTGGCGTCGCACCCGCCGCCGGATCCCGGCAGTTCCGAGCGATTCGTCAACAGCGCGTATTGGCCGGCCGAGAAGCGCCCGGACGTCGAGGTCTACGCGGTATGGCAGCTCGGCTACGACTACCAGGACTGCTCGGCGAAGCTGCCGCACTATTGCTTCCTGGCCGACGCCGAGGCCGAGGGCTACCCGATCAGCCACACGCCGCAGGTCGGCGACCTCTGGGTGTCCTCCTGCCTGGCCTGGTATCCGGCCGCAACCTGTCAGGGCGATCCGAACGACTGGTACATGGGGTACGTCGAGCAGGTGATGCCCGACGGCTCGTTCGTCCAGAGCTGGGCGGGGCTCGGGACGGCCGATACCGGCATCGAACTGACCCGGATGTCGTCCGCGATGGATGCCCAAACCGACTTCATCGGTCTCTTTCCGGCCGGAAGCGTTCCCAATGACTACAACCAGGTCAACTCCGGTTCGGGCTCGGGCTCGGGCTCCGGCTCCGGGGGCGGCGGGGGCGGCTCCGGTGGCCCGGGCGATGGCGGTGGGAGCTTCGGCGGCAACGGGGGCGGCGACAGCGGAAGCTCCGGTGGGATCGGTGGCTCTGGCGCGACGGGACGCTCCGGTGGCGCCGGCGCTCACGTGACCGGCGCGCAGATCAAGAAGGCGCTGAGCACCGCGCTGGCCGAACTTCGAGGCAGCGGCGCGCACCTCCGCGCAATCCGGCGGGCTGGTGGGTTCACCATGCGCGTGAAGCTCCCCGAGGCGGGCCGGCTGGTCCTCGACTGGTACGCGACGGTGGCCGCTCACGGCAAGCGCACCCTGCAGCTGGTCGCGTCGGTGTCGCTGCGCCTCCACGCCGCGCTCACCTGGCCCGTCACCGTCAGGTTGACCGCGCAGGGCCGCAGGCTGTTCGCCTCGGCCAGGGCCGTGGCGATCTCCGAGCGCGCGAGGTTCACCCCCAGCACTGCGAAGACCGCGGGGGCGACGTCGGCCACCCGGGTCGTCACGCTCGAGCGCTAACCGGGTCGGCCACCCGGTCGTCACGCTCAAGCGCGAGCGCGGTCAGCCCATCGAGTGGATCTTGTGGGCCTCGATGGTGAGCAGCACGCGCGTCTGGTCGCGCCCGCCGTACCAGGGATACGGTGTTCCGAGGTAGCGCTGGGCGAGACCTTCGATGTGCTCGGCGGCGCCGTCGGTGGTGCGACCGACGACCTCACCGCGGACCGAGTAATAGCGCGAGGGGTTGGCCGGGTCTGAGACCGCCACGGCCACGCGCGGATCCCGTTCGATGTTCCTGACCTTCTGGAACCCCTCCACCGTATTGATCAGGATGTGGGCACCGTCGGTGTCGACCCAGGTCTGCGTCATCTGAGGCGAGCCGTCCGGCATCAACGTCGAGATGAAGCACGGGCTCGCCTCGCGCAGCAGAGCCACCAGTTCGTCGGGAAGGCTGATCGGCACTCCGGTCTCCTTTCGCAGCGTTGGACCTCTTGAGGATCGCAGACGCCGAGTCAGGGGCTCGCGGCTCGGGGCTCGGGGCTGGCTAGGCGAGGATCGTGAACTTCAGCGTGTGCGACTTGGAGGCGGCCGCCTCGGCCCGCTTGGCCGTGATCGTCACCGAATACCTTCCGGGTTTGAGGGTATGGCGGTTCGAGAGCCGCCCCGTGAACTTGACCGAGTTCTTCCCGGATTTGCCCGAGAGCTTGACCGTTCCGAGCGTCAGGGTGAGTGTGCAGGCCGGCTTCCTGCGGTTCTTGGCCGTCTGTGTCACACACTTCTTCTTTGACACCTTGCGGCCGTGGCCGGTCTGGGTGAAGGTGAGAGTGACCGTGGCCGCTTCGTTGAGGGTGAACGAGAACCGTGTGCCGACGGGCGGCCTGTGCCTGACCGCCTTCCCGGTCCGCCGCCACCGGGCGGCCGACTGGCTGAACTTTGACACCACCGGCCGGGGCGGCGACGAGCTTGCGTGCGGTTTGGGAACCGTCACGGCGGCGCTGGTTGCCGAGCCTGCGCCGTAGGCCGAACTGGCGGTCACGACGCAGGACAGCGACTGCCCCTGGTCGGCGGCCACCACCGTGTGCGCCGGGCCGCTGGCGAGCGCGGTTGTGCCCCTCCGCCATTGATCGCTGAACGCGAGCGTCCCGTCCCCCGTCCAGGTGCCGGGGCTGCAGGTCAGCGTGCCGCCGAGCGCGGTGGGGCCGGTGATCGCCGGCGCCGCGACGTTGGACGGCGCCTGCACCTGGACGGCCCCCATGTCGCACGCGCCGGCCCCCGTTGGGCGAGCCTCGCCACGTTCATCAGCGCCGAGGCGAGCGGACGACGTCGGATCGATGCACGCGCCGCCGGCACCGATCACAGGGCTGGTGCTCGCCGGCAACATCGTCTCCGTGACACCCCCGTTGAGGGCGAGTGACCCGAGCTGCGGCTCGGCATGGAGATCGCCGGACCCGGTGAAACCGCATTCGCCGCTGGCGTCCGACTCGAGGTTGTGCCCGTTGCCGGACAGATCCCCGATCGTCCCGCCGAGCGACGCGAGGCAGTTGTCACCGTTGGCGGTCGACGGGCCGGAGCCGTCGGCCACGATCGTGTTCGTCACCGAGACGGTCGCCGACTGCACCTGGATGTTGCCGCCGAAGCCGCCGGTCTGAGTCTTGTTGGCGGAGATGGTGTCGCTGGCAAGCGTCGTCGTCCCTTGGAGCGAGAGACCTCCGCCGAACCCGCCCTCGCCAAACGCGTTGCCCTGCACGGCGTCGCCTTCGATCGTCGAGTTGACGATGGTGAGCCGATCCGCCTCCGTGTTGGCGAGTCCGCCGCCCACTCCGATGGCGCTGACGGGGGCGTTGGCCGCGTCGCCGGCGATGGTGGTGTCGCTGATGGTCACGTCGCCCCCGTCGTCACCGAGAAGGTTGCCGAGCGCCACGCCGCCGCCCTCTCCCTGGGTGCTGAACTGAGGGGTCCCAGCTCCAGGCGTTCCGATCTGGATCTGATCGCTGGTGATCTCGGCCTGGGCGATGGTGGCGCTTGCTTCGGAGACCACGCCCCCGCCGAACGCGGTGCCGCCGACCCCCGCCGAGGCGTTGGACCCGGCAGCGCCGCCACCGGTCCCGCTTTCCGCGACGTCGTTCTCGACCGCGGTCCCGGTGAGAGCGAGCGTGCCGATCGCATCCAGCCCGCCGGCCTGCGCCGCGCCCCCGTCCCCGCCCTCGAGATTGACTGTGTTGGACACGGGTTCGCCGGTGCCGCCGATCGCGAAGTTGCCCGAGACCGCGCCACCGGAGATGCTCAGGGTGCCGGTGGAGAGGAAGTCGATGCCGCCCCCATCGGCCTTGCCTCCGTCCGCCCCGTTGGCCGCGGTGCTGTTGGCGGAGTCGGCGTCGCCGGCACGGGCGGTGTTGCCCGAGACACTGGTGTTGCTCAGGGTCAGCGACGGGGTTCCAGGGGCGGTGACGTCGATGCCGCCGCCGTCCGCCTCGCCGCCGGTGGTTCCGACGGAGGTGGCGGTGGCGCCGGTGGCGAGGTTCTGGGTGATCAGGTCGTTGTTGAGCGTGACCGAGACACCGGAGACCGATGGAGCCACCAGGATCCCGCCGCCTCTCGCCGGGACGCTGACGGTGCCGGTGATCGTGCCCCCGGTGAGCTCGACCCCGCTGATCGTGACCGACGAGCCGGCCGCCGTGGGAGCGATCGACAGCACGCGGCTGCCGCTGCTCTGCTGGTCGATCTCGGTCGAGGCAGAGCCCTGGCCGGCGATCGTCATCGACGCGGTGATGCTGAGCTGACCGTGCATGAGGCGATAGGGCACGGCAGCCAGCTGGATCGTCGACCCGGGGTTGACGTTCGCCGCGGCGACCGCATCTCGCAGGCTGCACGCTGTCGCCGGCGGCGTCGAGCAGTTGGACGCGGTCCCGGTGGCGTCGTCAGCCGTCGTGGTCACCGTGAACGTCGCGGCCTGCGCGGCTGGAACCAGCACCAGCCCGGCCATCGCAACAGCCAACCAGCTCCACCGCCGCACCGCCCACCTCTCTTCGGTCTGGTCCCAAGTGCGCCGACCCGCTCGCGCGCGCGTAATAAAGCACCTCGAGCAGACATCGCGCTGCGACGTCAGGCGCCGTCAGCCGATTCGGTTACCGGCGGCGGGAGGTGTCGGTCAACGCTGTGGTGCCGAACTCCCACATATTGTCGGCGATGTTCACGGTGGCCCCGGGAGGGACGATTCGGTCGATCTGGTCAAGCAGCTCGGTGGACAGTTCGATCCCGTCGGCCGCCAGGTAGGCATCGAGGTGGTCCATGGTGCGCGGGCCGATGATCGCGGAGGTGACCGCGGGATGGCGGGTGACGAATCCGACGGCCATCTGGATCAGGCTGATCCCCGCCTCGTCAGCGAGGGCACCGAGGGCATCGGCGGCCTCGAGCTTGGCGGCGTTGGCGGGGTTGGTGGCGTCGAAGGCCCCGGGGGAGCGCCGCGCGCGAGCGGTGGAGCCCGGTCCGGAGACATCCTGGCCCTTGCGGTACTTGCCCGAAAGCCACCCTCCGGCGATGGGGCCGTAGGTCATCACGCCCATCCCGTGACGCAGGCAGGTCGGCAGCACGTCGTACTCGATCGCGCGCGTCAGCATGGAGTAGGGGGGTTGCTCGGTCCGGAACCGCCCGTGGCCGCGGCGGTCGGCGATCCACTGCGCTTCGACGATCTGCGAGGCCGGGACCTTCGAGGCACCGAAGGACCGGATCTTGCCCGCACGCGCGAGGTCTGTGAGGGCGCCGAGCGTCTCATCGATATCGGTGTGGGGATCGGGGACCCCCACTTGATAGAGGTCGATCCAGTCGGTCTGGAGCCGTCGCAGCGACCCCTCCACCGCTTCGGTGAGCCACCGACGTGATGCTCCCCGCTGGTTGGGGTCATCGCCGAGGAATTGGACCCCGGTCTTGACGGCCAGCACGACGTTGTCACGTCGCCCGCCGGCCAGCGCCTTGCCGAGGATCACCTCGGATTCTCCGCCGGAGTACCCGTCGGCCGTGTCGATGAAGTTGATGCCGGCATCCAGCGCCTTGTGGATGATCGCGGTCGCGTCGTCATGGTCAGAGTTGCCGAAGGCGCCGAACATCATCGCGCCGAGGCACAGCTGGCTGACGCTGATGCCGCTGCGTCCCAGAGGTCGGTAGTGCATGGAGTGCTCCTTGCTGGCGGCGGACCGTCGCCTCGCGGTTGCGTAGACTCAGCCTCGAAACGGAGAGGCTGTCCACACTGTAGCGGATACCCTCTCCACTTAGAGATGAGCCCGTCGCCGACATCCAAAGCACCCGCCCGACGCGCCGACGCCGAGCGCAACCGCGAGAAGATCCTCGCCGCGGCGCGCGCCGCGTTCGCCGATCCGGATGCCGACGTGTCGATGGCGGAGATCTCGCGCCGCGCGGATGTCGGCATGGCGACGCTGTATCGCAACTTCTCCAACCGCCGGGAGCTCCTCGAGGCGCTCTACATCGA
>DATJTQ010000211.1:0-14560 GCA_035503355.1 Solirubrobacteraceae bacterium
GGCGATCGCCGACTCCGTGGGCGCGCATCTGTTCGTGGACATGGCCCACTTCGCCGGTCTGGTGGCCGCGGGGCTGCATCCCTCTCCGGTGCCGTACGCCGACGTCACCAGCACCACGATCCACAAGACCATCGGCGGCGGGCGCGGCGGCATGATCCTGTGCCGCGAGGAGTACGCCAAGAAGATCGACTCCGCGGTGTTCCCCGGCCAGCAGGGCGGCCCCCTGGAGCACATCATCGCCGGCAAGGCCGTGGCGCTTCGAATTGCTGCATCCGAGGCGTTCCGCGAGCGTCAGCAGCGCACCCTGGACGGCGCGCGTGCCGTGGGCGCCGAGCTGCTGTCCGCCGGCGGGGGCGTGAGCGTGCTGACCGGAGGCACCGACGTCCATCTGGTGCTGTGCGACCTGCGCGAGTCAGAGCTCGACGGCAAGCAGGCCGAGGATCGCCTGCACGAGGTCGGCATCACCGTCAACCGCAACGCCGTCCCCTTCGATCCGCGGCCGCCCGCCGTCTCCTCGGGGCTGCGCATCGGCTCGCCGGCCCTGGCCACCCGGGGGCTGCAGGTCGATGACTTCGTCGAGGTCGGCAAGATCATCGCCGCCGTCCTGACGTCTGGCGACTTCGAGGCCGAGCGCGCGGAGTTGGCGCAGCGGGTCGAGGCGATCGCCGACCGGTACCCGCTGTACGCCCAGCTTGGCGCTGCCGCGGCTGCTGTCTGACCTGACTCGCTGCCAGCCGTTATCCGCGGGCGGGTCCGGTGCTGGGGCCACCCTCGTTGGTTGTCGTTCGGTGAAGATTGGCCTTCGAGGGGGGTGGATGAGGGCGCGCTCGAGGCTCTTATCTATATGGGAGCTGATCAGGAGCCATATGACGGCAATTCAGAAATGCGGCCGCTGATTTGGAGCGCAACGGTCGCCCCGCGTACGCGTGGGGACAAATCGGAGCAGCCGGCGCGGATTTGCCGCCGAACGGTCGTTGACGAGCAGGGAGATCGGGGGTTGGCGCGGCTGGCGGGCGACCAACACGGTGTGGTGCACGTCTCGCAACTGGCCGCGCTGGGGATTGGGCGCAGCGCGATGCGTCACAGGATCGCCAAGGGTCGCCTGCACGTGGTGTTGCCGTCGGTGCTGTCGGTGGGCAGCTCGGTGTTGCAGCCGTATGGCGGGCAGACCGCAGCGTTGTTATACGCCGGCGACGACGTCGTCATCAGCCATGACAGTGCCGCCGATCTCTGGGGGACACCGGGCAATCCCTCCTTCGTGGCCCTCACCGTGGTCGGCCGCAAGGTCGCAGAGCAGCCGGGCGTCCGGATCCACCGCGTAGCCACCCTCGACATTCGCGACGTGCGGCTGCAGCATGGACTCCCCGTGACGGCCCCAGCACGGACGTTGATCGACTGCGCGACCCGTCCCGACATCGATGAGTTGCTCAACGAGGCCCGCGCCCAGAACCTCGTCACCGACACCGCGATCCGCCAGGCCATCGCGCGCTGCCCGGGCCGCACGGGGATCAAAGCCCTGCGGGCCCTGCTCGAGGCTGAGCAGGAGAGCGGCTACACGCAGTCACAGGCCGAGCGGCGACTGAAGCGGATGGTCGCGGCGGCCCGGCTGGAGAAGCCGATCTTCAACACCTACCTGGAGGGGATCCGGGTGGACGCCTACTGGCCACGGCTGAACGTCGTCGTCGAGGTGGACGGGTACCGGTTTCACGGCAACTGGGCGGCGTTTCAGCGCGACCGGGCGCGCGACAACACGCTGGTGGGCGCGGGGTATGTGGTGCTGCGGTTCACGTGGCATCAGTTGACCGAGGAGCCGTGGTGGGTGATCGCCGAGATCGCCCGCACCCTGGGGCGTCGCGAGGCCACGGCGGCCTGAACACCGAGAGACAACCCCTGCAGTCGGGCGGTGCTGGCATGCTGTGGCGGACATGCGGTACTGGGATGCCGTGTTCTCGTTCCTCGTGGCGACCGCGGTCGCCGCGGCGGCGACGCCCCTGGCGGCGCGGCTGGCCCGACGGCTGGGGGCGGTGGATCAGCCCAAGGAGCGGGGGCTTTCGCAACGGCCGACGCCGCTGCTGGGCGGGCTGGCCATCCTCGCCGCCGTGCTGGTGGCGGGGTGGATCTGGCTGCCGCCGAAGATCTTCCTGCCCCACGTCCTGCATGGCCCCGCTGGTTCGGGCGGCGTTGTCCACATCTGGGCGGTCGTCGCCGGCGCCTGCCTGATCACGCTGGTGGGGGCCATCGATGATGTGTGGGACCTCCCGCCCGTCCTGAAGCTGCTGGGACAGATCGCGGCGGCGCTGATCGCGGTGGAGGGCGGGGCGGTGGTGACCTCGGTGACGCTGCCCTTCGTCCACACGCTGACCTTCCCGAACGCCGGCGGGTTCCTCACCGTCGTGTGGTTGGTGGCGCTGATGAACGTCGTGAACTTCTCCGACGGCGTCGACGGGCTCGCCGCCGGGCTGTGCACGATCGACGGCATCGCCTTCGCCATCATCGCCTTCGACCTCGGCGTCAAGGGGGCGCCGGTCCTGGCCGCCATTACCGCCGGCGCGGCGCTCGGCTTCCTCTTTCACAACTTCTACCCGGCCTCGGTCTTCATGGGCGATGCGGGCGCCAACCTGCTCGGGTATCTGCTGGGCGTCATCGCGGTGGTCGGCTCGCTGAAGACCAACGCGTTCGTCGCCCTGATCGTGCCCCTGGTGATCCTGGTCATCCCCTTCCTCGACACCGGGTTC
Source organism: Solirubrobacteraceae bacterium (assembly GCA_035503355.1). GTDB lineage: Bacteria > Actinomycetota > Thermoleophilia > Solirubrobacterales > Solirubrobacteraceae > Palsa-465. The sequence continues at coordinate 2,736 of DATJTQ010000211.1, forward strand.
GTCATCGCCAAGCGACTGAAGTACCGGCGCAAGCCGTGGTCGGCCGACGCCAACCACTTCCACCACCGGATGGCCCAGATCGGGTTCTCCCAGCGCAAGACCGTGATCTATCTGTACGCGTGGACGTTCTTGATGGCGGGCCTGGCCGTGGCGCTGCGCATCGTCTCCCACCACGTCTCTCACCACCCCGACCACAAGGCGCTCTGGATCGCGGGGCTCCTCGCCTTCGCGCTGGTCTGCGCCGCCGCCAGCGTCTACCTCATCTACGTCCTCGAGATCTTCAAGTTCAAGGGGCTGCGCTCGATCGAGATCCGACGCACGGACCCGGCGGCCCAGGAGCAGGAGATCGACGACCAGGTGGCCAGGGACATCGAGACGGGCGAGTTTGAGAAGGTGAAGTAGTGGCCTCGGACGCCGACACCGTGATGACCGGCAGGTAGACGCCTGCTGGCCGGACTCACACGAGCCGAGCGCATCGGCCTCGCCGTCGCGGCGGTCCTCACCGTGCTCGCGGGGGTGACCCGCTACGTCACCGCGTTCGGCCACGTCGTGGCCTTCGTGGTGGCGGGCCTGGCCCTGGCCGGCGTCGCCTGGATCGTCTCCTTCTCCACCGAGCAGGTGGGGGAGCGCTTCGGCACGGCGGCGACCGGCCTGCTGCAGTCGACGCTCGGAAATCTGCCCGAGTTCTTCGTCGTCATCTTCGCCCTCAACGCGGGCGAGAAGATCGTCGCCGAGACCGCGATCCTGGGCTCCATCCTCGTCAACGCCCTGTTCGTGCTGGGCCTGGTGATCATCGTCGGGAGCCTGCGCAGCAAGGACAAGATCATGCGCTTCAACCCGCGGTTGCCCAACGACACGGCGACGATGCTGCTGATCTCCAGCTTCATCATCCTGCTGGTGGCCCTGGCCAACGGCGCCAACGACTCGGCCAGCCATCACATCAAGGCCATCTCGGTCGTCGGCGCGGTGGCGATCCTCGTCGCCTACGGGGTGTGGGTGCATCAGTATCTGACCACCGAGCCCGCGGGCAACCAGCACGCCAAGCCTCGTGTGGCCACCGCGACCAGCCTGGTCCTGCTCGCCGTGTCGGGGCTGGCGGCGGCTTTCGTCTCTGACTGGTTCGTGCACGCGCTCGAGCCGACCATCCACACCCTGGGGATCTCGCGGTCCTTCGCGGGTCTGGTCATCGTCGCCACGGCGGGCAACGCCGTCGAGCACGCCGTCGGGGTGGTCCTGGCCGCCAAGGGCGAGAACGAGCTGGCGATCTCGGTGGTCAAGAACTCGGTGGCCCAGATCGCGGCCTTTCTGTACCCCTTGCTCGTCATCGTGTCGCTGCTGACGGCGACGACGCTCACGTTCGCGCTGCCGCCGGTCTACACCGGGGCGCTGCTGGGGACGTCGGTGCTGATCTGGCAGATCACCACCGACGGCGAGGCGACCCCCTTCGAGGGCGCGGCGCTGATCGCGGCGTTCGTGATCCTTGCCACCGTCGCTGCATTCGAGACGTAATCGGAGGGTTGACGTCCGGTTAAGGACCGGCGAAGCGCCGGGCGAGGCTGGTACGTTCGCGCGCGTCATGGATGCGCACGCCGCCGTGGGGCCCTCAGATCCGGCGATGATCGCCCGCGTCGCGCGAGCGGTGGCGGTCGTGGTGGCCGTGGCGGTGGCCTGCGTGCTGGCATCGACGGCCTTCGCCGCCGCAGCGCAGGCCGACCCGATCGCCTGGGACGCGCCGGTCCAGATCGACCCGGCCGGCCCGACGCCGCTGAGCGGGATCTCGTGCCCCAGCGCGGGCCTCTGCCTCGCCGTCGACGGCAGTGGCGATCTGGTCAGCTCATCGAACCCCACCGGCGGCCCGTCGGCGTGGACCACCACCGACATCGATGGAACCTCGCTCGGCCTCGACGGCCTGACCGGGATCTCGTGCCCGACGACGTCGTTCTGCGCCGCGGTGGACCTGATGGGCAACGTGCTCACCACCCGGACGCCGGCCACCCCCACGGCGCGATGGTCGGTGGCCGCGGTCACCACCGATGCGCTGAGCGGGATCTCGTGTCCCACGGCCTCGGAGTGCGTGGCCGTTGACCAGTCCGGCAACGTCTGGAGCTCCACCAACCCGGCCGGCGGCGCCTCCGCCTGGACCAGCGCCGCCATCGACAGCGCCAACGCGCTGACCTCGGTGTCGTGCCCCACCACCACCTTCTGCGTGGCCGTCGATAGCGCGGGGACGGTGCTGAGCTCCGGCGCCCCGACCGGACCCGCGAACGGGTGGACCGGGGCGGTCGTCGACACCAGCGCCGAGCTCAACGCGGTCTCCTGCGCCTCGCCGTCGCTGTGCGTGGCCGTCGACGACGACGGCAATGCCCTGGTCTCGACCAACCCGGGCGCGACGCCGACCACGACGACGTGGCCGTCGACCACCCTCGACGCCACGGCCGGGCTGGACTCGGTGTCGTGTCCGTCAGCGACGTTCTGCGCCATCGGCGGCGACGGCGGCAACGTGCTCGTCTCCACCAACCCCGCGGGCGGCGCGGCAGCGTGGGGCACGGCGACCCGCCCCGACAGCACGGCGCTGGAGGCGATCTCGTGCCCGAGCGCCGGCTTCTGCGCGGGCGGGGACATCGGCGACGACATCGTCACCAGCACCAGCCCGTCCGCCAACCCCGCCGCCTGGGCGTCGACCGCGCTGCAGAACGGGATCGGGGTCGGTCTGGCCGGCATCGCGTGCCCGGCGTCGAGCCAGTGCTACGCCGTGGACGCCAACGGCGACCTCCTGCACTCCAGCGCGGCGGGGATCGGGCAGAGTGGCTGGGGCTCGGCCGACATCGACTCGGATACGGCGCTGACCGCGATCGCCTGCCCCTCGACGAAGCTGTGCCTCGCCGTCGATGAGGCCGGCAACATCCTGCACTCCACCGATCCGGGAGGCGGGGCGCCCGCGTGGACGTCGGCCGCCGTTGACCCGGACTCCAGCCTGATGGCGATCTCGTGCCCGTCGGTCAGCCTCTGCGTGGCCACCGACGCCACCGGCGAGGTGCTCACGTCCACCAACCCCACCGGCGGCGCCGGGGCCTGGAGCAGCGCTGACATCGCCGACGACGACGAGCTGCCCGGCATCTCATGCCCGGTCACGACGTTGTGCGTCGCCATCGACAGTTCCGGCACCGAGTGGCACGCGACCAACCCCACGGCCGGCGTGGCCGCATGGACGGAGGGCGACGTCGAGGACGGGGCGCTCAACGCGATCGACTGCCCGACGACCACCCTGTGCGTGGCCGGCGACAGCAACGGCGCGATCGTCACCTCGACGGACCCGGCCAAGGGCACCTGGGGCTCGCCGGTGACGGTGGACTCGCCCGACGGCGCCCCCAACGTCATCCAGACGATCACCTGTCCATCGGCGTCACTGTGCGTGGGCGGTGACGCGTCGGGCAATGTGGTGGCCAGCACCGATCCCAACGGCGGGGCGGGGGCGTGGAGCCTCAGCGACGTCGACGGCTGGCCGATCTTCGGCATCGCGTGCCCGGCCGGCAACACCTGCGCGGCGGTCGATGGCTGGGGTGGGGTGGTGCTCGGCGCGTCCGCCGCCTCGACCACTCCCGGACCAACCGGGCCGGCTCCCGCCCCGGGAGTGGTGGCCGGCCGCCTCGCCGTGGTGGGGCACGTCCTGGTGCTCAAGGACGACAAGCTGCGAGTCAAGGTCGCCTGCAAGGGCGCGAAGGTGACGCGGTGCACCGGCCGCCTCACCCTGCTGACCGAGGCCGGCAAGGGCAAGCGCCGGCACACGGTGGGGCTGGGCGGCCGCGCGATCAGCCTCCGCGGGGGCCGGAGCCTCACCATCACCGTCGGGCTCGACGCGCGTGGGCGCAAGCTGCTGGCGGCGGCGCACTCGCTGCGGGTGCGGCTGGCCATCACCCAGGGCAAGCGCAGCGTGCTCAACCGTCAGGTCACCCTGCATGAGCCGCCGGCGCGCCACAAACGCGCCGCGAAGAGGCACAAGGGCCACCACGCGTAGGGAGGGGAAGGGGAGGGGCGCGCGGCCGCACCGGGCGTGCGCCCCGGACCCCCGGGCGGGGTGGTGAGAGATGCCGGGATGCGATCGGCGCGCGCCCCGGACCCCCGGGCGGGGTGGTCAGAGGTACCGGGTTTGCGATCGGCGCGCCCCGGACCCCTGTGCGCGCGTCTCTGCTATTCTGACGTTTACGTAAGATTCCGATTGAAGGCAGGCCCGAATTGTCAGTGCTGAACGCTCCCCAGGCGAAGGGCCCCACGGCTCGCCGCCGCCTCGGCGTCAATGCCGAGCACGATTCCTACAAGTGGTGGGCCCTGTCCTGTACCAGCCTGGGGATGTTGCTGGCGACGATCAACTCGGGCACCCTGATCATCGCGCTGCCCGATCTCGAGCGCAGCCTGCACACGAGTCTGCTGGAGCTGGTGTGGGTGATCCTGGTCTACATGATCGCCTCGACCGTGCTGGTGCTCAGCGCGGGCCGGCTGTCGGATCAGTTCGGGCGCAAGAAGGCCTATGTGATGGGCTTCGTGGTGTTCGCGCTGGCCTCGCTGGGGGCGGGTTTCGCGGGCGACGGCACGCAGCTCATCCTGTGGCGGATCCTGCAGGGGATCGGCGGGGCGTTCCTGTTCGCCAACGCAGCGGCGATCGTCACCGACGCCTTCCCCAAGGAGCAGCTCGGCCTGGCCATGGGCACCAACACGATGGTGGCCGCCGTCGGCCTGGTCATCGGGCCGGTGCTGGGCGGCGCCCTGGTGGCCATCTCCTGGCACTGGGTGTTCTGGTTCAACGTCCCCTTCGGCCTCGCCGGTGCCATCTGGGGCGCCTCCGTCCTGCACGAGGTCACCGGCCGCTCCGAGGACCGCTCGTTTGACTTCTTGGGGACGCTCACCTTCCTGGTGGGCCTGACCGGCCTGGTCTACGGGATCTCCAAGGGCGGCCTGATGGGCTGGACGTCACCGCTGACGATTCCGGCGCTGATCGTCGCCGCGGTCCTACTGCCGGCGTTCGTGCTCATCGAGTCGCGCGTCAAGGCGCCGATGCTCGATCTCTCGATCTTCCGCAACCGCCTGTTCTCCACCGCGTCGGGCGCCGCCTTCTGCAACGGGCTGGCCCGCTTCGCGCTCATGTTCGTGTTCGTCTTCTACTTCCAGGGCGTCCAGGGCAACTCGCCCATCCTGGCCGGCATCAAGCTGGCGCCGTTGGCGCTGGGGATGCTCATCTCCTCCCCGCTGGCCGGGATCTGGGCTGACCGTCGCGGGTCGCGCACGCTGGCCGTGCTGGGCATGCTGGTCACGGCGCTCGGCCTGGGGCTGATGACCACGCTCCAGCGTGACACCGGCTACGCCCTGCCCGGGATCTACATGTTCATCGTGGGCATCGGGTCGGGCATGTTCAACTCGCCCAACACCGCCGCGATGATGGGCACGGTGGCGCCTCATCGCCGGGGCATCGCCGCCGGCGCTCGGGTCCTGGTGCAGAACACCGGCGCTGTGCTATCGATCGCCTTCGTGCTGGCTGTCGTCACCTCGTCGGTGCCGAAGCAGACGCTCTTCGCGGTGTTCTCGGGCCTGGCCAACCACATCTCCAACGCGCAGCTGGTGCCCTTCATCTCCAACATGCACACGGCCCTGTGGTGCCTGTGCGCCGTCTCGATCGTCGGGGCGTTCATCTCCGCGGCGCGCCCCAAGCACGTCAGCGCGCCCGCGGCGGAGAAGCCCCGTGAGGTGCAGGCGGTGGCGTCAAGCCGGATGACTCACGCCGCCGACTTACAGCCGAGCCTGGATGGCGAGGGGAGGCGATCAGCGTGAGCGCCACCGCTGATCGCCAGCTGCGCATCGGCGAGGTGGCCGAGCTCACCGGCACCACCCCACGCACGATCCGCTACTACGAGGAGATCGGGTTGCTGGAGTCGGTGTCCGAGCGGGCTCAGGGAAAGCACCGCGTCTACACCCAGGCCGATGTGGACCGCGTCCGGGAGATCATCCGCCTGCGCGACCTCCTCGGTCTGAGCCTGGAGCAGCTCTCGCAGCTGCTGGAGGCCGAGAGCGCCCGCGCGCACCTGCGCGACGAGCTGGCCCACACCGAGGATCCCGCCGAGCGCCGGCGGATCCTGGAGGAGCTCGGCACCCACATCTCGGGGCAGCTTAAGCTGGTCCGCACGCGCCTCGCCGAGCTCACCGACCTCGCCACCGAGCTGTCGGACAAGCAGGACAGGGTCAGGCAGAAGATCCGCGAGATCGACGCGGGGTGAGCACCGCGGCCGCCACGCCCGCGCCGCGGGCACCGGCGAGGCGATCGGGAGTGGACCGGCGTGCCATGGCCACCCTCTCGGCCGGCCACCTGTTCACCGACGTCGGTCAGGGCGCCATCCCGGCGCTGCTGCCGTTCCTGATCGTCAGGGACAACCTCAGCTACGCCGGCGCGTCGGCGCTCATCCTGGCCGCGACCATCGCCAGCTCGATCATCCAGCCCCTCTTCGGCCACCTCTCGGACCGCCGCTCGCTGCCCTGGCTGATGCCGCTGGGCCCGCTGCTCGGCGGGCTCGGCGCTGCGCTGGCCGCGGTGGCGCCCAGCTACGCGCTCACCTTCGCGGCGGTGGTGGTCAGCGGCATCGGCGTCGCCGCCTTCCATCCGGAGGGGTCGCGGTTTGCCAACTACGTCTCGGGGTCGCGCCGGTCGAGCGGGATGAGCCTGTTCAGCGTGGGCGGCAACGTCGGCTTCGCGCTGGGGCCGGCTCTCGTCACCCCGCTGGTCCTCGCCTTCGGCCTGTCGGGGACGCTGCTGATCATCCTGCCGACATCGCTGATGGGCCTCGTGCTCGCCCGCGAGCTGCCGCGCCTGAAGACCTTCCGGGTGGATCCCACGACGAGCCGCGCCGCCGCCACCGGCTCCGACGCGTGGGGGCCGTTCACGCTGCTCGCCGTGGTCATCGCGCTGCGCTCGTTCGTCTACTTCGGATTCGTCACCTTCATCCCGCTGTACTTCATCCACGACCTGCACACGAGTAGAGGTACCGGGGGCGCCGCGCTCACCGTGCTGTTGATCGGCGGAGCGGTGGGGACCCTGGTGGGCGGCCAGCTGGCGGATCGCTTCGGGCGCCGGTCGGTCCTCATCGGCTCGATGGCACTGATGCCCTTCCTCACCGTCGGCTTCCTCGTCTCGTCCCCGGCGGTGGCCATGCTGTTCGCGGCGGTGGCCGGCGCGACGACGATCGCGACCTTCGCAGTCACGATCGTCATGGGCCAGGAGTTCCTGCCGGCTCGGATCGGCGTCGCCTCGGGCGTGACCATCGGCCTGTCGGTGGGCATGGGCGGCGTGGCCGCCCCGCTGCTGGGGATCCTGGCCGACGGCCAGGGGCTGCGCTCGGTGTTCGAGCTCATCGCCGTCTTCCCGGTGGCAGCGCTCGCGGTGAGCCTGCTGCTGCCCGTCCGGCGCGATCCCGGCCACGAGACCCGGCCGCGCACCGCAAACACAACCGCAACGATCGCACGCGTAACCGCCGCCGACTGACGCGGTAAATTCCGGTGACACGCCGGTCTGCGTAGGCGTCGCACCCGTCAGGCCGTTCGGCCCAGCGCGCTGTTCACAGACCCCGGCGCTCCCTTCGCATGTCTCGCATCCGTCAACGCACCGCACGCTGCACCCCTGCGCTGGCCGCCTTCGCGGCGGCGCTCGTCGGCCTCATCAACGTCGCCTCGGCGCTGACGCCCAACATCCGCTGGCGCGGGCGTCTGCTGCTTGACGTCGAGCCCGTCGAGGCCATGCGGCTGTTCCACGCCGTCGCCCTGCCGGCAGGCGCCGCTCTGCTGCTGGTCAGCCCGTACCTGCTCAAGCGCCGGCGCCGGGCCTGGCAGACGGCCATCGGACTGATGCTGGTGCTCGGGGTTCTCGACCTGCTCAAGGGCCTTGATTTCGAGGAGACCGTGTTCACCTGGGCCACCGCGGCCTGGCTGTGCGCGGGCGCCGCCGAGTTCCGGGTTGAGCACGATCCGATCACGCTGCGCAGCTCGGTGTGGCGGGTGCCGGTGCTGGGGGCCTTTGGCCTCGTCCTGGCCGGCCTCGCCTCGTGGGTCTCGGAGGGCCATCCCTCCCCGAGCGCCGTCATCCGCGAGACGGGCGACCTCCTGGCCTGGCAGACGGGCCCGCTGCGCTTCGAGCATCACGCCATCGGCCACCACGCCTTCGCCTGGGTCCCGCTCGGCGTCCACCTGATCGAGATCGGGACGCTGCTGGCCATGGCCTATGTCGTGTTCCGGCCGCTGGCCGGCCCCGCCGCTCTCCCCGGCCCGGCCGCCCGGCGCGCGGCGGCGCAGCTGGTGCGCGCCCACGGCTCGGACACCCTGTCGTTCTTCAAGCTGCGCGCCGACAAGCACTACTTCTTCAGCCCCGACCGCGTGGCCTTCGTCGGCTACCGGGTGGAGAACGGCGTCCTGCTGCTGTCCGGTGACCCGGTGGGGCCCGACGCCGCCCTGCCCGAGCTGCTGGCCGACCTCAAGGAGTACGCCGAGACCCGCGGGCTCAAGCTGGCGGCGGTGGGGGCCAGCCAGCGTCTGCTGCCGCTGTGGGAGCAGCTCGGCCTGCGCACGATGTACCTCGGCGACGAGGCGATCATCGAGGTGGGGGAGTTCTCGCTGGAGGGACGGCCGATCCGCAAGGTCCGCCAGTCCGTCAGCCGCCTGCGCAAGGCCGGCTACTCCGCCGAGCTGCACCGCGTCTCGGAGCTGGACCGCGTGGTGGCCGCCGAGGTCGAGGACGTGCTGGAGCGCGGCCGCGAGGGTGCGCCCGAGCGCGGCTTCTCGATGGCGATGGACTCGCTGCACGGTGACCACGGCGAGGACACGCTCGTCGTCCTGGCGCGCGACGAGGACCACGCGGTGCGCGGCGTCCTGCATTTCGTCCCGTGCTTCGGTCGCTCGGCGATGTCTCTGTCGTTCATGCGCCGCGACCCCCGCACGCCGAACGGACTGACTGAGTTCATGGTGGTCAGCGCGGTGGAGCTCCTGCGCGAGCGGGGCGTCGATGAGATGTCACTCAATTTCGCGGCGTTCGCGCGCTGGATCCACAGCCCCGAACGGCCCGCCGAGCGGGCCCTGGGGCGGCTCATCGCGCTCGGCAACCGCTTCTTTCAGATCGAGAGCCTGTACCGGTTCAACGCCAAGTTCTTCCCGCGCTGGCAGCCCCGATACCTGGTGTATCAGGGGGCGCTCGGACTGCCGCGGGCGAGCCTCGCGGCGATGTGGGCGGAGGGCCAGATCCCCAAGCCCGAACTACCGCGAGGCGGTTCGTCGACGGCCACGCGCCAGATGGCCCGGGCACGCTAACCTCCCTCTAACTGAAGGCAGCTCTCCACTACCCTCCTGGGAGTGGCGCGCCGCCCTCTCCGGCGCTGAAATGCAGGCGACGCCTGCTGGTCCTGCGCCGGTAGCCTTCGCGCCCCTCAACCCAGTACGCCAGCTTGCCAAGCAGCTTCAGCAGACCCAATGCAAAAAACCAGCAGCCGTTCGCCCTTGACGGGCCGCGACGTGGCCGGAGCCGGAGCCTTCCTGCTCTCGGCGAATCTGCTGTTCGTGGCGATCGGCGCCGGGATCGGAGCGATCTTCGGTGGAGCGCTGGCGGGAGGGATCGCCGGCCTTCTCATCGGCTTCGTGGTGGGGATCTACGTTGTCATTAGGCGCTTCCGCGGCTACTGAGCGGCCTCCCGTGAACGCGCTCGCCTTCTTCGACGTCATCGTCCTGGTGGTCGCCGCCCCGATCATGCTGCTCATCGGCGTCCCCGCCTCGGGCTACGCCATCGGCGCCGGGGCGTGGATTGCGTTGCGCGCCGCCGGCGTGGGTATCGACCGCGTCATCGCCGGCGCGGACCCACAGCGACAGATCGGGCTGCGGATGGCCCACATGTTCGGCCGCCTCTTCGTCCTGGCCATCGCCGTGATCGTCGCTCGCAACGCGGGCGGCAAGGACGCCGGGATCACCTGCCTGGCCGTCGTGGTCTTCGGCTACACCATCTCGATGGCCATCTCCGCCGCCACCCGCCCGAGGTCTCGATGAGCACCACGCGCAAGCTCCTGTGGGGGATCTTCGGCTTCTACCTGGCCGGGATCCTGCTCCTCATCGTCCTCTTCGGGTTCGGGCACCAGAACCACGAGTTCCAGATCCAGAACGAGTTCAAGCTCATCAACTGGATCCACCTCGGGGTGTTCAGCATCAACCGCGCCGTGCTCTACATCTTCATCTCCACCGTGCTGACCATCGGCACGATGGTGTGGATCTCGCGCCGCATGCACCAGCGCCCCAACAAGGTCCAGACCGCGGTGGAGGTCCTCTACTCCCTGATGCGCGACAACATCACGCGCGGCAACATGGACGACCGGCTGGCCGCCAAGTGGTTCCCGTTCCTGGGCGCGCTGTTCCTCTTCATCTGGTTCAACAACCTGATCGGCTACATCCCGCTGCCCGCCAACTCCGGGGAGACGTTCACGCTCTTCGGTGCGCACATCCCGGTGTTCGCGCTCTACGCGGCCACGGCGAACATCTCGGTGCCGCTGGTGTTGGCCGTCGTGGTGTTCGTCGCCTTCAACTGGGTGGGGATCAGCGCCCAGGGCCCCCTTGGCTACCTCAAGAGCCTCGTCCCCGGCGGCATCAGCGGGCCGATCCTGCTGCTGATCTTCCCGCTGGAGATCATCTCGACCTTCATGCGGCTGCTCTCGCTGACCATCCGACTCTTCGCCAACATCCTGGCCGGCCACCTGATCATCCTGTTCATGGCCGGCGGCCTGGCGGTGCTGCTCGGACTGTCCTTCCTGGGCTGGTTCACGCTCCCGTTCGCGGTGATCCTCTACCTGTTCGAACTGGGGCTGGTGGCGACGCTGCAGGCCTTCATCTTTGCGACTCTTGCCGCCATCTACATCAGTGGCGCGGTAACTCATCACTAAAACCACGAAGGAGCTGACCTCACAGTGCTAGCGCTTACACACCTCCTCTCATTCGGCGCCATCAGCGCCGGACTCGGCATCGGGATCGGGGGCGGACTGGGTGCCGTCGGTGCCGGCGTCGGCATCGGGATCATCTTCGGCAAGGTCATCGAGGCGGTGACCCGCCAGCCGGAGATGCGCGATGAGATCACGCAGATCCAGTGGCTCGGCTTCGCGTTGACCGAGGCCACCTTCTTCTACGGCCTGGTGGCCGGCCTGCTCTCCTGGGTGCTGAAGTAACGATGCCCAGCGCGCTTGTCCCCGCTGCCTCCAGCGGCTCCTTCCTGATCACGCCCAACGTCGGGCTGATGATCTGGACGCTGCTGCTGTTCGGCATCTCGATGTACATCCTGTGGAAGGTCGCCTTCCCGCGCATCTCCGAGGCGCTGGACAAGCGCCAGCACGCGATCGAGGAGTCGATCGACCACGCCGAGCAGGTCCGTCATCAGGCCGACGAGATCCTCAAGGAGTACCAGGAGCGCCTCAAGGAAGCCCGCGAGCAGGCCGAGGAGATCGTCGCGCGGTCCCGCCGGGCCGGCGAGAGCCTCGAGCGCAGCTCCGAGGAGGAGGCCAAGGCCAAGCGCGAGCAACTGCTGGAGCAGACCCGCCGCGACATCGAGTCCGAGACGCGCCGCGCGATCCAGGAGATCCGCCGCGAGGTCGCCGACCTCACCGTCCTGGCCACCGAGAAGGTGACGCGCAAGACGCTCACCGAAGACGACCAGCGCCGGCTCGTCGAGGACGCCCTGTCCGAGCTGGACTTCAGCGCCCTGGCGTCGGAGGCGGAACACAACTAGATGGAGGAGATCGCCCAGGTCTACGCGCGCGCCCTCTTCGAGGTC
>DATJTQ010000212.1:0-6839 GCA_035503355.1 Solirubrobacteraceae bacterium
GGGCAGAACCACATGAACCACGGCTTCTGAGTGGCGGTCTGCTTGCTGTCGCGGATGAAGGAGATCGCCTTGTCGGCAAGGTCCTTGGAGAGGTGGTAGCCGTCCTCGGGGAGGTAGGGCTGGTCGATGTAGTGGTTGTCCTCGACGAGGTTCGGATACCAGTTGTTGGTCTCGCCTCCGATGAAGCCGTAGAAGCGGTCAAAGCCGCGCGCCAGCGGCCAGTTGCGCTTGGTGGCGCCCATCGCCCACTCGTCCACGGGGACGTTGTGGTTCTTGCCCAGCCAGAACGTGTTCCAGCCCCGCTCCCGCAGCACCTCGGCCAGGGCGGCGTTCTCCATCGGCACGTGACCGGAGTGGCCGGGGAACCCTTGGGCGCCCTCGGCGATCTGGGCAAAGCCGTTCTGGTGGTGGTTGCGCCCGGTGAGAAAGCACGACCGGGTCGGCGAGCACAGTGCCGTGGTGTGCCACTGCGAGTAGGTGAGACCGTCGTCGGCGAGGCGCTGGAGCGTGGGCATCTCGATGCGGCCGCCGAACGGAGACCATGCGGCCAGTCCGGTGTCGTCGTAGAGCACGATGAGGACGTTCGGCGCTCCCTCGGGCGCGGGCTGGTCGCGGAACGCGCGCCAGTCCTCGGTGGAGTCGCGCACATCGAGTCGAACTTCACCTTTGAATGGCCTTGGCATCTGGCTGCTCCTTCGCTCGGCGGGCGGGGATCGTCGACGGCCTCTGACGGACGCGTCGCACCGTACGTGGCAGCCAGGTGACGGGACGTCACCCCGGGGGGGTGATTAACCGCCGGGGCTACACATCGGATCCGTCGGTGGCCACCGGGGGCATCGCGAGCCGCTCGGCGACGAGCTCGCGGGCGGCCCGGTGGGCCTGGCCTGAGCCCGTCACGGCCTCGAGAAAGGCCGCCCGGGGGAGGGCGAACAGCGTCACGTCCGTCGTGGCCGTGACCGTCGCCGTGCGCACCCCCTCGTGCAGCAGCGCGATCTCACCGAACCCGTCACCGGGTACGAGGTGCTGGACCCGGGCGCCGGCGATCGACACGTCAAGCTCGCCCGCCGCCACCACGAAGTACTCGTCGCCGGGCCGGCCCTCCTCAGCGATGATCTGACCCGGCGGCGCAGGCACCGGTGTCAGCGAGCGCGCCAGGTCCTCCAGGACCGGCGCGTTGAGCATGGCGAACAGGGAGACGCCACGCAGGAGGGTCAGCTCCGCATCCAGCGCCGGCGCCGCCGCCTCGATCCGGCGCAGCTCAGGGAGGGTGAGCAGCGGCACCACGATGAGCAGTCCGCCGACGACGGCGACAGCGCCACGCGCCCCGGCGGCGGTGACCAGCAGCGGCACGCTGAGCGATCCCACCGCCAGGCCGAACGTCTCGACGCCTTCAAGTACTCCGAACACCCGGCCGTGCAGGGGCGCCGGGACCGTGCGGTGAAGAATCGTGCGGCCGCCGACATCGAGCACGGTGCGGCCCGCCCCGGCGAAAGCCAGCAGACACAGCACGGCGCCCACCGCCGGCCACGCCCCCACGGCGATGAAGGCCGCCCCCCATGCGGAGCCCGCGAGTAGCAGCGGGGTGGCCAGCCGGTGTCGTCCCACCAGGGTCAGCGCCACCATCGCCCCGGCCACGCCGCCGGCTCCGAACGCCGCTCCCAGATAGCCGGCACCGCTGGCGCCCAGCCCGAGGACGAGGGCGGCGAGGACCACCTCCAGCACGTCCAGGGCTCCGAGGACGGCGTATTCGGCGGTCAGCATGACCAGCGCCGGGAGCGCGCCGGGCGCGGCCCGAACCACCTCTCCGACCGAGCCGGCGGCGGGCTCGTCCTCCTCCTCGAGCCCCACCTGGCCAAGCCGGTACAGCGGAGCGACGGCGAGCGCCGAGCCGGTGACCACGGCCGCGAACAGGACCAGGGCCCACCCCGGGCCGGCCGTGGCCAGTGCGACGCTCGCCACCGCTGGACCGGCCAGGAGCGTCAGGTTGTCCACCCAGCCCGTCACGACGTTGGCCGCGGTGAGCTGAGCGGGCGTCTGGACCAACGCGGGCAGCAGCGCCGCCTGCGCCGGGCGCGTCAGCGTCACCGCGCAGGCGGCCACCACCGCGCCCGCGTACACGACGGTTGACGGCGCGCCACTGAGCGCCAGTGCGGCGGTCACGCCCAGCGACAGCGCCTGAGCCAGATAGCCCCCACAGAGCGTGGTCGGCGCGCCACGAGCGTCGATCAGCCGCGCCGCGAACGGCGCCACCACCGACGCCGGCAACAGCTGGACCGCCGCCACGATGCCCGCCGCCGAGGTCCCGCCGCGACGGAACGCGAAGACGAGGATCACCACCCACACCCCGTACTCGCTGACCCCGAACCCGCTGAAGGCGACCTCGACGCGGCGCAGCCGCGGACTGGCCAGCACGCGAGAGAGCACTGCACGCCGATGCCTCATGGTCCAGGCCGGTCCCGGGTCCCGGTCACATGCAGACACTATCCGCGACGCCGGCGGCGCGGTGGAGGCCCACTCGAGGTTGGCGGCAAGCCAGGCGCGCCATCGCCTGCCTTCTGGCGACCCCGCGCGATGCGGTAACGTCAGAGGCCGAGCGATGAGGCTCGCTCTGAGCGCGGCTGTGCCGCTGATGGCCTCTACGGATGTGAACCGTTCACTTTCGAGGAGGTCACCATGACCACGTCTGCTCTCGCCCGTCGCCAGCCCTGCCGGTCGCCGCGGGCCACCCTGCCCGGCCCGTCGCGCCGGATCACCGTCGAGCCGATCCGGGTCCCCGCCACCGCTCCGGCGGTGCCTGACCGCCCCGGACCCGAGGTCCCCGCGCCCGAGGAGACTCCCAGGCACGAGCCGGTCCCGGCGCGATGACCGCCTCGACCCCCGTACCGGACCTGATCGATGCCGTCGTGGGCTTTCGCCAATGGCGGCTGCACGGCGACCGCCTCCACTCGCCCTACCGCCGGGTGGTGTGGCGTCACCCCGACCTCGCTGCTCACTGCGCCCTGGAGGGCCACGGCCTGAATGCCATCCCCGACCCGCAATGCACCTGCGGCATCTACGCGTACTACGACCCGTGCCCGCGGACGGCGTCGGCCGGCACCCGTGACCTGGTGGCGGGCGCCGTCGTGTTGTGGGGCGCCATGGAGCTCTACGGCGGCGGAATGCGCGCCGCTCACTGCCGCATCGTTGCGCTGGCGCTCCCGTTGTCATGGGGACGCAAACGCGCCGCCGCGGTCGCGGCCGCATCCCGGCTGGGCGTCCCGATCGTGCCCCACCGCATGCTCGGCGCCCACGCCGAGCGCCACGGGGCGCCGATCCCGGCCTCGCTACGGCCTCGAGCGCTCGCCGTGCACGCCGGCGGCCGGATCTGAGTTCAGACCGCGCTCGGCTCCAGCGCGGCGGTGGCCACCACGACCATCCAGCGCAGCGTGCCCGGGCCCGCGGCGCGGTACATGGGGCTCCAAGCGCCATCGGAGAGCATCCGCTCGACCATCGCCACCCCCTCGGCGGTGACCGGCACGGGGCTGCGCAGGCGCTTGACCAACAGGTCGATGGCGCGCTCGGCGTCGAGCACGGCGCCGCGGCGGATGAGACCGACGGCGGGACGCCCCGGCGCCGGGTGAGAGGCGACCCACACCGCGCGGCGCAGGGAGCGACCCAACCAGCGGCGCGAGCGCTCGCCGGTC
Organism: Solirubrobacteraceae bacterium; assembly: GCA_035503355.1. GTDB lineage: Bacteria > Actinomycetota > Thermoleophilia > Solirubrobacterales > Solirubrobacteraceae > Palsa-465. The sequence goes on from DATJTQ010000212.1 coordinate 3,684, forward strand.
AGCTGGCGGGCGCGGAGGGCCAGCGCCGGGGAGGCGGCGGGGTCTGCACCCTCGGCCAGCCGGCACGTCAGTGACCGGCGCCGCACGGCGACGCGCGCCTGGAGCCACAGCGTTCCGAGACCGCGCGGTGCGCGACCGGCGGGTGCGACGACCTCGCGCTCGAGAGCGTGGGCACGCGGGGGGACGGCGATCGTCGGCATCCCATCGAGCTTAGGACGGCCGCCGCCGCGGGTTCACCGCGACGTCAGGGCGCGAACACCGTGGCCCAGTCGTCACGGACGCTGATCTCCGTGAACCCCGCGCCGAGCACGTGCTCGGCCCCGCCCTGGTCATCGACCTCGCGCTCAGCGTCGTCGTGGCGCACGACGAGCCGGAGCGCCGGTCGGCCGTCGCCGCCGGCGAAGCGGAACATCTCGAGGTCGCCGTTGGAGTTGCCGACGGCGATGGCGGGCCTGCGCCCGGTTCGCGCCCAGATGTGCAGTGGCTTCTCGGGGCCGTCGTCGAAGGCGTCGAGCTTGGAGGTGTAGACGATCCGGCCGTCCTGGTAATCGGTGCCGAAGCCCGAGCCGACGACGCGCTCGCGCGGGATCCCATAGATCCGCTCGGCGGCGGGGCGCATGAAGTCACGCTCTCCCCCGGAGACGATGAAGGTGAGGAAGCCGTGCGTCTCGAGGTAGCGCAGCAGCTCGATCATCGGCTGAAAGGCGCAGCGCATGTAGGGGCGCTTGAAGTGCGGGTGCTCGGCGTCGGCGAAGAAGGCCATCACCTGATCGGCGTAGACCTCGGCGTCGACGCCGGCCGAGGTCTCGCTCAGCGCGCCGAACAACAGCTTCAGATCGCCGTCATCGCCCTGGTAGTGCTTGACCATGGCGGCACCCATCCAGCGAAGATCGTGCTCGTAGGCGGCCTTGAACGGCTGCCGGTCACGCAGGGCGGGGTCTTGCTCGGCGGCCTTCGCGAAGTTCCGGATGATGAAGTCCAGCTGGACGGGCATCGGCTTCTCCGGCCACAGCGTCCCGTCGTTGTCGAAGACGGCGATGCGCTCAGGCACGGGGATGTGGCCCGGGCCGTCCTTCGCGGTCGCCGCCGCGACAAATTCCATGATCGCGCGTGTGGTCGCGGTGTCACGCCATGACGGCAGTGCCGAGGTGGGGTCCATGGACGAGACCCTGCCTGCCACCAGGGTGAGTGCTCATCCCCCGCCGTGGGTGATTGGAGCGTTTCCGCCGCGATGCGGCCTAGAAATCCTTGTCGGCGGAGCCGGACTCGTTGACCGAGTTGGAGCTCACGGCGTTGCCGGCGGCATCGGTGGGCGTGGTCGATGGCGTCCACACCATCGTGCCCGTTCCCGCGGCGGTGGTGGCGGTGGCGCTCGGCGTCCCCAGCGTGACGGTGATGGCGGCTCCGCTCATCACCATGCTGGAGGCCGTGCCCGAGGCGCCGAAGGTGGTGGTCTTGGCGACGTAGTCCTTGCGGCCGAGGTCGACGCTGCCCAGGGGCAGTTGGGCCTGGGTGGAGGCGTTGAGCACCTCGAGCTTGTCGTCGCCCGAGGTGCCGCCGTCGATGATCTCGACGATGACCGACTGGGCGCTGCCGTCCCACCCCGACAGCACACTGTTGGGATCGATCGCCTTGCTGTAGGTGAAGGTCACGGTGTCACCCGCCTCAGGCTTGCCCGCGGTGCCGCCGGCGACGTTGGTGGTCTGGATGTTGCTCGCCTGCGGCGCGGTGTTGTTGACGGTGACCGAGTAGCTCGTGGTGGTGGCGGTGCCCGCGGAGTCGGTGAGCTTGACCGTGAAGGCGTCGCTGCCCGCGGCGAGGCTGCTCTTGGCGGTGAGCTGGGCGCTGCGGTAGTCGTAGCTCTGGCCACCGACGGTATAGCTGCCCGACGTGAGGGAGGCGGCGGTCTGACCGCTGGTGATCGCGCTCACGTCGGCGGTCACGCCGCCCACGCCGGCGGGGGGCGTCCCCGATCCGGTGACGTTGGCGTACACGTAGTACGTGCCGCCTTGCTTGATCGTGCCGGCGAGGCCACCGGCGGACTTGGCGATCACCGCGGTGGCGATGGTGGGACGGTCGACGGTGAGCGTGTCGGTGGCGATGTCGCCCTGACTGCCGACGGCGTAGATGGTGTGGGAGCCCTGCGCGGTTCCGGCGGGGAGAACCATCCCGGCGGTGGCCGCCCCGCTGGCGGGAATCGAGCTGGGCGACATCACGCTGGCCAGCGTCGTCCCGGTGGCGCTGTCGAGCTTGAAGGTGACGGTCTGGCCCGCAGTGAAGCCGGTGAGCGAGACGGTCACCGGCGCCGGGAGGCTGGTCACGGTCGTCGCCGAGGTGATGTTGAGGGCCGGAGCCTGGACGGTGACGCCTGAGCTCGCCGGGCTCTCGTTCCCCGTCCACGACGACAGCAGCGGCGTCACGGTGTAGGTCCAGGTCCCGGACGGCACCGATGCCTCGGTGCACGTCAGCGCAGTGATCGTTCCTGAGCAGCCCGAGCCGACTGTCTGGGAGACGCCAGAGTCGTTGTAGCGCTTGACGGTGTAGCCGGTGACGCTCTGGCCCAGCAGCGTGTTGGCGCTCCAGCTCACCGTCACCGAGTGTCCGGTGGCGCTGGCGGTGGGGGCCGAGCCGGTCGGCATCGTCGCGGCCTGGATCTGTGCGGTCACGGTGCCGGCGCCCGACCAGGCGGCGTAGGCCGCACCGGGGGCCGCGCAGGCGGCGAGGAGGAGCAGAAGCAGGCAGGCGGCTCGCCGGGTCACGGTTGCCCGTCCATCGTCGCCGAGAATGCGAGGGGAATCGTGGCGCCCTCACACGAGGCCGGCGCCGTGCTCAGCATCCGGATCGACACGTAGGCGGTACGGGTGCCGCGGCGCGCGATGGTCATCCGCGCGTTGATGCGCCCGCCCACCACCGCCGACTGCGGGCAGTCGCCGCTCGGCTTACCGGGCTTGAGCCCCAGGCCCAGTACCCGCACCCGGCGGGAGAGAAGGTTCTTGATGCGCAGGCGGACCTGGCGCACGCTTCCCGGGTACAGCAGACCCGAGACGGTGGCGGTGACCGCGATCGCGCGGCGGTTGGTGGTCTTCCACGAGGCCGCCTGGTTGTGCAGGACAGCGGCGTAGGTGGTCGCGCCCAGAGCGAGCGCGACCACCACGA
>DATJTQ010000213.1:0-12697 GCA_035503355.1 Solirubrobacteraceae bacterium
ACTGCTCCCCGAGACGTTTGAGCACGAACTGCGGCTGGCCGGCGGCGAGTTCACCGACGTGGTGCGGCGGATCAGCCTGCTGGCGCAGAAGAACGCGCCGCTGCGCCTGGCCTTCGCCCCGGGTGAGCTCACCGTCTCGGCCCAGACGCCGGACGTGGGCGAGGCCTCGGAGTCGCTGCCCGTGGCCTTTCAGGGCGAGGCGCTGGAGATCGGCTTCAACCCTGAGTTCCTGCGTGCCGGGCTGGAGGCGATCGATGAGGGCGACGTGCTGCTCAAGCTGATCAGTCCCCTGCGTCCCGGTCTGATCGAGGCCGGCGATGAGAGCCGCTTCCGCTACCTGATCATGCCGATCAGGCTCAACGTCTAGGCGGCCCGGGGCGGGTCGGAGTGCGGGTGGTAGGCCTCAGCGTCCGCGACTTCCGCGGATACCGGGACGCCGCGGTCCAGCTGGGCGACGGGTTGACCGTGATCACCGGGCCCAACGGGGTCGGCAAGACCAACCTGCTCGAGGCGCTCTACTTCGGCTGTACCGGACGGTCGTGCCGGACCACCAACGAGCGGGAGGTGGTGCGCTTTGGTGAGCGGGCCACGCGGGTGGTGGTGTCGGCTGAGGCCGAGGACGGCGCGCACGAGATCTCGGTGGGCTTCGCGCCGGGCGAGCCCAAGCGGATGAAGGTCGACGGCGCCAACGTCGAGCGCCTCGTGGAGATCTCCGAGCGCCCACTGGTGAGCGTGTTTCTCCCCGATCGTCTCGAGCTCATCAAGGGAGCGCCCTCGCTGCGCCGGGCCCACCTGGACCAGCTGGTGGCCGGCCTCTGGCCCGCGCGGGTGGGGACGCGCCGCACCTACCACCAGTCGCTGGCCCAGCGCAACGCGCTCATCGCTCGTATCCGCTCTGGGGCGGGGAGCCGCAACTCCCTGCACAGCTGGGATGCCCAGCTCGCACGCCACGGCCTGGCCCTCATGGCCGATCGCCAGGCGGCCGTCGACGCGATCACCGACGGGTTCGTCCGGTGGTGCGCCGACCTGGGGCTGAGTGGCGAGCCGGCCCTCCGCTACCGGCCGCGGTCCAAAGCCGCCACGGCGGACGAGCTGGCCGCGGAGCTGCGCGAGCGCATCGACGGTGACATCGAGCGTGGCTTCACCGGTCACGGGCCCCACCGCGATGACCTGGTGGCCACGCGGGAAGGCCGGGAGCTCCGCGCCTACGGATCCCAGGGCCAACAGCGGCTGGCGCTGCTGGCGCTGCTGCTGGCCGAGCGCGATGCCCTGGCCGTGCATCGCCGCAGCCCACCACTGCTCCTGCTCGACGACGTCATGTCGGAGCTGGACGCCGGCCGACGCCGCGCGCTCGTGGACCTGTTGCGGGCCGGTGAGGGCCAGGCGGTGATCACCGCCACCGATCTTGACCAGGTCCCGGGCGCGGAGGAGTCCGGCGTCTCGCGCCTGGAGGTCGGCGAGGGTGAGGTGCACGCCGAGGCCATGGTGGGTGCCGGATGACGCACTATCGCCGGTCGCCGCGGTCGATGGAGAGGGCGTTGACGGTGCTGGCCGACGACCTGGCGCCCCAGACGGTCCTGGCCGACGTCCAGCGAGTGTGGCCCGAGGTGGTGGGAGCGTCGATCGCGGCGGAGGCGGTGCCGACCGCCGAGCGGGGCGGCGTGCTCACCATCGCCTGCTCGGCGTCGGTCTGGGCTCAGGAACTGGACCTCATGTCGGTCCCCATCCTCGAGCGCCTCAACGGCGCGCTGGCGTCCGGGGCGATCTCGCGACTGAGGTGCGTGGTAGGGGGTCGCTGACGTCGCGCGCAGGGTGTGCCGTTTTTGGCACTTTTGCAGGCAAAAGGGGGTCGCGTGCGGGGCGGTTTCGACCGGCCCCCGTGCTATAGTTCTGTACACCATTCCTCACGCCCCGGCGCGCCTGGCGTGGCGCGGGACCGGGGCGTCTCAACGTCATCGGAGGATCGTGGCGAACGACGAGGGTGCCCGCACGGGCGCCGGCAATTCCAGTTACGACGCAGGAGACATCACCGTTCTCGAAGGACTCGAGGCGGTCCGGAAGCGTCCCGGCATGTACATCGGCTCCACCGGGGTGCATGGCCTCCACCACCTGGTGTACGAGGTCGTCGACAACTCGGTCGATGAGGCCCTGGCCGGCCACTGCACCGAGATCACGGTGACGATCCACCCGGACGAATCGGTCACCGTCGTCGACAACGGCCGCGGCATCCCGGTCGCGGTGATGGAGAAGGAGGGACGGCCGGCGGTCGAGGTCGTCATGACCGTCCTGCACGCCGGCGGCAAGTTCGGCGAGGGCGGCGGCTACAAGGTATCCGGCGGGCTGCACGGGGTCGGTGTCTCCGTGGTCAACGCCCTGTCGGAGCGCGTCGATGTCGAGATTCGCCGTGACGGCTACGTCTGGCGCCAGTCCTATGAGCGCGGCAAGCCGCTGGCCGACCTGGCGCGTGGCGAGGAGACCACGCAGACGGGTACGACCACGACCTTCCTGGCCGACTCCGAGGTCTTCGAGACCCTGGACTACGACTTCAAGACCATCGAGGAGCGGATGCGCGACACCGCGTTCCTGACCCGCGGCCTCAAGATCATCCTGATCGACGAGCGCGGTGACGGCAAGCGGGCGGAGTTTCAGTACGACGGCGGCATCGTCGACTTCGTGTCCTTCCTCAATGAGAACAAGGAGCCCATCCACAAGAAGGTCATCTCGTTCGAGGGTGAGAGCGAGGAGGGCTCCGTCGAGGTGGCCATGCAGTGGAACTCCTCCTACCAGGAGTCCGTGTTCTCGTTCGCCAACAACATCAACACCCGCGAGGGCGGCTCGCACCTGTCGGGGTTCCGCTCGGCGCTCACCGGCGTGCTCAACCGCTACGCGCGTGAGAAGGGCGAGCTCAAGGAGAAGGACGAGAACCTCACCGGCGAGGACGTGCGCGAGGGCCTGACCGCGGTGATCTCGGCCAAGCTCACCGATCCGCAGTTCGAGGGCCAGACCAAGACCAAGCTCGGGAACCCCGGGATGGCCGGCTTCGTGCAGTCGGTGGTCAACGCCCGGTTGGCCGAGTACCTGGAGGAGAACCCGCAGGACGCGCGGTCCGTGATCCGCAAGGCGGTCTCGGCCGCCCAGGCGCGCAACGCCGCGCGCAAGGCGCGTGATCTGACGCGGCGTAAGACGGCACTGGAGAACTCGACTCTGCCCGGCAAGCTCGCCGACTGCTCGGTGAAGAACCCGGCGCTGGCCGAGCTGTTCATCGTCGAGGGCGACTCCGCCGGCGGCTCCGCGGTGAGCGCGCGGGATCGCAGCACCCAGGCGATCCTGCCCCTGCGCGGGAAGATCCTCAACGTCGAGAAGAGCCGCATCGACAAGGTGTTGGCCAACAACGAGATTCAGGCGCTGATCACCGCGGTCGGCACCGGCGTGCGCGACGAGTTCGACATCGAGAAGGCGCGCTACCACAAGATCGTGCTCCTCACCGATGCCGACGTCGATGGCGCCCACATCCGGACCCTGGCGCTGACGCTGCTGTTCCGCGAGATGCAGCCGCTGATCGAGGCCGGCTACGTCTACATCGCCAAGCCGCCGCTGTACCGGCTGACCCGGGGCCAGAAGCATCGCTACATCGAGCGCGAGACCGAGCTCGAGGACATCCTGCTCGGCGACAAGTTCGAGAAGCTCGAGATCTCCGATCACAACGGCAAGGCCTTCAAGCTCACCGAGGCACGGTGGAAGCGCCTCACCCGTCTGCTCAAGCAGTACGAGGGGTGGGCGACCGCCCTGCGCGCAGCGCACGGGCACGGCGTCGTGTCCTTCATGCAGCAGGCGCGGATGCTCGAGGAGCAGATCACCGATATCCCGACGCTGCTGCGTCACGTCGCGGCCAGTGAGTCAAACGGCGACGGCCAGCCCTACAAGCTGCACTTGGTCGAGGAGCGCCCCGACGAGCTGGTGGTGCGCACGATCGAGGCCAAGACCGGCCTGGCCACCACGCACCGCGTGCGCCATGCGGCGCTGGAGGCCAACGAATACCACCGGTTGGCCGACGTGCACCGTGACCTGGACAACCTGACCGGCACTCCGCCCTTCACGGTCGCGCTCGGCGACACCGTGCAGGAGGCGGCGAGCTTCGAGGAGCTGCACGACGTGGTGCTGGCGATCGCTCAGAAGGGCATCGACTACTACCGCTTCAAGGGTCTCGGCGAGATGGACGCCGACGAGTTGCGCGAGACGACGATGGATCCGGAGACCCGCACGTTGGTGCAGGTCACCATGGAGGACGCCGCCTCCGCGGATCTCGTCTTCTCGATGCTGATGGGGGATCAAGTGGAACCGCGACGCGCCTTCATCGAAGAGAACGCGCGCCTCGCAACCCTGGACACATAGGAGACCCCCATGTCAGCAATCGACACCATCGGCGGGGGCAACATTGAGCCGCGCGGGCTCGAGGAGGAGATGCGCTCGGCGTATCTCGACTACGCGATGTCCGTCATCGTCGGGCGCGCGCTGCCCGATGTCCGTGACGGCCTGAAGCCCGTCCAGCGCCGGATCCTGCACGTGATGAACGAGTTGGGCCTTCAGCCCAACCGCAAGCACGTGAAGTGCGCGCAGATCGTCGGCGAGGTGATGGGCAAGTTCCATCCGCACGGCGACTCGGCCATCTACGACACGCTCGCCCGCATGGCGCAGGACTTCTCCATGCGCTACCCGCTGGTCGACGGCCACGGGAACTTCGGCAACATCGACGGCTGGGGCGCGGCGGCGATGCGCTACACCGAGGCCCGCCTCGATCGCCTCGCCACCGAGATGCTCCGGGACATCGACTCGGAGACGGTGGACTTCCAGCCCACCTACGACGGCACCCGACAGGAGCCCGTCGTCCTCCCGGCGCGCTTCCCCAACCTGCTCGTCAACGGCGGATCGGGCATCGCCGTCGGCATGGCGACCAACATCCCGCCGCACAACCTGCGCGAGGTCGTCGCCGCCACGGTCGCCTACATCGACGATCCGCAGATCGACGTCGAGGGCCTGATGAAGTACATCAAGGGCCCCGACTTCCCGACCGCCGGCACCATTCTGGGGCGCGACGGGATCCGTGACGCGTACGCCACCGGCCGCGGTCGTGTCCGCGTCCAGGCCAAGGCGCACATCGAGCCGATCGGCCAGGGCAAGGAGGCGATCATCGTCACCGAGCTGCCCTATCAGGTGCGCAAGGGCGGCGAGGGTGGCGTGATCGACAAGATCGCCGACCTCGTGCGCGAGAAGAAGATCTCTGAGATCACTGACGTGCGCGACGAGTCTGACCGGCGCGGCATGCGGATGGTGATCGAGCTCAAGCGCGACGCGATCCCCAAGGTCGTGCTCAACAAGCTGTACAAGCACACGCCGATGCAGACGACGTTCGGCGTCAACATGGTCGCGCTCGTCGACAACGTCCCGCGCACGCTCTCGCTGCGCGAGGTCATCGGCCACTACGTTGATCACCAGCGCGAGGTCATCGTTCGCCGCACCAAGTACGAGCTGCGCCGCTCCGAGGAGCGCGCACACGTGCTCGAGGGCCAGCTCATCGCGCTCGCCAACCTCGACGAGGTGATCGCCCTCATCCGTGGGTCGCGCGACTCAGAGGAGGCCCGCCGCGGGCTGGTGGACCGCTTTGAGCTGTCGGTCATCCAGGCCCAGGCGATCCTGCAGCTGACCCTGAGCCGCCTCACCGCGCTCGAAGCCGACAAGATCAAGCAGGAGCACGCTGACCTGGTCGAGCGCATCAAGGAGCTGCGCGAGATCCTCGGTGACGAGCAGCGCGTGCTGGACCTCATCAAGGAGGAGCTCGGCGAGATCTCTGAGGCCTATGGCGACGAGCGCCGCACCGAGATCACCCACGCCGAGGGCGAGATCGACATCGAAGACCTGATCGCCGATCAGCAGATGGTCATCTCGATCACCCACTCGGGCTACATCAAGTCGCTGCCGCTCTCCACCTACCGCCAGCAGCGTCGTGGCGGCGTCGGCGTGACCGGCATGGACATGAAGGACGACGACTACATCGAGCATCTGTTCGTCACGTCCACCCACGACTACCTGCTGTTCTTCACCAACCGCGGCAAGGTGTACCGGCTCAAGGTCTACGAGCTGCCCGAGGCCTCGCGCACCGCCAAGGGCCGAGCGCTGGTCAACCTGCTGCCCCTCCGCGAGGGCGAGCGCGTCCAGTCGGTGCTTTCCACACGCGACTTCACCGAGGGCAAGTACCTGGTCTTCGCCACCCGCGAGGGCCAGATCAAGAAGACCGAGTTCATGGCCTACAACACGCCGATCAAGGCCGACGGCATCATCGCCATCAACATCCGCGACGACGACGAGCTGATCGCCGTCCGCCGCGTCGATGCCGGCGACGAGGTGATCATGGTCTCCCGGGCGGGCCTTGCCGTCCGCTTCGCCGAGTCCGATGCCCGCGCCATGGGCCGCGACACGAGCGGCGTCCGCGGCATGGACGTCGGCAAGCGCGGGGAGGTGATCGCGATGGACGTCGCCCGCGATGACCAGGAGTTGCTCGTCGTCACCGAGAACGGCTACGGCAAGCGCACTCGGATCGACCAATACCGCAAGACGTCGCGCGGCGCCAAGGGCGTCATGACGATCAAGCTGACCGAGAGCAAGGGCGCGCTCGGCGGCGCGCTGGTCGTCCGCCCGCACCAGGAGCTCGTGTTCATCTCCCAGGAGGGCATGGTTCAGCGCACGGCAGTGCGCGGCATCAGCGAGCAGGGCCGCGCCGCCACCGGCGTCCGCGTGATGAACATCCGCGATGACGACAAGGTGAGCGCCGTCGCCCTCGTGGTCGAGTCAGAGGCGGAGACGGCCGCCAAGGTGGCCGGCGACGGCCCGGTCTCGGTGGCCGACGACGACGTCGTGGCCGACGCCGCCGCGGCCAACGCCGACGCGGTTGAGGCTCCCGACGCGCCCGCCGAGATCATCGATGAGGACGAGAATGGCGACGAGTCGTCCGGCGACGAGGAGTAACTGAGCTCACCCGGACGGGTCCGGCTCACCGCCGCGCGCCGTGCGGCTCCCCCCGTAGCGTCGCGGTCGGCGGGAGGTGGCTCCGAGCACGGCGCCGACGGCGGCCTACCCCGCCGGGACGACGGGGGGCCGCCGCTGCCTCCGGCGATGCTCGGAATCCCGCTTCGCAGCCCGGCACTCGCCTGGACCAGATCCGGCATCGCCCGGAGGCGGTGGCGGGCGCCCCGGAGCTGACAAGCGCGGACCGGCGGCCGGACCGGCGCCTTGCTCAGAAAGCAGAGCGTTCCGCCGGACGGATTCGCTAACCTCCCGGTTACCAGAGAAAGGAGGTGGTCCGAACTTGTCTGACAGTTTTTGCGGGACCCTGGAGGTGTCCGGCCGCTAGGTCGGAGGCTGACCCCGCTTAGCGGAGTCCAACCCGCGACACCGCCACCACGTAGTGCCCGGGATTCGTCCCTCCGGCATTAAAGGCTCGTGGTGGTCAGCAGCCAGAATTCGTGAAGGGCGCCGTTGTCGAGCGGCGCCCTTCGCGCTGTTAAGGGCCGGACCTCTGGGCGGCGACCGCGGGGCGTTACGATCGCCGCATGTGCCGAAACATCAGAACTCTCCACAACTTCGATCCGCCCGCCAGCCACGAGGAGATCGAGGCCGCCGCACTGCAGTACGTGCGCAAGATCAGCGGCTCCACCAAGCCCTCCAAGGTCAATGAGGAGGCTTTTGACGCCGCCGTGCGCGAGGTCGCCGAGATCTCGACCCGCCTGCTGGCGGCGCTGACCACGAACGCGCCGCCGAAGAACCGCGAGATCGAGGCCGCCAAGGCGCGCGCCCGGGCGGCGGAGCGCTACGCCGCCTGAGCCCTCCGGCGCTCATCTTCCACATCACCACTCGGGCCGAGTGGGAGGCGGCGCTGCCCGCCGGCCGCTATCTACCCGCCGGGTATGACAGCGACGGCTTCATCCACCTCTCGACGCGCGAGCAGGTGGTGCGGGTGGCCGACGCCCGGTTTGCCGGCGCCGACGATCTCGTCCTGCTCTGCGTTGACGCGGACCGGCTGACGGCGCCGCTGCGATACGAGCCGGGGGACCCGGGGAGCACGGAGCTGTTCCCGCACCTGTACGGGCCGCTCGACACCACGGCGGTCATCGACGCGCTCCCCTTCCCGGAGGGGCCGGGCGGGTTCGCGCTGCCGCCTCAGGCCGCCAGGTAGGCCCGCCAGGCCGCCGGGATCGTCGGGCTGGCGACCTGGATGAACACGTTGGGGTTGGGCGTGCGTGGCTGGCGACTGAGGTGCATGCCGACCTGGCGCGGCGACGAGCTGCCCTTGCGCCGGTTGCACGGCGCGCAGGAGGCGACGATGTTGTCCCAGCTCGAGGGGCCGCCCTTGGACCGCGGGACCACGTGGTCGACGGTGAGGTTGGAGCGGCTGCCGCAGTACTGGCAGGTCCAGTCGTCGCGGGCGAACACGGCGCGGCGGGTGATCTTGCGGCGGTGGGTGTCCCGCGGGATGTGCACGTAGCTGACCAGGCGGATGACGACGGGGCGCGCCATCGTCGAGGTGGCGGAGTGCAGCTCCCATTCGGCGCGCTCGATCACCTCGGCCTTGTCCTTGAGCAACAGGACCACCGCGCGCCGGACCGTGCACACGTTGATCGGTTCGTACGTCGCGTTCAATACGAGCACCCGTCCAACCTCCCGCCCGCGCCGCTGGTGCTCAGATTGCGGCGCGGACCCCAATGGCTCTGGTGTTACGGATGTGGCCATAGGCAGCGTGCTCGCGCGGAGTGTACCGGGCGACGCACCGGACTCAGGCAGCCGGGTAGGAGCCCAGGATCTTGAGCCGCTCGACCTGGTGGCCGAGTCCATCGAGGCCCGCGGCCACGGCCGGGTCCTGCTCGTGACCTTCGATGTCGACGAAGAACATGTAGCGCCCGAGTCCCTGTTTGCGCGGCCGTGACTCGATCCGGGTGAGGTTGACGCTGCGCTGGGCGAACTCCGACAGGCAGGCCACCAGCCATCCCGGGGCCTCCGAGCCCACGCCCCAGAACACGATGGCGGTCTTCCACGGCCCCACCGGCGGCGATCCGGAGGCCAGCACCCGCGGGCCCCCCGGGCCGGCGCCGGTGCGCGCCAGCCACACAAAACGGGTCTCGTTGTCGGCGACGTCCTCCACCCCGGCGCGCAGGACCTGACAGCCGTAGCGCTCGGCGGCCAGGCGGTTGCCCAGCGCCGCCCACGGGCCGTCGTGTTCCGCCACGACGCGGACCGCGTCGGCCGTCGAGGCGCCGGCCATCACGTGGGCCTGCGGCAGCCGGGTGCGGATGAACCGCGCGCACTGGGCGTTGGCCTGGGGATGCGACACCACGGTCTCGATCTCGGACAGCTCGAGCGCGGTCCGGGCGATCAGGCAGTGGCGGATCGGCTGGACCACCTCCCCGACGATCATCACGTCGTCGGTCTCCATCGCCAGGGCGTCGAGGGTGGCGTTGACCGAGCCCTCCAGCGAGTTCTCGATCGGCACCAGCGCGATGTCGACGGCGCCCTCGTGCACCGCCATCACCACGTCGTAGATGGTGGCCAGCGGGATGGTGTCCAACTCCAGGCCCACGGTGTCGGCCAGCAGCGCCTCGTGGGTGTGGGTCCCTTCCGGACCGAAGTAGCCGGCCCGCACGGTTCGCTACCGGGTGCCGCTGGAGGCGGCCTGATGCTGCGCCGCGCCCGCAGCGCTTCCGCCCTGGAGGGCGAGCTTGATCGCCTCCTCCTCCTCGGGCGAGAACTCCAACTCGCCTCGGCCCTCACGGACCTGCTTGGCGTAGAGGCGGGCCTGGTCACGGTGCTGGATGACCGAGAGCACCACCCCGGACCGGGTCGAGTCCAGCAGCGCGATCGACATCGACTGGTGGCCGGACATCTCCCCGTAGGCGTCGTAGCGGACCAGCGACGTGTAGGCAATGGCACCGTCGAGGCGCTGCTCGGCGGTGGTCATGCGCTGATCGAGGTGTCCCGAGACGTCCTCGACGTATGCGTGCAGCGCCTCGAACTGCTTGCCCAGCGACGCGGCGTGCGTGACCAGGTCCTCGCGGCGATCGCCCAGGACCAGGCGCTGCTCGGAACGCACCCGCGACAGGCGGAAGGCGAGCACGATGGCGGTGAGCAGGGCCACCACGGCGACCGCGCCGGCCGCGATCGCCACGATGCCGACGGTGCTGGTCAGGTCGTGCACCGACAGAAGAATAGGCCCCGGGCCGGAGGTGCTCAGGGCCGCCGAGGCGCGCACGTGGGCAGGGTGCGCCTCGGCCCAGGGCCGCGGGTCCACGCCGACTACGAGAACGTGATCGTGTAGGAGATGGTGTTGTTGGCCTTGTTCTTCTCGCCCGGGACCGGCTCGATCGTGGCCGACACGGTCTGCGTGCCCTGGGGCGGCGCGGCGTCGAGCTTGACGGTGCAGGTGGCGTTCTGGCCCGCGAAGGTCTCAGGGACGGTCGCGGTCCCGCTGACGCTGGACCCGTTGATCGACACCTTGCACTTCACGTCGTGCTCGTTGTTGGTGCCGCCGTTGTTGAAGTCCAGCGTGAACGAGGGGATCGGGCTGGCCGGCAGGGTGTTGGTAGCCCCCGTCTGCAGGGTGGTGCCGTTGACGCTGACCGAGGTCAGCGAATGGCCGTGCAGGCCCGGGGTGACCTTGGTCGTCGCGGCGCCGGGGACGTTGATCCCGAGCTTCTCGGCCACGAAGCTGGGCTGGACCCACTCGACATTGGGCACGAACTGGTCACCGTTGATGGGACTGAAGCGCGTCCCGGCCGCGTGCACCGCGTCGTAGATCTGCGGCAGCGCATAGTCCTTGTAGAGGACGTCGGAGGCGTAGAGCCGGGCGGTCTCGGCCGCCACCGCGTTGACGTTGGCCTCGGTGGCGCCGCTGGCCAGCGCCGGCTGGATGGCGTGGGCGATGCCGCTGATCCCATCGACGCGCAGTTTCAGCGCGTTCATGAAGTAGGCGTTCCCGGTCTTGACCTGATCGGGGACGCTCATCGCCTTGGCCTTGTTGTAGACCTTCTGCTCATCGGTGAGGATCTGGTTGATGTCGTTCTGGAGGGTGGTGCCGCCGCCCGACTGCGAGGCCTGAGCCAGCTGGTCGAACAGCTGTTTGCCGTTGGCGGTCGACTGCTGATTGAGCGAGGAGACGCTGTTGGTGTAGTTCTGGAGCGCGGTCTTGGTGGCGTTGGACTGGCAGCTGTTGACGAGCAGAGCCACCACCAGGATGAGGACGAGGATGAGGACAATCGCCACGCCACGGCGAACCACGATGGACTGCTGTTCTGATGGCGGGCGCCGACCGCCGCCTCCGGGGCCGGATGGGCGACGGCCGCGCGATCCAGCGCGGGACGTCGTGCGAGGGGTCGTACGAGGCTCTGTCCGAGGGGGTTCGTCGACCTCGTCGAAGAACGACAAGCGGTACCGCTCCTTGCTGTGCCGGTGGAAATGCGCAGTATGACCCCCGGTTCGGCTGGATTCACAAAATGCCAACCACGCGCGCGGGGAAAGGTTGCGGTCCGATTGCGGGCGCAGGGACCACCTCTCCGGCACCGAAAAGCGCTCCATGCGCTCAAGCGAGCCGTCGACCGCCCGTACCCGCACACTCGCCACCCGCCATCTCACCTCGCGGGCGGCCCCGACGCCCTCTGGGGCGGGCGGACCGGTGGTCCTCGACCGCTACCGCCTCCAGCGCCGGCTGGGGTCGGGCGCCTTCGGGACCGTCTGGATGGCCCGCGACGAACGGCTCGAGCGTGACGTTGCGGTCAAGATCCTCCCTCGCGAGCGGATGGCAGCTCACGCGCCGGGCCGCTTCGAGCGCGAGGCGCGCGCCGCCGCCCGCCTCTCCCATCCGGCGATCGTCACCCTGTATGAGGCCGCGGTCGATGACGAGGGTGCCTATCTGGTCTCAGAGCTCGTCCGCGGCTCGACCCTCGACGCCCTGCTCGAGGCCGGCCGGCTCTCTGACCGCGACATCGTCGCCATCGCGCTGGCCCTGTGCGACGCGCTCCAGCACGCCCATGACCAGGGCGTGGTCCACCGCGACGTCAAGCCCTCCAACGTGCTGGTGCCCGAGGCGCCGCCCACCGCGACCCAGGTGGCCAAGCTCACCGATTTCGGGGTGGCGCGCGTCGTGGGCGGCGACTCGCTCACCCGCACCGGTGACGTGCTCGGCACCCTGGCCTACATGGCCCCTGAGCAGGCCGAAGGGCTGGAGGTCGGCGAGCCCGCGGACCTGTACTCGCTCGCTCTGGTCATCTACGAGGCGCTGAGCGGGGTCAACCCGATCGCCCATGTCCGCCCCGGCCACGTGTCACGACGGCTGGGGATGCACCTTCCGCCGCTGCGCCGGCAGCGCCGCGACCTCCCGCGTCCGCTGGCGGCGAGCATCGACCTGGCCCTGCGCCCGCGCCCCGGCGAGCGCGGCACGGTGGCCGAGCTGCGTCGCGCCCTCGCGCTGGCCCAGGACGAGGTCGGCGACGAGCCCGGGGTGGTCACCGGGGCGTGGACAGCGACGCAGCGCACCCGCGTGGACCTCGCCGGTGAGCAGGACGAGCGCGTGTGGCGCGACCCCGCGCCCGGCGACCCGCGGGCGCCGGCCGACGATCCGAGCAGCCCCGCCTGGCCCCCGCGGGCCCTGGCCGCGGCG
>DATJTQ010000214.1:0-57713 GCA_035503355.1 Solirubrobacteraceae bacterium
CGCGCAGCATGTCACGGGCCTGGAGCTGGCGCGCGCGGAAGTCAGAGGGAGCGGTGATGCCTGAGGGCGCCGCGGCGCCGGCGAGTGGCTCGCGCTTTATTTCCATTCCAGGGCTCCTCGCCGCCAGACGTACACGAACGCCACCATCAGGAGCACCACGAAGGTGACCGTCTCCCAGAGTGCGAAGGTGCCGAACGCGCGCAGCTGGACCGCGATCGGGTACAGGAAGATGACCTCGATATCGAACAGGATGAACAGCATCGCGATCAGGTAGAAGCTGATCCCGAAGCGGAACCCCCGCTGGATCTCCGACGGCAGACCGCACTCATAGGGAGTGGTCTTGCTCTGCTGGCGGTGCGTCCCGCGCACGCCGGTGAAGAGGTTGAGGATT
This sequence comes from Solirubrobacteraceae bacterium, assembly GCA_035503355.1. Classification (GTDB taxonomy): domain Bacteria; phylum Actinomycetota; class Thermoleophilia; order Solirubrobacterales; family Solirubrobacteraceae; genus Palsa-465. The sequence continues at coordinate 392 of DATJTQ010000214.1, forward strand.
CCGAACAGGCCGCCTACGGCGGCGCCGAGGAGGAGGAAGACGATCGCCGGCAGATAGCTTCGAAGCACAGATCCTCTTATATCACCGACGTAGGGAAGCTTGTAACACAGTGTTACTTAGTGCGAAATGCGGCTATCTACTCCGTGCGTTTCTGACCATCCTTGGTGGTCCCCGCACGGTACGTCATCCCGCGGATACCCACGTGAGCGTCCGGTGAAGCTCGTTCATCTGGTCGTGGGGGTCCTCTGCATCGCCCTCATGGGCGGTGCGGGGGTGTGGGGTGCGTGGTGCTGGTATCGCGTCCGCCGCAGCCCCCTGTTCTGGTGGCTGCTGCGCGCGGGCCAGGCGGCGATCGTGATCGAGGCCGCGCTCGGCGGGGTGCTGGTGCTGATGGGGCGCAAGGAGTCGAGCCTGCACCTCATCTATGGCCTGCTACCGCTCGGCATCTCCTTCGTGGCCGAGCAGTTGCGCATCGCCTCGGCCCAGATGGTGCTGGACTCCCGCGGCTTTGCCTCCAGCGCCGAGGTGGGCAACCTGCCCGCCGATGAGCAGCGCGTCGTCGTGGTGTCGATCCTCCAGCGCGAGCTGGGGGTGATGGTGCTGGCCGCGCTGGTGATCCTGGTCCTGCTCATCCGGGCGGCGGGGACCGGGGGGTAGCGGCTGGCGGTGAGGCTCCCGGGCGGCGGAGACCGGTGGGTAGCGGCCGGCGGTGAGGCCCCCGGGCGGCGGGGACCGGTGGGTAGCGGCCGGCGGTGAGGCCCCCCGGCGTCGACACCTCTGGTTGCCGCCGTAGGAGGACGATCGCGCTGTTGTTGTGAGTACTGCGGTGGCGAGCGTCGCACAGCCGGCGCCGGGGGTGGAGTTAGCTTCGCCGCGCGGGCCTCCGCTCCTGCAACGCTCAGCGCATCAGCGTGCCGTTGGCCCCCGCTCCTGCAACGCTCAGTGCACGATGAGCGTGCCGTAGGCCCCCAGTGCCTGATCGGACAGGATCGAGGAGGCCATCAGGTAGTGGCCAGGCCCGAGCGCGGTGTCGAGCTCCTCGGTCTGGCCGGGCGCGATCGGCTTGGTCGCCGCCTCGGTCCGCCCGTCGAGGCTGATCACCAGATTGTGGGTCAATCGCCCGTAGTTGTGGACAACGATGGTCAAGAGACCGGTCTGAGCCCGGATGTCCTGGGGCGTCACGCGGTACTCGTTGAGCGCGATCTGCAGCGTGCGCCCCGTGCCGACGGTCGTCGTATGGCCGCACGCGGCCGCGGTGAGCGCCATCAGCACGGCGGCGAGCAGCGGGAGGGGAGGGCGCCTCGTACGCACGGCGTCCCGATTATGATCCCTGCCCGATGAGCCGGTTGGCGAAGATCCTGGCGCTCGGCACGGCGGCGGTGGCGGTGGTTGCCGTGACGGCCGCATGCGGCACCCAGCGGATCTCGGTGCCCAAGTCCGAGGTCCAGTTGCACAACGGCGCGGTGCTCTTCCAGCAGCGCTGCTCGGGATGCCACACGCTCTCCTACGCGGCCTCCAACGGTTCGGCGCCGAACATCCGCACCGCCCAGGCCACCAGCGGCCCCAACTTCAACCAGCGCTGCGAGCGCCCGGTCGACCGTGTCCTCTACGCCATCGAGAACGGTGGCTTCTCGGGCGCGTACATGCCGCAGAACGTGGTGGTCGGCCAGGACGCTCTCAACGTGGCCAAGTTCGTCGCCACCTACGCCGGACGCCAGGCGCCGACCGAACCGGGCGTTCCCACCTGCCAGCAGAAGCCGGTGGGCACGCTGCCGGCCGGCAGCCAGTGACGACTGGGCACCCCTAGGGGAGGCGCGGCCGTTCTCGACATCAGGCTGATCCGCCGCGACCCCGACGCCGTGCGCGCCGCGCTCTCACGGCGAGGGGCTGACGCGGCGGCGGCCATCGACCGCGTGCTCGAGCTCGACGAGCAGTGGCGCGCCGTCACCACCGAGCTCGAGCAGTTGCGCTCCGAGCAGAACGCCGCCAGCAAGGCCCTCAAGGGCGCCCCCAGTCCCGAGCAGCGCGAGCAGCTCGCCGAGCTCTCCGCCCGCGGGCGCGCCATGTCCGATGACGAGACCCGCCTGCGGGCCGAGCGCGACACGGCGCTGACCTCGCTGCCCAACCTGCCCTCGGCCGACGCTCCTGACCAGGACACGGTGCTGCGCGAAGTGGGCGAGGGCAAGCCCGGGGGGCGCGACCACCTCGAGCTGGCCGGCCCCCGCATCGACATGGAGCGCGGCGCGCGGCTCTCGGGGTCGCGCTTTGCCTACCTGCGCGGCGACTTGGCCATGCTCGAGCTGGCGCTCGTCAGCTACGCCCTGGACAAGCTGCGCGGTCAGGGGTTTGAGCCGGTGATCCCACCGGTGCTGGTGCGCGAGCAGGCCCTGTACGGGACCGGCTTTCTGCCCGACACCGAGCAGCAGATCTACACCCTGCCCGACGACGACCTGTACCTGGTCGGGACCTCCGAGGTGGCCCTGGCCTCGATGCACCGCGACGAGATTCTCGCCGCCGACGAGCTGCCCCTGCGCTACGCGGGGTTCTCCAGCTGCTTTCGCCGCGAGGCCGGCGCCGCCGGCAAGGACACCCGCGGCATCTTCCGCGTGCACCAGTTCGACAAGGTCGAGATGTTCTGCTTCGTCGAGCCCGACACCGCTCTGGACGAGCATCAGCGGCTGCTCGCCATCGAGGAGTCGATCATGGCCGACCTCGAGATCCCCTACCGCGTGGTGGCCATCGCGATCGACGATCTGGGCGCCTCCGCGGCCTCCAAGTTCGACATCGAGGCGTGGCTCCCCGGGCAGGGCCGCTATCGCGAGCTGACCTCCACCTCCAACACCACCGACTACCAGGCGCGCCGCCTCGACATCCGCTACCGCCCGGCCGACGGCCGCCCGACGCACCTGGCCACTCTGAACGGCACCGCGGTTGCGGTGGGGCGCACCATCGTCGCCCTGCTGGAGAACGGCCAGAACGACGATGGGTCGGTCGCGCTGCCCTCGGTGCTGGCGCGGTTCGGGGCGCCGGCGGTGCTGCCCGCCGCGCCTGGGCTCAGCTGACGCCTGACGCCCGACGCCCGACGCACGCGCGCCCGAGGCTCGACGCCCGACGCGCGCGCCCCGTCGATCTCTGGAAAGCGTGACAAATCGAGCGCGCGGATCCCGGTCGCGCACGTTTTCCATGCCCCAGATGGTTTTCGTGACAATCCGGGGCCGCCCATCCGAGTTTGTCCCCCTCTCCAGGTTCCAGGGCCGCCCGCCCGCGCGCACATCCTCGCGGCCGCCCGCCCCCGCGCACACCCTCGCGGGCCGTCGCCCCACGCCCATAAAAAAGGCGCCGCACCGCGGCGCCGAAACCCTCAGCGGGGGTTGGTGACCGCCCGCAGGGCTGGCGGTCGTCCGTTCTCGAGTACCACCAGGGCGGCACGCGGCGGCCCGCAGGTGGCGATCCGGGCCCGCAGGCGGACACCGAAGGTGTTCCAGGGACGGACGAAGCTGCGGGCGGTGTCAAGGTCATCGCCGCCCGCGGCCTGGACGATCGACGCGGCAAAGCCGGCACGGCCCTGGGCCTCGGTGTCGGCCGGGACGAGCAGCTCCGCGACGGGGCGGTCAATCGCCGCCTCCTCGGTCACGCCGAGCAGCGACTGCGCCTCACGAGACATGGCCTGCACCGACATGGTGGAGTCCACCACCAGGAAGGCGTCACGGCTGGAGGGGACGGCGTCCTCGCGGGCCTCGAGCAGAAGGCCCAGGCCACAGGAGGTGCAGACCCGCGCGGTCGGCGCGGGCGCGCCGTTGGGCGACGGCGCCGCGCAATGGCCGCAGAACCAGAGCCATGTCGCGGTGGAGTCGAGCCCACCTTCTACGAGTCTCAGTGCCGGTCTTTGAATCATGGACGTGAAGAACACGAACGGGCCTGTGCCGTTCCCCTGCCTTCTCCCTCCCTTGCGGAGGAAGTCTACGAAAGGGATCGGAGGAGCGCAAGAACCCTTAAGCGCTTCTTCGCTTTTTGGACCAACGATCCAACGGAGAGGGGGGGATTCGAACCCCCGAACGAGGTTGACCCCCGTTACGCGATTTCCAGTCGCGCCCGTTCAGCCGCTCCGGCACCTCTCCTGGGGTGGGGGTTAGCGTAGCGTGGCGGGGCGTTTCCAGCGCTTTCGCAGCGCCTGAGCGGAGCCGCCGCGCTAGACCTGCCACACCCCGTCGCGCAGCAGCGGCACCTCGTCGCCGTTGCGCAGCACCCCGGTCACCGCGACCTCGTTTGAGCCGATCATGAAGTCGGTGTGGATGACGCTGTGATTGGCCCGCTCGTGGTCGGCGGGATCGGCCAGGCATGCGACGTAGCCGTGGCCCAGTGCGATGTGGCTGGCCGCGTTCTCATCCAGCAGCGTGTCGTAGAACACCGTGCCCAGCGGGCCGATGCGGCCCTCGCGGTCCACCAGGGCCAGCTCGCCGAGCCGGGCCGCGCCCTCGTCGGCCTCGATCATCCCGCGGATGACCTCGGCGCCCTGGTCGGCGTCGACCTGGACCGCTCGGCCGTTCTCGAAGCGAACTTTGAGGCCGGTCACGGTGGTCCCAGAGGTGAACAGGGGCTTGGTGGAGGTGACCTCCCCGTTGACCCGCTCGGGGTCGGGCGTGGTGAACACCTCTTCGGTCGGGATGTTGGGCTGGTGCTCGATCCCCCCGGCGGTCTGGAACTTCGCCGCCAGCCACGTGCTCGAGGGCAGCAGGCCGACGGTCAGGTCCGTGCCTGGCCCCACCAGGCGGATCTCGTCGAGGTCAAGCTCGTTGAGCGCGTCGCTGACGCGCTTGAGCTCCTGCAGCCGGCTCTCCCACGCCGCCACGGGGTCGGGCTCGTCGAGCCGCGTCACGTGGGCGATCTCTGACCACAGCCGGTCCAGCGCGGCGGCGGGCTCCAGTCGCGGGTAGACCAGTGAGGCCCACGCCGGCGTCGGGCAGGGCACGATCGTCCAGTTGGTGGACGCGTCGTTGAGGACCTTCATGGCCTCGGGGACCCGGGGCAGCCGGTCGAGGCTGATCAACTCGGGATCCACGTCGTCCAGCGCGTGCGGGGCCGCGGGTCCCGACATCGAGATCCGCGCGGCGCGTTGCTCGCCCAGCTGAAGGACCCGCTCGCCCAGCCACGGCGGGACGTAGCTGAGGGTGTCGCGTTCGGCGTTGAGCGCGCGAGCGCGCTTGAAGTACACGTCGAACACGGTGAGGTCCACGAACTTGGCGCCGGCGGCGTAGGCCGCCTCCGCGATCGCCCGAGCCATCGGCTCTTTGCCCGGTTCTGATGACACCGAGACGATCTGGCCGGGCTGGACGTTCGCGCCCAGCCGGACCGCCAGATTGGCCATCTCGGCGGTGTAGTTGTCTGCCTCCGTCATCTCCACATCATTCCCCATCTGCCGCCGCGAACGCATCGCCGCCCTGAGGCTCGATCAGAATTCCGGGGTTCAAGATCCCCGCTGGGTCCAGCGTGCGCTTGACCGCGCGCAGCACCTCGACACCGAGCGCCCCGACCTCGCGTGGGTACAGCGCACGGTGATCGGCGCCGACGCCGTGATGGTGCGTGATCGAGCCGCCCGCGGCCAGGATCGCCTCCCCTGCCGCCGCCTTGGCCGCCTCCCATTGAGCGATCGGATCGTCCAGCTGAGCGCAGGCCACGGTGAAGTACAGCGACGCGCCCGCCGGATAGACGTGCGAGATGTGGCAGAGCACCGCGGGCGGCGTCCCCAGGGCGCTCAGAGTGTCGCGCAGCGCGGTGGCCACCGCCGTGTACAGCCCGGGCAGAGCGGCCCAGAAGGTCACCGTCTCGAGCGTCTCCACCAGGGCGCCGGAATCAAGCAGGGCGTCACGCAGGTACGGCCCCTGGTAGCGCCCGGCCGCCCACGCCTCGCCGGCGCCGGGCACCGGCTCCGCGCCCGCGCTGAGCAGCAACTCCGCGGTGGCGCGCCGCCGGCGCTCCACCTCCTCGTACGGCCCCTCCCAGCCCACGATGGCCAGGCACCCGCCGGGCTGTCCGCCCCCGGAATCCTCACCCTCGGGATCCTCACCCCCGGACTCGCCCATCTCCGAGGGCCGGGCCAGCCCCATCGCCGTCTCGGCTTCGTCGGAGAGTCGCAGCACGGTGGGCCGCGGGCCGTCCTGGGCCAGCCGGCGTACCACCTCGGCCCCGTGCGCAAAGGACTGGAGCAGCCACCCCTCGTACACCCGATGCTCGGGCGCGGGGTCAAGCGCCAGCGTCAGCGAGGTGATGACGCCCAGGATCCCCTCCGAACCGAGGATCAGCTGACGCAGGTCGGGGCCCGCGGCGGACTTCGGCGCGCGGCCGAGCTCCAGTGCCCCGGCCGGCGTGGCCACCCGCAGGGCCAGTACGCGCTCGTCAAAGCGCCCGTAGCCCGCTGAGCTCTGGCCGCTCGAGCGCGCCGCGGCGAAGCCGCCGAGGGTCGCGTACTCCCACGACTGGGGGAAGTGGCCCAGGGTCCACCCGCGCGCGCCCAGCAGCGCCTCGGCCTCGGGCCCGCGCAGCCCGGGCTCGAGCACCGCCAGTCGCGACATCTCATCCACCGACACCAGGGCATTCAGGCGGCGCGTGTCAAGCGTCGCCGTGCCGGCGAACCCCGCCGCGTCCGGGCGCAGCCCGCCCACCACCGAGGTCCCGCCCCCAAAGGGGATCACCGCCACCCGAGCGGCGCTGCAGCACTCCAGGACGGCCTGGACCTCCTCGTGGGAGGACGGGGTGAGCACGACGTCGGGCGCGCTGAGCACCTCACCGGTCCGCAGCTCCAGCAGATCGATCGTCGACTTGCCCCGGGCGTGCCGGGCGCGCGAGTCGTGGTCGGCCCGTGCGTGCTCAGGCCCGACGATCTCCGCCAGCCGCGACACGACCGCCTCGGGCAGCCGGACCGGCGCGAGGGGCAGGTCCGCCAGGGTCGGTGCGGCGCGGCCGGGCCGCGTGACGCCCAGTGCCCCGCGCACCATCGCCACCAACCCCTCGGGGAGCGGCGCGCCGCCCGCCGGGTCACCCCACCCCGACCACGAGATCTCTCGACGGGGCTCCTCGGGTCGCGCGGCCATCGCGCTGACCGTACCCGCTCAGACAGCTCAGGGGCTACTGCGCCACTGCGGAATCGCCAGGGCGATGAGCCGCAGCTGCTTCTCGGCCTGAGCGACGATGCGCGTCTCGGCCTCGGGCGAGAGCCCCTCGGGGCCGGCCCCCGAGCTCGACGCCTCGAGGATCGCGTCGATGGTGGCGATCATCGTGTCCACGAACAGGGCCGCCAGCATCTGCAGATCCGCGGTGCTCCAGTCGCGCAGGATGGGCAGGCGGGCGATGTCGGTGGCCAGCTCCGAGGCGAACAGCTTGGTCTCTGAGCGGATGGCGTGGCGCAGGACGGCGTTGCCGGAGGCCCGCGCGTGGGCCATGAAGGCGAAGTGGCGCCGGTGCTCGCGGACGTGGGCGACGAGGATCTCCACCGACCGTCGGATCAACCCGGACGGGTCGGCCGCGGCGCCCCCCTCACGCGCCTCACGCAGCATGGCGCGCAGCGTCGCCACCGACTCCTCCACCAGGGCGAGTCCGAGCTCGTCCATGCTGTCGAAGTGGCGGTAGAACGCGGTGGGGACGACACCCGCGGCGCGCGCCACCCGGCGCAGGCTGAGCGAGTCAAAGCCGTAGCCGCCGTCCATCTGCTCCAGCGCGGCGTCCAGCAGCGCACGCCGGGTCTGGCGGCGGCGATCGACCTGAGAGCGCCGCTCGGCGGGGCGCGACGACGACCCACGGCTGGCATGCGTCCGCCGGCTCCCGCTCGAGTGATGAGTACGCCTGTTCACCATTGCTCTGTGATCTCGCTCACGGATGCCATGTTTGGCCTTGCACGATACGGAGCATACCCGTTATACAGATTGTGAACACTCGTGCACTAAGAGGACTGACCACCGCATGGCAACGATCGCAACTCACCCCCAACGCCCCGGCCTCGCCCGCCGCCTGCTCGGCTCGCCGGTCGTCGACCTCCTGCTCGGCCCCCACGGGGTCGATCGCTATCTGGAGCTGATCAGCCCCACGCTGACCGTCGGCGACGCCCGCGCCGAGGTGGTGGCGGTGCGCCGCCAGACGCCGCGCAGCGTCACGCTCACCCTGCGCCCCAACCGCGCCTGGGCCGGCTTCCAGGCCGGGCAGTACGTCGCCGTCGGAGTGGAGATCGACGGCGTGCGTCGCACGCGGACCTACTCCCCCGCGGGATCGGCCCACGGCTCACCGACGCTGGAGCTGACCGTCACCGAGCATCCCGACGGCCTGGTCTCCACCCATCTGCTGCGCGCCGCGCGCACCGGCGCCACCGTGCACCTGGCGACCGCGCAGGGGCTGTTCACGCTGCCGGAGCCACGCCCCGAACGGCTGGTGCTGATCAGCGGCGGCAGCGGCATCACGCCCGTGCTCTCCATGCTGCGCACCCTCGTCGACGAGGGCCACGACGGCGAGATCGCCTTCCTGCACTTCGCCCGCACGTCGGCCGACTGGCTCTACCACGCCGAGGTCCAGGCCCTGGCGCAGCGCCACGCGGGCCTGCGCGTGGCCTACCGCACCACCCGCGGCGAGGACCCGCGGCGCCTTGACGCGGCCGGGCTGTCAGAGCTCATCGGCGACGCGGACCACGCCACCGCCGCCGTCTGCGGCCCTCCGGGCCTGGTCGACGCTGCCCCCGAGGTGTGGGCCCAGCTGGGCGGCGACCCGGAGCGGCTGCTCACCGAGACCTTCACCCCGCCCCGGGTGCTCGTCACCGGTGACGCGGCGACGGGGACGCTGCACTTCTTGGGCAGCGGCCGCACGGCGCCGATCGGCGAGGGCACGCTGCTGGAGCAGGCCGAGGCCGCCGGGCTCTCCCCGAGGTTCGGCTGCCGCATGGGCATCTGCCACAGCTGCACCTGCCGCAAGGCGGCCGGGCCGGTCCGCAACCTGCGCACCGGCGCGGTCTCAGATGAAGAGAACGAGGACATCCAGCTCTGCATCTCGGCCCCGGCCGGTGACGTGGCGCTGGAGCTCTGACGGCGCGAGAGAACCCGCGACACCGAGAGACACGAGAGGAACTGACACCCATGACCACGACACCCCCCATCCTCACCCCGGAGCAGATCGAGGCGCTCGGCGACGAGCTCGACGAGCTGCGCGGGCGGACCATCGCCGACCTCGGCGAGCGCGACGCGGCCTACATCCGCAACATCATCAAGGCCCAGCGAGCCCTGGAGATCACCGGGCGCGGGCTCCTCTTCGCCGGCTTCCTACCGCCGGCGTGGATCGGCGGCACCACCGCGCTGGCCCTCTCCAAGATCCTGGACAACATGGAGATCGGCCACAACGTGATGCACGGCCAGTACGACTGGATGAAGGATCCGGCGCTGGACTCCAAGCGCTTTGAGTGGGACACGGCCTGCCCGGGCGACCAGTGGCGCTACTCCCACAACTACATGCACCACACCCACACCAACGTGCTGGGCAAGGACCGCGACATCGGCTACGGGATCCTGCGCATGTCCGAGGACCAGCCCTGGCGCCCGCGCGATCTGGGCAACCCGGTGTACGCGACCCTGCTGGCGCTGCTCTTCCAGTGGGGCGTGGCCGTCCACGACCTCGAGATCGAGCGCATCGAGGCCGGCGAGATCGAGTGGACTGACAAGCGCGACATCCTGCGCGCGGTATGGCGCAAAGGCCGGCGCCAGGTGCTCAAGGACTACGTCGTCTTCCCGCTCCTGGCGGGGCCGTCGGCGCCGTTCGTGCTCACCGGCAACCTCACCGCCAACCTCGCCCGGAACCTGTGGAGCTACATGATCATCTTCTGCGGCCACTTCCCCGAGGGAACCCAGGAGTTCTCCGAGGAGGAGGTGGAGTCTGAGACCCGCGGCGGGTGGTACCTGCGCCAGATGCTCGGCTCCGCCAACCTCACCGGCAGCCGCGTGTTCCACATCCTCAGCGGCAACCTGTCACACCAGATCGAGCACCACCTGTTCCCGGATATCCCGGCTCATCGATACGCCGAGATCGCCACCGAGGTGCGTGGGATCTGCCAGCGCTACGGGCTGCCCTACAACACGGGGCCCCTGCACAAGCAGTTCGGCTCGGTGGTCAAGAAGATCGTGCGCCTGGCGCTGCCCGGACGCCGCGGAGGCGGGGACGCCGCCGCAACCCCCAGCCCCGCCGCAACCGCCAGCCCCGCCGCAACCGCCAGCCCCGCCGCAACCGCCAGCCGCGCCGCAACCGCCCGCCCCACCGCAACCGCCGCTGCCACCACCCCCATCGCGCCGTCGCCCCAGACGCCCGTGCCTGCCTGACGCTCCGGATTGGCGTTTGCGTTACCCGCCGCGTAGGCTCACGGGTGACTCAAGACCGGCCAGCCACGGGAGAGAGACATGCGCGAAGGACTGATGATGGACGACTATCCGCTCTCGCTGACGAACATCGTGCAGCGCGCCGAGCGGCTCAGTCCCCAACGCAAGGTCGCCTTCCGCCGCCCCGACGGCAGCGTCGGCCGCTGCACCTTCGGCGACTGCGCTGCTCGGGCCCGCCGCCTGAGCAGCGCGCTCGCCGCCCTGGGGATCGAGTCCGGCGACGTGGTGGCCACGCTGATGTGGAACCAGCCCGAGCACGTCGAGGTCTACTTCGCGGCGCCGTCGATGGGTGCCGTGCTGCACACGCTCAACCCGCGCCTTCACCCCGACGAGCTCAGCTTCATCGTCAACGACGCTGAGGACCGGGCGATCATCCTCGACGAGTCGCTGCTCGAGGTGTTCGAGTCCTTCCACGACGCCCGCGACTTCGAGCACGTGATCGTGGTCGGCCGCGACACGCCGGTCCCCGACGGCTACCACGACTACGAGGCCCTCATCGCCGGCGCGGAGCCCATGGAGTGGCCGCAGGCCGATGAGCGCTCCGCCGCCGCCATGTGTTACACGTCGGGAACTACCGGGCGCCCCAAGGGCGTCGTGTACTCGCACCGCGCCCTGGCCCTGCACTCGCTGGCCACCGCCCTGCCCGACGCCAACGACCTGTCGGCGCGCGACACCGTCCTCCCGGTGGTGCCGATGTTCCACGCCAACGCGTGGGGCCTGATCTTCACCTCCGCCCTGGTCGGCGCCGCCCTGGTCCTGCCGGGCCCCCGGCTGGACGCCGAGAGCATCCTGGAGCTGCTCGCCGACGAGGGCGTCACCGCCACCGCGGGCGTCCCCACGGTGTGGATGATGATGCTCCAGGCGCTCGACGCCGAGCCCGACCGCTGGGACCTCAGCAAGCTGCGGATGCTGCTGGTGGGCGGCTCGGCGGTGCCGCGCAGCATGCTGGTCGGCTTTGACCGCCACGGCCTCACCATCCTGCAGGCGTGGGGAATGACCGAGACCTCGCCGGTGGGCAGCGCCGGCCGGCTCCCGGTCGCGCTCGACGACGCCGGCTCCGACGCGCAGTACGACTACCGCGCCCGCCAGGGCGTGCCGCTCCCGTTCATCGAGATCCGCGGTCGCGGCGATGACGGCGAGCTCATCCCGTGGGATGACACGGCCATGGGTGAGCTCGAGGTCCGCGGGCCGTGGGTGGCCCGCGCCTATCACCAGGGCCAGGGCGCCGAGAAGTTCTCCGACGACGGCTGGTTTGCCACCGGGGACGTGGTGACCATCGACGCCACCGGCAACCTGAAGATCTGCGACCGCTCCAAGGACCTGGTCAAGTCCGGTGGCGAGTGGATCTCCTCCGTCGACCTCGAGAACCTGCTCATGGCCCACGACGCCGTGGCCGAGGCCGCCGTGATCGCGATCCCCGACGAGCGCTGGGGTGAGCGGCCGCTGGCCGTGGTGGTGGTGCGCGATGACCGCTCCGCCGACGCCGAGGACCTCAAGGCCCATCTGGCGACCCAGTACGCGAAGTGGCAGATTCCCGATCGCTTCGAGTTCATCGAGGAGATCCCGCGCACCGCCACCGGCAAGTTCAAGAAGACGGCGCTGCGCGACATGTACGTGGACACCACGGTGTAGTGCCGGCGCGTGGCTACGGAGTGGCGGTCAGCTCCTCGAGCATCGGCATCTGCTTGACCGTCACCTTCTTGTTGTTGATGGTCTGCTTGAGCGAGATGCCCGTCCCCGAGGTGAGCTTCACCCGCACGAACTTGGCCGCGACCTTGGGGAAGGTGAAGGTGTCGGTGACACGGTTGCCCTGACCGGACATCGCTCCGACGGTACGCCAGTGCCGGCCGTTGGTTGACACCTGCAGGACGTAGGCGCCGGGGCGCAGCGTGCGCACCGGGCCGGCCTTGGGGTGCACGTTGGGCGTGACCTGAGCGGGCCACAGGCGGCCCCACTGGATCACGACGCGCTTGATGGTCCGGTGACCGGTGGCGGTGGGCGCGGTGAGGCTGGCCGGCACCGACACCGGCTGCCAGTCGGTGGCCGCGCTGCCGTCGACGGCGGCCAGCGCCGGGGCGCCGGGCTGTGCGCTCGAGCCGCGGGCCGTCTGGCAGCGCACCGCATCGCGCGTGCCCTTCAGGTCCGGGCGGGCGGTGGGGATGGTCACGCTGTGACCGGCCGATACCGTCTTGGCGCCCGACGGGGTGCTCAGCGGCAGGGGGGCGCCGCTCTGCAGGGTCACCGTGGCGCTGTGTGCCCCGATCGCCACCTCAAAGGTGCGCCCGCGCCAGGTCAGGTTGTGGAGGACCAGGCCGGCGATCTGGCGATTGAGGCTGGGCGCGAGGTGGACATCGGCGGGATCCCAGCGCAGACCGGAGTAGCCGTAGAGGAACTCCTGCAGGAAGCCTCCGATGCCTGTCATGAAGGTGAAGGCCCCGCCCGTCTTGGTCTCCGAGAACTGATGGAAGACATCGCGGATGAACGGCTGATAGCTGCGCTGCGTGTAGACGTAGGCCGAGCACCCCGGCGTCCCGAGCTTGGAGCTGTCGATCTCGTTGACCGCATCGCTCATCGACGGGCCCCCGGGGTCGGTGCGCGGCACGTAGTAGTTGATGTCGTTCTGCGCCACCGAGGACGACATCGGCAGCTGCCACGGGTATTGCAGCAGCGTGACGTCGGCCTGCTTGACCAGCTGGCCGCCGTAGCCGGAGTACTCGGGATGGATGCGCTTGCCGCCCTTGACGGCGGTCGGGATGCTCAGCCCGGCGGCGACCTGTGACCAGGCCGCAGGAGCCGTCTGGCCCAGGGCCTGGGCGGCGGCCACGGCGTCCTGCAACGTGGTCTTGGCGCCGGCGTTGGTGAACGCCGCGTCGTTGACGTTGGGGTTCTCCTCGTCGGGGTCGGTGACGCCGTCGATGTGATAGCTGCCGTTGGCTGCCGGCTTGGCGTGCGAGGCCCAGAACTCCGCCGCGCCCTGGATGACCGGCCACCCCTGCGTGGCCAGCCACATCTTGTTGCCGGTGACCAGGTAGTACTGCCACTGGGCCAGCGCGATGTCGGCGGTGATGTGCTGCTCGAACAGACCCTCGCTGTTGGTCGACACCGGCGGCGGGATCTGCTCGGTCCCGTCCAGCGCGCTCTCCCAGGGGAACCGCGCGCCGGCGAAGCCGGTGGCCGTCGCGTGCTGCTGAGCCTCGCTCAGGCGGTTGAAGCGATACGCGTTCATGCCGGCGGCGAGGTCGGGGTGCTGGGCCAGCAGCGACGGGTACATCCACGTCTCCGCATCCCAGAAGATGTGACCGTCGTACCCGTTGGACGACAGTCCGGCCGGGGAGATGCTCCAGTCCTCGCCGTCGCGGGTGTTGGACCACAGGTAGAACTCCGACGCGTTGACGTCGGTGGCCACCGTGTTGTTGCCCAGGACGTCGATTCGTCCGGTCCACAGCGCCGACCAGGCGGCCTGGTTGGCGGTGAGCGCCGCGTCGTAGCCGTCGGTTGCGCCGGTGGCGGCCTCGGCCTGCGCAGCCGCGACCGGGGTGGCGCTGTCCTGTGAGTCGTCGATGCCGACGAACTTGGTGAAGGTGTAGGTCTGTCCGGCGGTCACCGGGAAGCTGACCTGCTGGCCGATCGTCTGCGCCTGGGTCTGATCGACCTCGGTGGGCGCCGCGGTGACGTTGGCGCTCGTCTGCAGGCGGCTGGCAATCGCCGCCTCGACCCCGAGGGTCTGTGACTTGACGTCGACGAAGGTCTGGTGGGTGGAGGCGTCAAAGCCCTTGCCGGCCTCGTCGCTGAGAACGGCCGGTGAGCCGTCGATCTCATCGGTGACCGTGGCCGTGCCTGACCACTGCGGGGTGAGGTTCAGCTGCACCAGGCCCAGGTGGGCGTTGGCGCGGTCGGTGAAGACCTGGTAGCTGAGGCGCGTGGTGTGGCCGTCGGGAGCCTTCCAGGTCGCGCTGGTGGTGATCACGCCGGTGTGCAGGTCCAGCGACTGGCGCCAGCCGGTGGTGGTGCCCTTGGTGAGCGAGAACGCCTGACCGCCGTCGGCGAAGGTGAGCGTGGACCAGGTGGGGATGTTGGCCCGCTGCTGCACGCCGTCGCTGACGCTGGCGGGCTTGGTGGGCTTGGCATAGAAGCCGGCCAGCTCCGACTGGGCGGGCACCGTCCCCGCCGCGTAGCCCTGGCCGGTGGGCGGCACGCGCACGCCCAGGAGGCCGTTGCCGGTGAAGGTGGGCGCATAGCCCGCCTTGGTGGCGGGGTTGGTCGCGGTGAGCGTGAAGCTCCCGCTCGCCGCCGCCGACGATGTCGCCAGCGCCATGACCGCCCCGGTGACGCAGGCCAGCTTCAACACACGCATTCCTACCTCCCTTGCACGCAGACGGTCTTGGCGTACCCACCGGGTGTGGGCGGCAAACCGCGACTACTCCGCGCCGAGCCGGGCCTTCTGCACCTTGCCCATGTCGTTGCGGGGCAGCTCGTCGAGGAAATGCACGTCGCGCGGGCGCTTGTGGGGAGCGAGCTGATCGGCTACGTGATCCACCAGCTCCGACGGCTCGACGCCGGCGCCGTCGCGCAGCACGATCCACGCCACCACGCGCTCGCCCAGGTCGTCATCGGCCTCGCCGGTCACGGCGGCGTCCTCGACGGCGGGATGCTCACGCAGGCAGCCCTCGATCTCCCCGGCCCCGATCTTGTAGCCACCTGACTTGATGAGATCGGTGGCCCGGCGGCCGACGATGCGGATGTAGCCCTGCGCGGTGCGGGTGGCCATGTCGCCGGTGGCAAACCAGCCGTCGTGCATCGCCTCCTCGGTCGCATCCGGGCGGTTGAGGTACTCGAGGAACAGGTTGGGCCCGCGCACCTGGATCTCGCCGATGGTCTCGTCGTCGGCGCCCTCCAGCACCGCGCCGTCGTCGTCGACGAGCCGGACGTCCACCCCCGGCAGCGGCGGCCCCACCGTGCCCGGGGCGGGTTCCGCGTCGGCGTGGATGGCGGTGTTCATCAGGGTCTCGGTCATCCCGTAGCGCTCCACGACGCCGCGGCCGGTGAGCTGCTCGATCCGCGCGTGCTCGGACGCCGGGAGGGCCGCCGATCCCGACACGAGCAGCCGCGCCCCGCCCAGGGCGGCCGCGAGATCTGGCGACTCGGCGGCGGCGTCGGCGAGGCGCCGGTACATCGTCGGCACCCCGAACAGCATCGTCGCGGGACCGCTCAGCGCCTTCTGCACGCCCTCGGGCGAGAACCGCCCGATGTGCAGCGCCGCGCCCCCGCGGCGCATCGGCCCCAGGATGCCGATGACGAGCCCGTGCACGTGAAACAGCGGCAGCCCGTGGGCGACGACGTCGGCGTCGGTCCACCCCCACACCTCGGCCAGCGCGTCGAGGTTGGAGGCGATCGAGCGACGGGGCAGAACCGCACCCTTGGGCCGGCCGGTGGTGCCTGACGTGTAGACAATGAGGGCAGGGTTCTCGTCGCTGGGGTCCGGGACGTCGCCGCCATCGGTCGAGAGGTCTGAGTCGAGGTCGATCTCCACGCGGCGGCGATCCCCGAACGCCTCGGGCACCTCGCTTCCCGGCGCCACCGCGATCGCCTCGGGCTCGGCGTCCGAGACGATGTGGGCCAGCTCACTGGCGCCCGACTTGGGGTTGATCGGGATCACCGGAACGCCGGCCAGCAGCGCCCCGATGACCGCCACCGCGGTCTCGATCCGTGACTCGGCCAGCACCGCCACCCGGCCGATCCCGTCCAGCTCGGCGGCCACCGCCCGCCCCGCCCGCGCGAGCTCGGCATAGGAGAGCCGCCGATCCGGAAAGGTCAGGGCGGTGCGGTCAGGGTCAGGATCGTTGAGGGCGGGGAAGAGCATGGATCACAGTGTGCCCGAGCTGCCCCCGACGAAGAACCGCCGCCGGTCTGGGTCCCGGCGGCGGCCGCTCGCCTGGCTGTAAGGAGCCAGTTCCCCGCTCCAGACTGTCGGTCGGTGTCCGCCAGGCATCGCGGTCTGGGGGATCCGCGGCCCGGCGCGTCTGCGCCCGGGTCAGTACTGGGAACTACGCGTAACTATTGCTGCCCGTCCGGCGGATGATCAAACACCAGCGCCACCACCAGTTCGGGTGGTTTGGGCGTGGCGCCAGACGTGGCCGCTCTCGCGGTGGCCGGGCCGGAGGACCCGGCCCGGCCACCAGAGGAGGAGAGACTGCGCGGACGCGTACCCGGGCGGGCCGTCCCACGACCCCGCGACTCCGAGCCGTCTCCACTGCCCTGGAGCCGACCGGCGGACCGCTATCCGCACAATTTCAATTGACTTTACCAGAAATGCCCGGCCCGATCCGCGCCTGGCTACGCGGCGGCCGCCACCGGCTCGTTCACCAGTCCCCGCCGGCGCAGCACCGGCAGCACGCCTTCGCCGAAGGCGTAGGCCTCCTCGACGTGGGGATAGCCCGAGAGGATGAACTCCGAGATGCCGAGCTCGTGGTACTCGGCCATGAGGTCGGCGATCTCCTCATGCGAGCCGACCAGGGCCGTGCCCGCGCCGGTCCGCAACAGCCCGATCCCCGCCCACAGGTTGGGATAGACCTCGAGCTCGTCACGCCGCCCGCCGTGCAGGGAGCGCATCCGGCGCTGTCCCTCCGAGGCCGTCTGGGCCAGCCGCTGCTGGACGGCGGCGATGGTGGCCTCGTCGGCGTCGGCGATGAGCGCGTCGGCCGCCGCCCAGGCCTCGTCTGAGGTGTCGCGCGCGATCACGTGCAGGCGGATGCCGAAGCGCAGCTCACGTCCTTCCGCCTCGGCCAGGTCGCGCACCTTCTCGAGGTGGGGCGCGAGGCGGGGCGGAGGATCGCCCCAGGTCAGGGCGACATCGGCGTGCCGGGCGGCGACGCGCAGCGCGGCGTCCGAGGCGCCGCCGAAGTAGACCGGCGGCGCCTGTTGCATCCCCAGCGCCACGGCACCCTCGGTCCACAGGTGATCGCCGCTGAAGTCAAACGGCTCGCCGCTCCATGCGCCGCGCAGGATGGTGAGGAACTCGTCGGTCCGGGCGTAGCGCTCGTCCTTGCTCAGGCGATCCCCGAACCGTCGCTGCTCCTCGTCGTCGCCCCCGGTGACGATGTTGAGGGCCAGCCGGCCGCCGGTGTGGCGCTGGAAGGTCGCCGCCTGCTGGGCGGCGAGCGTCGGCGCGATCGACCCCGGCCGGAAGGCCACCAGGAAGCGCAGGCGGTCGGTCACCTGGCTCAGCGCGGCGCAGGTGATCCAGGCGTCGTGGCAGGTCGTGCCCGTGGGGGTCAGCACCGCGTCAAACCCCGACTCCTCGGCGGCGCGCGCCACCTGCCCCAGGTAGGACAACGTTGCCTCGCGGCCACTGGTGCCGTCGTCGGGCCGTCGCGTCTCCTGCAGCAGCTGCGCCGCCGCGCCGGCCTGGACCAGGGTTCGGCCGTCGCCGTGGGTGGGCAGATACCAGTGAAGGGCAATGGTCATGGGGTCTCCGAGGTCGGCGCGGCCACAGTTCAAGACTATGTCGATCAAGTTTATCGAGAACTATCGTGCCCCACGTCGTCGCCCGAGCCATCACAATCGAGCCATGACCGTTCACACCCAATCTGCCCGGATCGGGGACTCGATCCTGGACACCATCGGCGGCACCCCGCTGGTCCGGCTGTCCCGCATCGGCGCAGGCCTGCGCCCCCAGCTCGTGGCCAAGCTCGAGGTGTTCAACCCCGGCGGGTCGATCAAGGACCGGGTCGCCGTGGCCCTCATCGAGGCCGCCGAGCGCGACGGCCGCCTGCGCCCGGGCGGCACCATCGTCGAGCCCACCTCCGGCAACACCGGCACCGGCCTGGCCATCGCGGCACGGCTGAAGGGCTACCGCGTGATGGCGGTGATGCCCGACAAGATGTCGCGCGAGAAGATCGACCTCCTGCGCGCCTACGGCGCCGAGGTCGTGCTGGCTCCGACCGACGTCCCGCCCGACTCGCCGCGCTCCTACTACCGCGTCGCCGACCGGCTGACCGCGGAGATCCCCGGCGCCTTCCAGCCCAATCAGTACGCCAACGAGGCCAACCCGCGCGCCCACTACGAATCCACCGGACCCGAGCTGTGGGAGCAGACCGAGGGCCGCATCACCCACCTGGTGGTGGGCGTCGGCACCGGCGGCACCGTCTCGGGGGCGGCCCGCTACCTGCGCGAGCGCCGTCCCGACCTCGTGGTCGTCGGCGCCGACCCCGAGGGCTCGATCTACTCGGGCGGCGAGGAGAACGTCCGCCCCTACCTGGTGGAGGGGGTGGGCGAGGACTTCTGGCCCCAGACCTTCGACCCGGCCTCGGTGGACCGGTGGGTCACCGTGTCGGATCGCGACGCCTTCCTCACCACCCGCCGGCTGGCCCACGCCGAGGGGATCCTGGCCGGCGGCTCCGGCGGCCTGGCCCTGCACGCGGGCCTGGTCGTCGCCGCCGAGATCGACGATCCCGAGGCCATGGTGGTGGTCATCCTCCCCGACGGCGGGCGCTCCTACCTGTCCAAGATCTTCTCCGACGCCTGGATGCGCCAGTACGGCTTCATCGAGCGCGACACCAACCTCACCGTCGGCGACGTGCTGCGCCGCAAGTCAGAGGCCGCGGAGTTCCCCACGCTCGTCACCGTGCAGCCACACTTCAAGGTCCGCGAGGCCGTGTCGCTGCTGCACGAGCACCGCGTCTCGCAGCTGCCCGTCGTCTCGGCCGAGGACTCGAGCGCCGTGGTGGGCGCCATCGGCGAGCGCGGCCTGCTCAAGCATGCCGCCTCAGACCCGGCGCTCCTGGACGCTGAGATCTCCGAGGTCATGGAGCCCCCGTTCCCGGCGGTGTCCAGCGAGGATCCGGTGCGCGAGGCGGTCGAGCTGCTCAGCGGCGAGGTCCAGGCGCTGCTCGTCACCCACGACGGCCACGCCGAGGGCCTGGTCACCCGTGCCGACCTGCTCGAGGCCCTGGCGACATGAGCCCTGATCACTCCCAGGACGCGTTCGCCACCCGGGCCGTCCACGCCGGGCTGGAGCCCGACCCGACGTTTCGCTCGGTCATCCCGGCCATCCACCAGACCTCCACCTACGCCCAGGCCGCGCCGGGGCAGTTCGTGGGCGACTACGACTACTCGCGATCGGCCAATCCCACCCGCGCGGCGCTCGAGCAGGCGCTCGGCGAGCTGGAGGGCGGGCAGGCCGTCGCCTTCTCCTCGGGCCTGGCCGCCGAGCACGCGTTGATCACCGTCACCTGCGAGGCCGGGGCCCACATGGTGCTCCCCAACGACCTCTACGGCGGCACCTACCGGCTCGTCGACAAGGTGCTCAGCCGCTGGGGGCTGCGCTACGACCTCGTCGGCCAGACCGACCTCGACGCCGTCGCCGCGGCGGTCCGAGAGGACACGCGCCTGGTCTGGGTGGAGAGCCCCACCAACCCGCTGCTCAACGTCGTCGACATCGAAGAGGTGGTGGCGCGGCGGCGCAACGCACTGGTCGCCGTCGACAACACCTTCGCCACCCCGGCCAATCAGCGCCCACTCGAGCTCGGCGCCGACTTCGTGGTGCACTCGACCACCAAGTACCTCGGCGGCCACTCCGACGTCGTCGGCGGCGTCGTGGTCACCCGTGATCCCGAGTGGTACGAGCGGCTGCGCTTCGCCCAGAACGCCGTCGGCGCGGTGCCCGGCCCCTTCGACTGCTTCCTCGTGCACCGAGGGCTGCGCACCCTGCACCTGCGCATGGAGGCTCACGCCCGCAGCGCCGCCGCGGTGGTGGAGCTGCTGGAGGGGACCCCCGGCGTCTCCGATGTGCGCTGGCCCGGCTTCAGCGGCATGGTCAGCTTCCGCCACCCGGACGCCACCTCGATCGCCGCCCGGACGCGGCTGTTCACCTTGGCGGAGTCGCTGGGCGGGGTGGAGTCGCTCATCGAGGTGCCCCAGGCCATGACCCACCAGTCGGTGGAGGGCTCGGATGCCGCGGTCCCGGCCGACCTGGTGCGGTTGAGCTGTGGGATCGAGGCCCCGGAGGATCTGGTGGCCGATCTGCGGCAGGCGCTGGCTGGTTGAACGCCTCGCGGGCGCCCGCGGGGCACCGGCGAACGTCAACGGCGGCAACGAAGGGGTGTGGGCCGGGACCGCGACGTGCAACCGCGCCGGTCTTGACACCTCAGAGCGGACACCACCGGCGCCCGGGCGGCGTGCTCTGAGGTGTCAACGGGACAGCACTTCTGAAGCACGCACCGGCCGCAGGCCGACGGTGTGCTCTGAGGTGTCAGAA
This sequence comes from Solirubrobacteraceae bacterium, assembly GCA_035503355.1. Lineage (GTDB taxonomy): Bacteria > Actinomycetota > Thermoleophilia > Solirubrobacterales > Solirubrobacteraceae > Palsa-465. The sequence goes on from DATJTQ010000214.1 coordinate 21,044, forward strand.
ACCCCGACCCCCCAGCGACGCGCCGCACCGACCCCCCTTCGTTGCCGCCGTTGACGTTCGCCGGTGCCCGACACACGCCACGACCTGACCCTCGAAGGGCTCGCCGCGTCAGCCGCGCAGCGACGCCAACCGCGCCGCCGCCTCGGCAATCACCTCGGGCCGCTTGCAGAAGGCGAAGCGCACCAGCGTCGGCGCGGCCTCGGCGTCGTCATAGAAGACGCCGGTGGGGATGGCGACGACGCCGCAGCGCTCGGGCAACTCGGCGCACCACTGGACGGCCTCGGTGCCCACATCGGCGTTGATGAAGTAGGTCCCGGCCGGCACGATCGGCTGCAGCCCGGCCGCCGACAGCCCGGAGCACAGCTCATCGCGCCGGGCCCGCAGGCCGTCGCGCAGGGCGTCGAGCTCTGAACGGGGCAGGCGCAGCGCCGCCGCCGCGGCGTGCTGGAGGGGGGTGCCGCCGGCGAAGGTGAGGAACTGCTTGACGGTGCGGGCCGCCGCCACCAGCTCGGCCGGGCCGCTGCACCATCCGATCTTCCAGCCGGTGACCGAGAAGGACTTGCCGACGCTGGAGATGGTCAGGGTCCGCTCGGCCATCCCGGGGAGGGTCGCCGGCGGCACGTGCTCGCCGTCGAAGACGAGGTGCTCGTAGACCTCGTCGGTGATGCAGATGAGGTCGTGCTCGATGCAGGCGTCGGCCACGATCTGGAGCTCGGCGCGGCTGAGCACCCGGCCGGTGGGGTTGTGGGGCGTGTTGACCAGCACCGCACGCACCCGGCCGCGGCCGCCCTGTATGGCGGTGCGCAGGGCGTCGGCGTCCAGGGCGAAGTCCGGCGGGCGCAGGGTGACGAATCGGGGGGTGGCGCCGGCGAAGGCCACGCACGCGGTGTAGGAGTCATAGGACGGCTCGAACACGATCACCTCGTCGCCGGGGTCGCACAGCCCCATGAGGGCCGAAGCGATCGCCTCGGTGGCTCCGAACGTGACCAGCACGTCCTCGGGGTCCAGCCCGTACCACGCCCTCTGATGCTCGAAGACCGCCTCGCGCAGCGCCGGGACCCCGGGGAGTGGGGCGTACTGGTTCTCGCCGGCGCGCAGGGCCTGCACCGCCGCCTCGATCACCGCGGCCGGCCCGTCGGTGTCGGGAAAGCCCTGGCCGAGGTTGATGGCGCCGGTGCGCACGGCCAGCGCGGTCATCTCGGTGAAGATGGTGGTGCCCAGACCGGCGAGGCGGGCGGCGGCGACGGGGGATGGCATCGCGCCGGGGAGCCTAGCTCGCGGCGGTCGCGGGCCAGGCCCGCCCCGCCCCGGTCACCGCGATCCACACCGACTGCCCGGGCTCGAGGCTCAGCTCCCCCGGGATCCGCGCCAGCAGCACCGGCGTGCCGTCGCCGCGCACCCGCAGGCGCGCGAGCGCGTCGTGGCCGAGGTACTGGACCTCCAGGACCTCCGCGGCGGTGTCGGCGGAGCCGGCCACCAGCCGGAGCTCGAGCTGCTCGGGGCGGAGCATCACCTGGCAGCTGCCACCCAGCCCATCGTCGCCGGGCCCGGCGCTCGCCCCGGGACCGACGATGGAGATCTCGCCCAGCGCCGTCCGGGCGGTCGCGCCGTCGACCTGCGCGGCCAGCAGGTTGAACTCGCCGATCGAGGCCGCCGCGGCCAGCCCGGGCGGGTCCTGATAGAGCCGCCGGGGGGCGCCGGCGGCGATGACGGTCCCGTCGTTGAGCAGCGCGATCTGGTCGGCCATCGCCAGCGCCTCGCCCTGATCGTGGGTGACCAGGACGGTGGTGGTGGCCGTCTCGGACAGGATCCGGGCGACGTCGCGGCGCAGCTCGGAGCGCAGCGAGGCGTCCAGGGCGCTGAACGGTTCGTCCAGCAGCACCACCGCCGGCCCGATGGCCAGCGCCCGGGCCAGGGCCACGCGCTGCTGCTGGCCGCCGGAGAGCTGATGGGGGTAGCGCCGGGCCAGCTCGCCCAGGCCCACGAGGTCCAGCAGGTCGCTGACCCGGCCGCGCTCGCCGCGACTGAGCCCGAAGCCGACGTTGCCGCGGACGGTCAGGTGCGGGAAGAGCGCGCCCTCCTGAGGGACGTAGCCCACCCCGCGATGCTGCGCGGGCACCGACCGGGCCCCGTCGTCGACCACGCGCCCGCCGACGGTGAGGGTGCCCCCGTCCAGCGCCTCAAAGCCGGCGATGAGGCGCAGCAACGTCGTCTTGCCGCTGCCCGACGCCCCCAGGACCGCCGTGATCGAGCGCTCCGGAACGTCGAGATCGACTCGCTCGAGCACCGGGGTGCTGCCGAAGGCCTTGCTCGCCTCGTGAAGCTCGATCGCACTCATGCCGTGCAGTGTGAATCACGCGCGGGTCGACCGCTCGCGGTCAAACCACAACCCCAGCAGCGTCCCGGGGATGACCGCCAGCGCCAGCATGACCAGCGCGTAGGGCGCGGCGGCGCTGTAGGCGATGTTCTGCTGGAAGGCCCAGAATTGCGTGGCCAGCGTCTGCACGCCGATCGGGGCCAGCACCAGGGTCGCGGTCAGCTCGGTGACGGCGGTGAGGAACACCAGGCAGAACCCGGCCAGCAGCCCCGGGGCCAGCAGCGGCAGCGTCACTCGCACGAACACCGCCACCGGGCCACGGCCCAGCGAGCGCCCCACGTCGGTGAGCCGGGGCGGGACGTGGGCCACCGAGGCCTTGACGCACACCAGCGCCAGGGGGAAGTTGAGGATCACGTAGGCCACCACCAGCAGCGTGCTGGTCTCATACAGGCCGAAGGCGTAGCGCGTGGCGAAGAAGACGAGGCTGAGCGCGATGACGACCCCCGGCAGGGCCTTGGTCAGGTAGGTGCTGCGCTCGAGCACGGTGCGCGGGACCGTCGAGCGGCGCAGCGATATGAGCGCCACCGGCAGGGCCAGCACCACGGCGGCGGCCGCCCCGGCGGCGCTGTAGGACAGCGTCGTCAGCGTGGCCGAGGTCAGAGTCGCGGCAGCCGGCAGCGTCGTCTGCTGGGCGGCGGCCATCCAGTAGACGATCGTGCCCACGGGAACCCCGACGGCCAGCACCACCAGCGCCCCCAGCCCCGCCATCGCCGGCACGGTCATCCGGCGCAGCCGCACCGGCCGCACCGCGCGCCGGGGGGCCGAGCCCGCCACCGTGCGCCCGGGGAGCAGCCCCTCGGCCAGCAGCACCGCCAGGCCGAGCAGCACGAGCGGGATGGCCAGCGATCCCGCGGCCCGCGCATCGAACTGAAACTCGGTGAAGATCTCGGTGGTGAAGGTCTGGTAGCCGAGGATCTCGAAGGCGCCGAACTCCGAGATCACCGTCAGCACCACCAGCACGCAGCCGCCGATGATCGCCGTGCGCACCAGCGGAAGCGTCACGCGGCGGAAGGTGGCGACGCGCCCCACGCCGAGGCTGTGGGCGGCCTCCTCCATGCTGGGATCGGCCCGCCGCAGCGCCGCCGCCACCGGCAGATAGACCAGCGGATAGGTCCCCAGGGTCATGACGATGCTCGCCCCCAGCAGCGAGGGGATGCGGGGCGCGAACGAGTGCCAGGCGTAGGAGACGACGAAGTCGGGGACCGCCACCGGCAACACCAGCAGGACCGTCCACAGCCGGCGGGCCGGGAGCGCCGCACGCTCGGTCAGCCACGCCGTGCCGGTGCCGAGGAGCGCCGCGGCCACTGCCACGATCGCCGCCAGGACGACCGTGTGGCGCAGCAGCATGACCGAGCGCGCCCGGAACAGCGTGCGGTGGATCTCGCCCCAGCCGGCGCTGTGGGCGTCGAGCGCCACCAGCGCCAGCGGTGAGAGCAGGGCCAGCGCGATGATCCCCGCCACCACCAGCAGTCCGATCTCCCGGGCAGGCCGCCGCCGCCGGGTCATCCAGGCGGCCGTGCGCGGCGGGGAGAGGGTGGCCATCGCCGGAGCGGGCCCGGTCAGATCAGGCCGGCCTGGCGCAGCAGGTTGCGGGCGTCGATGCCGGTGCCGATCTGCGCCGGGGTGATCGGGTTGGGCTTCAGGGTGCTGGTCGCCGGAAGCTCCGCGTTGGGGGCCACGCCGCTCACCAGCGGGTACTCGAAGCTCTTGGAGTGTGCGATCACGTTCTGGCCGGCCTGGCTGACCAGGAAGGCCAGGAACTTCTGGGCGGCGGCCGGGTGGGGAGCGGACTTGAGCTCCGCCGCCCCCGAGATGTCCTCGACGAAGCCCGGGTCACGCGGCGCGAGCCATGCGAGCTTGGCGTGGAAGTTGGCCGCGCCCATCTCCGCGCGGATCCGGTAGTAGTAGTAGTGGTTGATGAGGCCCATGTCGGCGTCGCCCTTGCTGACGTCGCCGACGAGTGTCTCGTTGTCGGGGGTGTGGTCGTCTGACCCGGCATTGGCCTTCAGCCCCTCCAGCCACGTCAGCGCAGCCTGGCGCCCGTGGGCGCGGATCATCGAGGTGATGATCGGCCAGAAGTCGGTCTCAGCGGGGGCCAGCTCGAGCTTGCCCTTGTACTTGGGGTCAGCCAGCGCCTCGGCGGTGGTGGGCAGCTGTGACGCCGAGATCTTGCCGGGGTTGTAGATGAGGACGCTGTAGCGCCCGGACACCCCCAGCCACTTGCCGTTGGCGGCGTTGTCGCGGCTCGGCACCCGCGCCAGGGTGGAGGAGGGGACGCTGGCCAGCATGCCCTTGTCATCGAGCTGCTGCAGCCAGTTGGAGTTCTCGGTGTAGAAGATGTCGGCCGGGGAGCGGCTGCCCTCCTGCTCGAGCTGCGCGGTGAGCACATCCTCGTCGTCGTTCTTGAGCTCGACCTTGATCCCGGTCTGCTTGGTGAACGCCGCCACGATGGCCGCCGTCGTCTCCGGATGCTGGGCGCTGTAGATCACGAGCGTGCCCTTCCCACTCGATCCGGAGGACCCGCCACAGCCGGCCAGGGCGAGGCAGGCGCCGGCGGCGAGAAGGACCGCGCACAGGGAACGTCGCAGCGGGCCGCGCCTCACCGGGCCGCGCGCACGGGTGAACAGCTGCATCGAGATGCTCCTTTGTCATGGGGCAGAGGCAGCCGGTTCAGGGGGCGCGGCGAGCCGTGTCTTAGGGGACCCTAATTAGGCTAGCCTAATCGCGCTGGCGATGCCTCACCGACGGGTCAGCGGTTCTCAGCCGCCGCCCGCAGGCGCGGGCGGATGTCGGCGCATTCGGCGCAGACGTCGTCGGGGATCACCCCGGCGCGCATGAGCAGGCCGAACACCTTGCAGCCCACGCAGTAGCCGACGATCGACTCCAGCCCTGCGGCGGGCAGGAACGCGATCAGCACGACGTCGGCGGCGGTGTGGTCACCGGCCACCAGGGCGAGCACGAGAGCCGCCGTGGACATCACCGCGCCCATGAACTGGGCAAACCGCTTGGGCGGACCCGGCACCGGCCGGCGCTCTCCCAGGCGCGGCGCGATGACGTTCTGCGCGGTCCAGCCGAGCGGGCTCAGAGTGGGACCGGTCAGCACCCGCGCCCAGAACCCGTACACGAGCGGGATGAGCAGCCAGTACCAGCCGGTGGCGAGGATGACGAGCACGGTGACCAGGACCACCCCGGCGACCGTCCGGGCCGCCTTCTCGTTGACCGGATTCGGGAAGGTGAAGAGCTCGCGCATCGTGTCCGCCGAAGTCTAGTTGCACTGAATCGGTTGACTTTGCCGACCTGGCATCGTTAAGCCATGACCGCGTGCGAACGGATCGGTCACGGCGGCGCCAGCGCCCTCGCGCGGGCCAACACCCCGGCCTCCTTCGACGCGGCGCTGGAGGTGGGCGTCGACATGGTCGAGTTCGACGTGCGCGGCTGGCGCGGCGATCTGGTGCTCGCCCATACGGTGTTGCACGCACGCTGGGGCGGCCCGGTCCGGCTCCGGGACGCCCTCGATCATCTCGCCGCCCGGCGCTTTGCCGACGTCGGCCTCAACGTGGACGTCAAGCACGTGGGCTGCGAGGCCGCGCTGCTCGACGCCCTGCGCGGCTCCGGGCTGTTGGAGCGCTCGCTGCTCTCCTCGCAGGTCCCGGCGGTGCTGGACCGGCTGCGCGAGCGCGAGCCCCGGGCGCGGCTCGGCATCTCGGTCGGCGGTCGCGCGGCTCGGTTCAGCCGCCGCTGGGATGACTGGCGCGGCCAGGTGCTGGCGGGACTGGCCTCACGCCGGTGGCACGCGCTGATGGCCCAGCACCGCCTCGCCGACGCGGCCCTGCTCGAGCAGGTGGCGGCGCGTGGCGGCCGCCTGTACGCGTGGACGGTCAACGACCGGCGTGCCATCGAGGCGCTGCGCGGGCTCGGAGTCCACGGCATTGCCACCGCGGACCCGCGGCTGTTCAGCGCGGTACCGGCCACGGCGGCGCCCCTCCCGGCCGTGTCGTGAGTCCGTGCCCGTCGCCGCCACGCGGGGGCCCGGGCCACGCCGCCGGCAAATATGACTAAAAAGATGGCGATTATGGTATTACTGAAGATGAGGCCGCCGACAGCGCGGCTTTGCCATGACCGCGACCGCCCAGAACACCCCCGCCGTCCCCGGACGCGAGCGCACCGAGATCGTCGACGTCGACGTTCACGAGCGCGCGGCGCTCGAGGAGCTCGTGCCCTACCTGGAGCCCCAGTGGCGGCGCTACATCACCGAGTTCGGGTGGCAGCCCGAGCGGCTCCTACCCTACGCCCAGCCGACCGCCGGCGGGCTTGACCGCGCCGACGCCAAGCTCCCCGACGGCCGGCCCGGCGGCTCGGATCTGGGCCTGGTGCGCGACCAGCTCCTCGACCTCTACGACATCGACACCGCCATCCTCACCGGCTGGCTGAACGCCTCGGCGCTGGGGGCGGGGTGGCCGGAGTTCAAGACCGGCCTCATGTCGGCCTACAACGACTGGCAGGTGGAGATGTGGCTCGAGCGCGAGCCGCGCCTGGCTGGGTCGATCCACGTCAACGCCCATGACCCCGCCGGTGCCGCGCGCGAGATCGACCGCCTGGGCGCGCACCCGCGGATGGTGCAGGTGATGCTCTACATCGGCGACAAACCCTTCGGCGATCCCTTCTACGAGCCGCTGTTCGCCGCCGCGGCGCGCCACAACCTGGTGATCGGGATCCACCACTCCGAGAACTCGCCCACCGCGCTGGGCCACCACCGCTGGTTTGCCGAGTGGCACACGCTCGTCTCGCAGGTGTTCATGTCCCAGACGGTGAGCCTCGTGTTCAACGGTGTGTTCGATCGCCATCCCGGGTTGCGGGTGGCGATGATCGAGGGCGGGTTCTCGTGGGTCCCGCACATCATGTGGCGCTCAGACCAGCAGTGGCGCGAGCTGCGCTCCGAGGTCCCGTGGCTGCACCGCAAGCCCTCGGACGTCATCCGCGAGCACGTCCGCTTCGCCACCCAGCCGATCGAGGAGATGAGCGCCCGGCAGTTCCTCGGCCTCATCGACCAGATGGAGTCAGACGAGCTGGTCCTCTTCTCCTCCGACTATCCCCACTGGGACTTCGACTCGCCCGAGCGCGCGCTGCCGCCGGGCCTGCCCGACGAGCTGGTGCGCAAGATCCTGGCCGGCAACGCCCGCGCCACCTACCGCCTGCCCGACGCCACATGAGCGCCACCGCTGAATCTGACCAGGCCACCCGGGTCTGTGCCAGCGACGAGCTGGCTCCGGGCGAGATGCGCCCGGCCGCCCTCGGGCGCCTGCCCGCCGTCGTCATCCGCCTGCACGACGGGAGCCTGCACGCACTCGTCAACCGCTGCCTACACCACGGCGCTCCGCTCTCGGGCGGGCGTCTGGGACCGGGCAGCCGGGGGACCGACGGAGTGGGCGATCACCGTCCCGACCACTCCGTCGACGCCCTGCGATGTCCGTGGCACGGCTACGAGTACGACGTGCGCACCGGCTGCACGCTGTTTGACCCCGGGCGCCGGCTGCGGCGCCTGACCGTCTGGGAGGAAGACGGCTCCGTCCTTCTCTCGCCCTAGAGCACCAAGGAGACCCATGACCGACATCACGGGGGCTCGCGCCCTTCGCTCACCCGTGCGCACTCGCGGCGGCGCCCCGCGCGCACCGCAGCACAGCCCTGAGAGCCACGACATGCGCCAGGCCTGGCTCGTCGCGGTCTCATCGGGCCTGGGATTCCTCTTCGACGCGTACGTGGTGAACATCTACTCGTTCGTGCTGCCGCTGATCGCGGTGAGCTTCAGCCTCTCCACCACCGCCCAGGGCGTCATCGGCTCGGTGATGCTCGCCGGCTACACGCTCGGGACGTTCGCCTTCGGCTACGCCGCCGACCGTTTCGGGCGCAAGAACACACTCGGCACCTCGATCGCCCTCTACGGCGTGACCACGGCGGTGTCCGGGGTGGCCGGTGGTGCCGGGCTGTTTGCCGCCCTGCGCTTCATCACCGGCCTCGGCGGCGCCGGAGAGCTGGCGGTGGGTGTGCCCTACACCGTGGAGGCGTGGCCGGCCAAGCGCCGTGCCATCGGCGCCGGCGGCGTCATCTTCTCCCTGTACGCGGTGGGCGCGCTCATCGCGCTGGCCGTCGCGCTGTTGGTGGCACCGTCGCTGGGCTGGCGCGTCACCTTCATCTTCGCCCTCATCCCGGCGGGGTTGGTCTACGTCCTGCGCCGCGCGCTGCGCGAGTCGACGCCCTATCTGGCCGCCCGCAGCCAGCGGCGCGAGGCCGGCGAGACCGGCCGCCAGGTCCGCGAGATCCTCTCCACGCCGCGCCTGCGCCGGCGCCTGGGGATCGCCACCATGATCTTCATCGCCAACGCCGTCGGCTACTGGGGCTTCCTCGTCTTCCTGCAGAAGTACATGCTCGGGACGTTCGGGCTCAGCTTCCGCCAGTCGCTGGCCCTGACCATGGCCTTCTATCTGGCGATGGCCATCTGGCCCTTCGCCGGCGCCCACGCCGCCGAGCGGTTCGGGCGCCGGCCGGCGGCGATCGTGGGCGCGGTGGTGCTCGCCGGTTGCAGCATCATCGGCTTCTCGACCAGCCACCTGCTTGTCTTTGCGCTGGCCCAGATCTTCGGGATCGGGCTGCTGGGGTGGACGTGGTCGGTGGGGCAGACCTATGTCGCCGAGCTCTTTCCCACCGCGCTGCGCGGCACCGGCTTCGGCCTGGGCGTCGCCTTCGGCCGGATCCCGTCGATCGCGGGGCCGGTGCTGACCGGGAGCCTCATCGGGTCGGTCGGATTGCCCACGCTGGCCAAGTGCTTCGCCGTGCTGTGGCTGCTCTACATCGCCGCGTTCCTCATCGGTCCCGAGACGCGCGGGCGCACGCTTCAGGAACTCGACGCGGCGTAGCGGTCGCTGGTGAAGGCGCCGCGAGGCACCCGGCGAACCTCAACGACAGCTTTCGAAGCAGGAGGGACGTGGCGCCACGGCGCAGCGCCGGGCGACGGTGGGAGATAACGGTTACCACGTGATGGTTATCTCCCACGATCCCCGCTGACGGCCGGCGGCGCGACGCTAAGGTGGCCCATCAAGCAACCGAGGGAGGCGACGTGAGCGAAGACGGCCGGCGGCGGACCCTGTCTGATGGCAACTCGATCCCCACCGTCGGGCTGGGTGTGTGGCAGGTCGAGGACGGAGCCGAGTGCGAGGACACGGTGCGCTGGGCGCTGGAGGCCGGGTACCGCCATATCGACACCGCGCAGGCGTACGGCAACGAGGCCAGCGTCGGTCGCGGCCTGCGCGACAGCGGCGTCGCGCGCGAGGAGGTCTTCATCACCACGAAGTTCTATCCCGCACGCACCGACCCGGTGGCCGAGGCCGAGAAGAGCCTGGAGAGGCTGGGCATCGACCAGATCGACCTCTACATCATCCACTGGCCCCAGAAGGGCGCGACGTGGGCCTGGCCCGGGATGGAGGCGGCCCGCGAGCGCGGCTACGCGCGCTCGATCGGAGTGTCGAACTTCAGCGTGGCCGAGCTTGAGCAGGTCATCGGCGTCGCTCACATCCCACCGGTCGTCAACCAGGTGCAGTTCAGCCCCTTCGAGTACCGCCGCGAGTTGCTCGAGGCCTCCACCAGCCACGGCGTCGCCATCGAGGCCTACAGCCCGCTGGGCACCGGCCGCCACCTGGACAACCCGACGGTGACCCAGATCGCCGACCGCCTCGGTCGCACGCCCGCGCAGGTCCTCATCCGCTGGTGCCTGCAGCGCGACACCATCGTGCTGCCCAAGTCCACCCACCAGGACCGGATCGAGGCCAACTTCGCGGTCTACGACTTCGCGCTCTCCGACGAGGACATGGCCGCCCTCGACGGCCTGGACCAGAGCCACGGCACTGACCAGGCGCGCGAGCGCAAGTGGTGGTGAGAGCCGGAGCGCGCCGTTCAGCCGTCGCGGACGACGCGCAGGATCACGGGCCGCGGGGCGCGCTGGGCGGCAGCCGCCACCACGTCGAGCTCGTCTGAGCGCAGCAGCTCGGCGGCCTCGATCACCACCACGATCGGCTCGGTGCTGGTGCCGGCGCCGTCGATGACCCGGCGGACGTCGTCGGCCTGGCGGCGCAGCGCCTCGGGCGAGGGCACCGACAGCACCACCTGCCCGGCGACGGGCGCGTCCAGCACGCCCTCCTCGTCGGTGAGCCCGCGCTCGATGACGACGCCGGGCGGCGGATCCTCGGTCAGCTGGTCGTCGAGCGGTCCGCCGGAGGGGATCTGCAGGATGAGTGTGGGGTCACTGGCCATGGGAGGGAACGGTACCGCCGCTCACTCAACCACGGCGGTCAGGTCGAGTTGGGCCAGGCGCTCAGGGTCGGCGAGGATGTCCATCTCGACGATCTTTCCTCCGCGCACGGTGATCGCGCCGACGCTGAAGGGCCGCCCGTCGCGATAGGCGATCATGCCGGGCATCCCGTTGACCAGCACCGGCCGGTTGAGCAACTGCAGGCGCGCGTAGGTGAGCGCCCGGCTCGCCACCTCGGCGGCGCCCCGGACCTCGAGGGTCGCGGCGGGCAGGCCCGGGCCGGAGTCGGCGCGCAGGACGATGTCGGGATCCAGCAGGGCGACCAGCGCGTCGAAGTCGCCCTCGCGAGCGGCGGCGAGAAAGGCGTCCACCACCTCCCGCTGCCGGTCAGGGTCGGCGTCGCCCACGGGGGCGGAGCCCTGGACCCGGCGACGAGCCCGGCTGGCCAGCTGCCGGGTGGCCTCGGGCGAGCGGTCGACAATGGGCGCGATCTGTTCGAAGGGGACGGCGAACATGTCGTGCAACACGAAGGCCAGGCGCTCGGCGGGGGCGAGCATCTCCAGCACGACCAGCAGCGCCAGGCCCACCGAGTTGGCCAGCAGGGCCTCGTGCTCGGGGTCGACCCCCGTCACCGGGTCGATGATCGGCTCGGGCACGTGGGGGCCGAAGGGCTCCTCGTGCCGGGTCTGGCGCGAGCGCAGCATGTTCAGGCACACCCGCGCGGTGACCGTGGTCAGCCACCCGCCGAGGTTCTCGATCTCCTCGCCGCCGGTGCGGCTCAGCCGCAGCCACGTGTCCTGCACCGCGTCGTCGGCCTCGCTCACCGAGCCGAGCATCCGGTAGGCCACCGCGCGCAGGCGCGGCCGGTGCTCCTCGAAGCGATGCGCCAGCCAGTCCTGCTCATCCATCGTCACATCCTCGATCGCGGGTCAGGCATACAACCACCTGACCCGCCCGAGGCGCATGATGTGACCGCCCCGCCGCTCGGCCGCCCCGCCGCCCGGTCTCAGGAGCCTGCCGGTGTCCCGTTCTGGCACACCGCCCTGTTCTCGGCCTGGACCAGTGGCCCGACCGGCGGAGTGGCGTACCGGGTGTGGCGCAGGTCGATGAGCAGGTCAGACGAGGGAGCGGCGGCCTGGAGGGGGCCGTTCTCGCCGAAGTACCCGCGCCAGCACTTCCACGGCTGGCTGGCGATGTCGACCAGGGGTGTGGTGACCGCCCGGAAGGCGAACCGCCCCGACCCGCACGACAGCCAATCGGCGAGGACGTCCTGGGAGATGGGCCGCGGTTGCGCCCCGCACCCCGGCGGGTAGCTCGGGTGCCCGCCGAAGGCGGCCTGCACCACCGGGTGGCCGTCATCGAGGGGCATGGTCGGGCTGCTCCACGGGATGAACGCCCCCTCGGAGTCGTGGCGGGCCAGGTACAGCCATTTCGGCGCCATCGTCATGGGATCGAGCAGGACGTCGACGTGCTCCCAATCGCCCTGATGCAGATCGACGTTGTACTCATCGCCGGCCAGCGGGGCCCGGTTCATCAGGCCGGAGTCGATCACCACCGGGTAGTAGTTGTAGGGGTAGAAGAACCAGTACTCCAGGCCGATCATCCCGTTGGTCACTCCGGTCGGCACGTGCGCCGCCGTCGGCCAGGCGGTCCGTGGAATCCCCGGGTCATAGAAGAAGTAGATCTCCGCTGACGCCCACGGGTTCAGCGCGCTGGGATCGGACATCCACTGCCGCCGGTCGGGCAGGGTCTGGCCCAGACCGGCCAGGAAGGCCCGGAACTGCCCGTCGGGACCGGGATGCTCACGCAGGGCCTCGGGCAACTGCAGGTACGCGGTGGCGCCGGTCAGCTGCCCGGGCCCCGGGTGGCAGACGCGCCGCGCAGGCGACGGGACCACCAGGCACACTCCGCCGCCGTTGGCGCCCAGCTCGTCCAGGTAGGCGTTGACCGACACCGGCCAGTTGCGGTCAGCGGCGGTGACGAGCAGGGTCGGCTGGTAGCGCCGGGCCAGCCCCGCGATCGGTGCGCTCACCTTCGGATCGGCCTGGATCGGCGTCTCGCCGTCGGTGGCCCGGCCCACCGTCGGCGCGGGGCCCGCCACGACGCCGGGGCCGAGCCGCGGATCAGCGACCCCGGGCGCGGCCGCCGCCGGGCCCGTGCCGGCGCAGGGCGCCTGGCGGGCGCGCAGAGCGGCGGTGAACAGCGTCGGCGGATTGGCGCCGATGCCCAGGGCGTGCAGGGCCAGGCGCGCCAGCGAGGGGCGGGTCCCCGAGTCGAAGTACGCCGAGCCGCCCCCGAGCTGGACGTCGCGAACCTCGGCGGCAGGGATGAAGCGCAGGCGCGCGTCGGTCGAGGTCGCGTCGGCCAGCGCCGTGCAGGTGACCATGTCGATGCCGCCCCCTGCGCGCGCGACGTAGCCGCCGGTGAGCTGGGCGCCGGCCGTCGCCACGCTGACGCGCGGGAAGCCCACCGGGCCCATGGCGTTGTAGGCCACCCCCAGCAGCATCGCCACCCCGAGCAGCGGCCACATGAGCCGCGAGCGCGCCAGCGCCAGCGCCGACTGCGGGCGAGGCGAGCGGCTCAGCACCCGGCCGCAGCCGGCGAGGATGGCGCCCGTGATCAGGAGCACACCGACGGGCGCCGACGCGAACAGGCTGGCCAGCGCCACCAGCACCCACAGCGCGACGTGGCCCCACCGCCAGCGCTTGGTGTCCGCGACGGCGTCGTGCACCGAGGGCGGCTGGTACACGGGCGCCGGCGGGGCGACCTCATCGCCCCCGCCTGCGGCACGCCGCACCGTCCGCCACCTGCGGGCGCGATCGATGGAGCGCCGGAGCTCCCTGCGTGGGTACCACGGCAGCGGGCCCAGGTGGGCGAGCGTCAGCCACGTCACCACGAGGACGAGCACACCCACCACGACCGCCACCCAGCTGGCCGCACTCTGCAGGACCTTGGTGACGAACAGCGAGGCCAGCCGGTTGGCCCCGAGAGCGACGAGGCCCGCGATGAGGAGGATGTTGAAGCCGGCCACCACCTGGACCGCCCATTCCTCGGGCTGAGGCGGCGCTCCGGGCGGGAGGCCCGCAGGTGAAGGTGTCGCGTCGGCGGGCGGGGGCGTCCGGGCCGGAGGCGGCGGGTCGTGTGGGTGCACCAGGGTGTGCCATTCGACCCGGTGGTCGGCCCAGCGATATTGGGCGGCCAGCCAGGCCAACGTGCCGGCCACGGCGCCGGCCACCGCGGCCTCGAGCGCCCACAGGAAGCCGTGGCCGATCAGCTGCCAGACGCTGAGCGCGTCCGCGCCGTCGACCGCGGGCAGCTGCGCCGCGCCGAAGCGCACCAGCTCGCACACCCAGCCGAAGACGAGCATGACGGCTACCACCACTGCCACCCCGGCCACGACCCTGATGATCGCGCGCAACTCCCCGGCGAGCCCGCTCACGACGGCCATCATCTCCGATCGGCACGCGCATGTCGACCGTACCCGGCGCCGCACGCCGCGGGCCGCACGCTGCGGACCGCGGGCCGCCCTCATCTCCGGGGCTACTTGTTGCTGACGCCGGGGAGCGAGCTGATCTGGCTGGTCAGCCAGGCGCTGGTGGACTGGTTGCCCGACAGGGCGGCCTCGAGCTGAGCGAACTGCTGGGTCAGGTGGCGTTGGCGGTCGTCCAGGGCGGACTGCATGGTCGCGATTCTGCGGCCCAGCGACGAGGACTGGCGGTCATCGCCCGACAGCCGGATCGCGATGGTGCCGCCCAGCCCGGAGGTGTTGTTGACGGCCGTGGCCAGGTTGTTGGCCCACGTGCCGATCACCTTCTGCACCCCGGTGGTGTCCGAACGCAGCGCGGTCTCAAGGGTGGCGGAGTTCAGCGTCAGGTTGCCGGCGAGCTCGGCGGCGGTGGGGCCGCCGGAACTGGCCGCGCCGGTGCTGACGCCGAGGTCGAGCATGCTGGCCATGCCGGTGGGGAGCCCGGTGCCGCTCTGGGTCATCATCGACCGCATCGAGGAGAGCAGGCTCTTGAGCTGGGTATCGCCGTAGAGCGAGCCCTGGGTCGGGTCGCCCGAGGTGGGCTTGGTGGAGAGCTGGGTCTGGATGGTGCCGATGGCCGCGTTGTAGTCGGTGATGAACTGGCTGATCGCCGACTCCACCTTGGAGGAGTCCGCGGCGGGCGCGCCGACGTTGACGGTGATCGGCCCTGAGGTGGTGGTGACGCCGGTGAGGGTCAGCGTGACTCCGGGGATCGCACTGGTGACCACGTTGGAGCTCGAGCGCCCGTTGACCCCGTCGACGGTGAAGGTGGCGTCCTGGCCGCGCTTGGCCCGGTCGGGCTGCTCGGCGAGGACGCCGTCGGCGCCGGAGGTGGCGATGAAGCTCGGCCCGGTGTCGCCGGTGGCGCGGCTGGAGAGCACGAGCGTGCCGGAGTCGGTGGCGGCGGCGTACACGGTGGCCGTCTTGTCGTTGTTGATGGCGTCGGCGACGTCATAGACCGAGGCGCCGGCCGCGACGGGCGTGTCGTGGCCGTCGATGGTGATCGTCGTGGCGGTGGCGGGGGATGAGAAGGCGAAGGTGCGCTGCGCGGCGTTGGCGAGCTGGCCGACGGAGACCTGGTAGCCGCCCACGCCGGCGCCGGTGGTGGTGCTGGCGCTCACTCGCGACGTGTCGCTGGAGCTGGCCTTCTGGGTACCGCGGTAGAGCCGGGGGTCGAGCAGGGCCAGGGCGTCGGCGTTGACCTTCTTGAGCGCGGTCTGGATGCCCGTCAGCTGTGTCTTGCGGGCCGCCAGGGCCTGCTGCTGGTTCTGCAGCACGGTCACCGGGCGCTTCTGGATGTCCATCATCTCCGACACGATCTTGGCCGTGTCCAGGCCGGAGGCGAGGCCCGTCACCTGCAAGGTGGAGCCGGTGGAGGAGGAGCTGAGGCTCGAGTTGGTGGTGCTCGAGGCGCTGTTGATCGAGGAGGTGGACATATCCACCCTCGTCATCGGCCCAAGCCCTCGAGGTCTGCATGGGGTCTACACCCCATATGTGGCTCAGGGGCTCTCAGCAGGCGGCGCGAGCCGGCGGCGGCGGACGGCGGGCCGAGGCGACGGGTCGCGGGAGGGCGGCGGCACGCGCGCTCGACGGGCAGGCCACCAGCGGGCCCAGCACGTGGATGCGTGTCGCGGCGCGGACCGGCCGCGTGATGTCGGTGGCCGTCGCGGTCGCGGCCGGCGAGAGGTGGCCTCGCGCCGAGGCCAGCGCCGAGACAGTGAAGCTGAGCGTCCGGCCGGCCCCGAGACGGGCGGTGGTCCGGCAGCGCGAGCCGCGGAAGACGACGGTCCCCGGCGCGCGGGCCGCGATCAGGGTCGCGGGGACCTTGGTGCAGAGACGGACCGTCTCGGCGCCCGCCGTGCCGCGGCCGGTCGCGGTCACCCGATAGCGGACCCGTTGGCCGATATGGACCGTCGCCTCCGGGCCGATGGCGACGCCAAGCTTCGGCGTGGGCGCAAACGCGGTCACCGGCGCGATTGAGGTGTTGTTGGCGGTGTTGGTCTCCGGGGTGTCGGAGGAGACGATGACGACGCTGCGCAGCGCCGCGGCGACGAGAATGCGGGCGCGGCTCCGGATCGTGACCGTCGCTCCGGGATTGAGCGTGCCCAGCACACAGCGGACCGGCCGACGGCTCGTGCAGTGGCCGCGCGTCGTCGTCTGGCTGAGCACGCGCGCGACGCTGTTGGCCTGCTGAGGATGGAACTGCGGGATCTCTCGCGCAACGGCACCGACCGCGGGGGTGTCGCCGATGTTGCGCACCCGGGTCACGATGCTGACCGTCTGACCCACCGGAACCCTGCTCGGGGTGATCTGATGCGTGATCGAGAGGTCGGTCCCGCGGGTCGAGCCACCCAATGGAGGTCCGGGCAGGGGCTCGGGCGCGCCGGGTGGGAGGGTCGGCTGCCCCGGCTCGGTGGGCGGCTCCACGTCCGGATTGTCGGGCTCCTCATAGACGATCGTGACGGTGACGATCTCGTGTTGGCCATCGAGGATCGTGACCGGGTTGAGACTGACCGTCGCCGCGCCGCTGAGGGGGTCGGGGACCGTGACGACGTAGGTGACGCCGCCGATGACCTGGTCGATGGGCGCGACCCCGGGGAGGTAGCCGCCGGCAACGGTCTTCGTTTCCTCTCCGCCGCTCTGCAGGGGGATCACTGTCCCGGAGCCCGTCCCCGAGTCCAGCCTCACGTTCCAGGTCGCGCCCGCCGGCGCCGGCCCGACGGTGACCAGGCGGACGGTGATCTGGCCCTGGCACGGCGTCAGGTCCACGGGTGAGCTGACCGTCGTCGCTCCCGAGATCGCCTGGATCACGCTCTGCGCGGTCGGGTTGTCGACGATGAAGAACAGGTCGCTGTCAGCCGGGACGTTGAAGGTGCCGAAGTCGGTCCCGCCCTGATCCGTCCACGTCCCCTGACGGGCATTGTCGCCCGTGTTGCGCAGGCGCATCGTCGCGTCCCCGGCGGCGTTGACGCACAGTGACGTCAGCGTCAGCGAGTCATCCGGCGGCGCGGGGGGCTGGGGCGGAGGCAGACACCCGGTGAACGGGACCTTGGTCAGCGTCCGGCTGGCCGCGGGGATGTTGGCGGCGATCACCTGGCCGTGGAACTGGCCGTTGGACTGCATCGTCACCGCGGCGTTGGGGGCGAGCACCAGGCCCTGCCAGTCGACCGAGCCCCCGATCGTGAATGACGTGGCCAGCGGCAGGTTCCAGGCGATGTGCGCAGCGTCGACGCCGGTGATGTTCTCGTACTGCGGCGAGACGGTCAGGTCGGTGTCGGTGGTGACATTGATCAGCGCCGTGGCCCCCGCCTTGGTCAGCGTGATCGTGATCCCCGCGGCCTGGGTGAGCTGGGCGGCGCTGACGGTGAAGACGTTGAGCCCGGCGTCGGTCCCGGTCAACTCCAGCGCGTGCGAGTACTGATTGAGGCTGACCGTGGCCCCGGGGGTCTGATCAAGATCGGCCAGCGACGCGCTCAGGGCGCGCAGCGAGGTGAACTCGTCGTCGAACGAGAACGGCGGGCTCGCGTGGGTCTGGCCCCCGTTGAGGAAGAAGTTGGGCGCGACGGTGATCGTGTTGCCGTACTGCGCGCCGCCGTTGAGGCCTCCGCCCACCCCTGACTGGCCGAGGCTCAGGTCATGCCCGGCGATCACGGTCGGGGACGGGTCGCCGGCCGCTCCCGACACATAGACGCCGCCGCTGCCCGGCCCGTCGATCGTCACGTCGTGGGCGGCCGCCACCCGTCCGGTGATGTTCTCGCCGCCCGGCGGCGAGGCGTTGAAGTCGCCGTTCGAGAAGGCGACAAAACCGGCCGCCTGGCCCAGCGAGGCGCAGTCGGTCTGGGCGGCTCCGTGGGCCGGTGTCAGGGCGGACCACGCCGCCCCTGCGACGATCACCAGCGCCAGCACGCCTCGCGCGCACCGATGCACACCTGCCGCAACCATCCCGGACCAGTCTGCTCCGTGACGGGTGACCGCGCATCACCCACCCAGGGTGATCGAGGTTCAGCTCGGGTTAGCTGCGGCTCTCGAGCGTCTCGGTGAGCTTGGCGATGGCGAACCCCCAGGCCTGCGCCGGCTTGGTCTTGGGCGGCAGCGAGACCTCCTCGGGGTTGGTCACCACGTCCAACAGCACCGGGCCGGGGTGGGCCAACGCAGAGGCGACGGCGCCCTCGAGCTCATCGGGGCGTTCGACGCGGACCGCGTGCAGACCGGCAGCCTGCGCGATCGCGGCAAGGTTGACATCCGAGAGCTTGGTGCCGAACTCGGGCAGGCCCGCCTGCTCCTGCTCGAGCTTGACCATCCCCAGCCGCCCGTTGTTGAAGACCACGAGCTTGACCGGGAGGTCGTGGGTGACCGCGGTGATGATGTCGCCCAGCAGCATGGTCAGCCCGCCATCGCCGCAGAAGGCGATCACCTGGCGGTCGCGCCTCAGCGCCTGGGCGCCAAGCGCCTGCGGCATCGCGTTGGCCATCGAGCCCAGGTTGTAGGAGCCGATGAGGACGCGCTCGCCCCGCATGGGCACAAAGCGCGACAGCCACACCGTCGACATGCCGGTGTCCGAGGTGAAGATCGCGTCGGACGCGGCGTGGCGGTCCACGGCGACGGCCACGGCCTCGGGCCGGATCCGCTCCTCGGGGTTGTCAAAGCGCGAGCGCACCTTCTCGACGACGCCGCGAGTGTCGTAGTCGGGGTCGGCCAGGTGCAGTTGGCGTTCCACCCATTTGCGATAGCGACCGGTGGCGTCCTCGAGATGGCCGCGGTCGGCCTTGGCGCCGACGCGCTCCAGCAGCGCCGCGGCGGCCAGCCGTGCGTCGCCCACCACCGCGTGGTTCACCGCGGTCCGCCGGCCGATGTGGCCCGAGCGGTTGTCGACCTGGATGACCTCCTTGCCCTTGGGATACCAGTCGCTGTAGGGGAAGTCGGTGCCGACCATGAGCAGCAGGTCGCACTGGTCAAAGGCGTGCTGGGCGGCGGGGTTGCCGATCAGGCCGCTCTGGCCCACCGCGTAGGGGTTGTCGGCCTCCAGGCCCGCCTTGGCCTTCAGCGTCAGCACCATCGGGGCGGCCAGCCGGTCGGCGAGGGCGAGGAGCTCGGTGCGGGCGTGGCGTGCCCCGTGACCGACCAGGAGGGTCACCCGTCCGGCGCTGTCGATGGCCTCGGCGGCGCGCACGACAGCGCCGGGCTCGGGCACCACGGGCATGTCGGCGTGCGCGATGCGCGCCGGAGGCCCGTCGACGTCTTCGGCGGCGACGTCCCCGGGCACGGTGAGCACGGCGACCCCGGGGGTGGCGAGGGCGCGCTGGATCGCCTGCTCCAGGAGACCGGGGAGCTGCGCGGGGCTGGTGATGGTGCGGCAGAACACCGACACGTCGCGGAACACGGCGTCGTTGTCGACCTCCTGGAAGAACTCCGAGCCCAGCTCGGCCTGAGGCACCTGGCCGCAGATGGCGAGCACCGGCGCGTGGGACTTCTTGGCGTCATAGAGGCCGTTGAGGAGGTGCAGCGAACCGGGGCCCACGGTGCCCATGCACACCCCCAGCGGCGCGCCGAGCTGCGCCTGGGCGCCCGCGGCAAACGCGCCCGCCTCCTCGTGGCGCACTCCGATCCACTCCAGACGGTCCTCGAGCCGGATGGCATCGGTGATCGGGTTCAGTGCGTCGCCCACGACGCCCCACACCGACCGAACGCCCAGGTCGGCGATGGCCTGCACGATCGTCTCGGCCACCGTCGCCATCAGGTGCTCCTCATCGCGGGCTGGCGCGGCGCGAACGACTCCGGGTCCGCGCGCGCCCAGTCGGTCTGCCAGGAGGCCGGCGGTTCCTGCAGCAGCCGGCCGGGCTCCAGCCATTCGTAGAGCTCGGCATAGCTGCGCGAGACCACGTGATCGACCCGGCGCACGAGATGGTGGGGACCGACCTCGGCCGGTGAGTGCAGCCCCATGGAGGCGATGATGCGCTGCGCCTCGGTCACCACCGCGTGCTGGTAGCGGTACACCCGCTCGGTCTTGTCGCCGACGTCCAGCGCGCGCGAGCGCTTGGGATCCTGCGTGGCCACGCCGACCGGGCACTGGTTGGTGTGGCAGCGCTGGGACTGGATACACCCGACGGCCATCATCATGGCCCGTGCGGCGTTGGTGTAGTCGGCGCCGATGGCCAGCCGCTTGACGAGGTCTGACCCGGTGGCGATCTTGCCGCTGGCGCCGATCTTGACCCGGTCGCGCAGGCCGCATCCCACCAGAGCGTTGTGGAGCATCATCAGCCCCTCGCTGAGGGGGGTGCCGACATGGTCCTCGTACTCGGCGGGCGCGGCGCCGGTCCCGCCCTCGGAGCCGTCGACGATGATGAAGTCGGGGGCGGTGCCCTCCTCGAGCATGGCCTTGCAGATGGCCAGCAGCTCATGGCGGGTGCCGATGCACAGCTTGAACCCGGCGGGCTTGCCGCCGGCCAGCTCGCGCATCTCGGCGATGAAGCGGATGAGCTCACGTGGCGTGGAGAACACCTTGTGGCCGGGCGGGCTCACGCAGGTCTGGCCCTGCGGCACGCTGCGCGCGTCGGCGATCTCGTGGGTGACCTTGGCGCCGGGCAGCACGCCGCCGATGCCGGGCTTGGCCCCCTGGCTGAGCTTCAGCGAGACGCACTTGACGGCGTCATGAGCGGCCTTCTCCTGAAACTGCTTGTGGTCAAAGCCGCCGTGCTTGGTCCGCGCCCCGAAGTACCCCGTCCCGATCTCCCACACGACGTCGGCGCCGTTGAAGTGGTACTCGGTCAGCCCGCCCTCGCCGGTGTCGTGGGCGAAGCCACCCTTGGCCGCCCCGCGGTTGAGCGCGGTCAGCGCCGCGCCCGACAGGGCGCCGAACGACATCGCCGACACGTTGAGCAACGACATCTCATAGGGCTGGGAGCAGTCCGGGCCGCCGATGGTGACCCGGGGCAGCTCCTTGGGCGGGTCGAAAGAGTGAATCGACTGCAGCAGCCACTCGTAGCCGGGCTCCATGACATCGCGCTCGGTGCCGTAGGCCTGTTCGTCCTTGATGCCCTTCGCGCGCTCGTAGATCGAGGTGCGGGTGTCGCGGTCAAACGGGCGGCCGTCGGTGTTGCGCTCGATGAAGTACTGCTGCAGCTCAGGGCGCACCGCCTCCATGGCGAAGCGGGCGTGCCCGAGGACCGGGTAGTTGCGCAGGATCGAATGGCGCCGCTGGGCCAGGTCATAGAGCCCGACCGCGGCGACGGCGCCGAACACGACCGCGACGACGATCCAGCCGACGCCACCGAGGGCCACGGCGGCGACGATGGCGAGGATGCAGAGGGCCAGCGAACCGGCCAGGGCGGCAAATCTCATCCGGCCAGCGTTACCCGCCCTTCACCGCGTCAAGCAGCGGTTTGGCTTGCCAGTCGAGAGCGGGGGTATCAGCCGTCCATCCGGAGGTTCATCAACCTGGAGGGAAGCCTGTGGTTGCGCTCATCGTCCTACTCCTCATCCTCGCCATCTTCGGCGGCTTGGGATTCGCCGCCCACCTGTTGTGGATCGTGCTCGTCGTCGCCCTCGTGCTGTGGCTGGTCGGGTTCTTCGTCGGCGGCGTCGCAGACGCAGCCGGTGGCGGACGCCGGCGGTGGTACGGGCGCTGGTAACGGCTCGACGCGTACGACGGCCGGGTGGGACCGCCCGGCCGGCGCTCAGGCCCGCAGGCCGCTCTCGAGGTTGAGCAGGAATTGCAGCCGCTCGAGGCCGCCCACGTAGGCGTCGAGGCGGTTGATGCCCCGACTCACCCGGTGGCACGGGATGAGCAGCGGCATCGGATCGGTGCCGACGGCGACGCCGCAGTCATACGCCGACATCCGGGCCATGATCCGGTTGTAGGAGACTGGCTCGGCGTAGGGAATCCCCTGGACGGCACGGAACAGCTCCGCGGTCTCGTCGGGAACCAGATGCCAGTCGATGAGGTCCTTCATCGCGTCGTGGCCGCCACCCCAGTAGCCGGTGAACCCGGTGCTGAGGGCCATGAGCCGATCACGGCCCGCTACCGAGCCGCGCCGCGTGCCCGCCCGCTCGCTCAGCCGTGCGAAGTCGGCATGGTCTTCGAAGGCGATCCGGACGATGCCGTCGGCCGACGCGCCCAGGGCAAGGTCCCCGATCGGGCTCTCGATCCTGGTGGCGCTCAGCTGGCCGATCACCTCGTCGCTCAGCATGGGGCGCTCGGTGACCCTCAGCGCGCCGTCGATGACGCCCCGCTCGTATTCGTGGCACTGGGCGCAGATGCCCTCGGCGGCGACCGCCACCGCCTCGATCGTGTACCCCGGCAACGGCCGGTCGGCCAGCTCACCTCCGCCGAGCTCGACGTCGAAGAGACGGAGGCACAGGCGGCAGCGGAAGTGGTCATGGGGCGCGACGTTGGTCTCGTAGCGCACGGGCTCAGCGCTGCCCACGGACCCGAGTAGTCCGAGCTCGGCGAGCTCGGCGAGCGTGGCGTAGACCGTGCCCCGGCCGATCTCGGGGACCGCCTGACTGGCCCGGGAGAGGACCTCCTCGGCGGCGAGGTGCTCATCGGGCGTGCCCCGGAAAGCGTCGAGGATGGCACGGCGCTGCGGCGTCACGCGCAGGTGGTGGCGGCGTAGCAGCTCGGCGACATCGTCGCTGGTCATGAGGATCAGCTTATCCGGTGTACCAAGTATGAGAATGACCTAGATAAGATTAAGTCCTTGGTAGATCCGAGTGTGGAGAAGGTGGCCGTGAGTCCGGCCGATATGGGGCGCGCGCCGGCGGATGCCCTGTGGCGCCTGCGTGGCGAGCTGCCCTCGGCACGCGATGAGCTGCTGCGCCGGCATCTCCCGCTGGCTCGCAAACTCGCCGCCCGCTACCAGAACCCTCACGAGCCCTTCGAGGACCTGGCTCAGGTGGCCAACCTCGGGCTGCTCAACGCCGTCGATCGC
Organism: Solirubrobacteraceae bacterium; assembly: GCA_035503355.1. Classification (GTDB taxonomy): domain Bacteria; phylum Actinomycetota; class Thermoleophilia; order Solirubrobacterales; family Solirubrobacteraceae; genus Palsa-465. Next base: position 44,173 of record DATJTQ010000214.1, read on the forward strand.
TACGACCCCGAACGCGGCGTGCCCTTCGGGGCCTACGCCACGCCGACGATCCTCGGTGAGCTCAAGCGCCACTTCCGCAACACCGGATGGGCGGCGCACGTGCCCCGGGCGGCGCAGGAACTGGCCCAGCGCGTCCAGCGAGCCGTGGGCGAGCTCACCGAGCGCAACGGGCGCAGTCCCGAGGTCGCCGAGCTCGCCGTCTACCTCGAGCTCGACGTCGAGCGGGTTCTGGAAGGGCTCGAGTCCGCGCAGGCGCACTACTCCGACTCGCTCGACGCGCCGATCTCCGACGGTGTGCCCGAGGCGGTGACGCTGGGGGAGACCCTGGGCGGCGTCGACGACGGCTACGCCCTGTTCGAGACCGCCACCAGCCTCGGCGGCGCGATCCGGCAGCTGCCGTATCTGGAGCGCACCGCCCTGACGCTGCGCATGCAGGGCGACCTCAAGCAGTCAGAGATCGCCCGGGCCATGGGCTGCTCGCAGATGCAGGTCTCGCGGCTGCTGCGGCGCGCCGCCGAGCGCCTGCATGACCAGCTCGGCTAGCGGCTCCAGTCCAGGAACGTCTCGGCGGCGCCCTCGAGCTGGAGGAGCCCCAGCAGCCCCGAGCGTCGCAGCGTCGCGGCGACGTCGCCGTGACCCGGGATGACCGAGAACCGGCAACCCCGCGCCCGGGCGCCGCGGTTGACCGCGGCGATGGCGCCCACCACATCCAGCGTGATGAGGGTGGCGCGGCTCAGGTCCAGGACCACCCGCTCAAAGCCGCGGTCGATCAGGCCCTCGCAATCCTGGCGGAGCTGGATCGCGCAGGGCGCGTCCAGCGCGCCGCCGCAGCGGACCCGGACGCGGTCACGCTCCGGCTCGATCTCAATCCACGGGTCGTCAGCAGCGTGGCCCCGCGCCAGGCCATCCTCGAGTACTCCAACCATCGTCCCTCCGTTCCTGCCAGCCCAAGATGGGTTGGTCCGGCACGGGAGCTACCCGCCCCGCGCCGGGGCGATCAGAAAATGTCTGCGCTCACGCGAGCACCTGCAGCGTGGCCAGCGCCGGATCGGCGGCATAGGCGACCCGGATGCCATCGGCGGCCGCCTCGCGCAGCGCCGCCAGCGTCTCGTCGGTGACCAGCTCCCCGGGCGCCAGCACCGGGACACCCGGCGGATAGAGCGCCACCAGCTCGGCGCTGACCCGGCCGGCCGCCTCGCTGAACGGGACGGTCTCGACCGCCCCGAAGAACGCGTCGCGCGGCGCCACGCGCTGGTGCGGTGACACGATCCAGCCGGCCGAGGACGTCACCGGTCGCGGGCTCCCCCGCCGCCGCTCGATCGAGTCGATCAGCGCCGCCGTATACCGGCGCAGGGTGCTCGCGCCGTCGGCGAGCGTGGTGATGGCAACGATGGTGTCCCGGTCGGCCATCTCCACCGGGACGCCGGCGGCCATCAGATCCTCCTCGACGCCCACGCCGTGGGCCCCGGTGCCGGCGATGGAGACCGTGAGCTTGGCCGCGTCGACCATCGGCCCCTCCACCACCACCACGCCTCGGACCTGCCGCAGGGCGTCGCGCGCCTCGGCCACCGCCTCGATGGTCTGACCCAGGAGCCGCTCGCCGTCACGCTCCAGGAGCGCCCGCGCGGCGTCCATGCTGGCCATGATCGTTCCGGCGGGACTGGTCGTGTGCAGCGCGTCGAAGGCGCGGTCCAGGCGATTGGCCTCCAGCCGCTCGGTCCGCGCCAGCATCAGCGCGGCCTGCGAGTAGGCGGGCAGCGTCTTGTGGGCGCTGGTGATCATCGCGTCGGCGCCCGCGCCCACGGCGTGCGGCGGCAGGGCCGGGTGAAAGCCGAAGTGCGCCGCCCAGGCGGCGTCGACCAGCAGGGGCACGCCGGCGTCGTGGGCGATCGCGGCGTGGGCGCCGATGTCCGAGAAGGTCCCCACATACGACGGATCGCTGAGAAAGACCGCCTTGGCCTCGGGGTGCTCGGCCAGCGCGCGGGCGACGCGCTGGGGGGCGTAACCGACCGGCAGGCCCGTCTGGGCGCTCACCTCGGGCTCGACCCAGATCGGTTCCAGGCCGGCCAGGACCAGACCCAGCAGGAGCGAGCGGTGCAGCGTGCGCGCCACCACGACCGTGTCGCCAGGGACGCCCACCGACAGGGCCAGCGCCTGGTTGCAGTGGGTGGAGCCGCCCGCCGAGAACCGGCAGACGTCGACCCCGTAGAGGGCAGCGGCACGCCGCTCGGCCTCGGGCAGCCATCCGCGCTGCATCTTGATCGTGTCCAGGCCGCCGGCCAGCGGATGATCGCCGGCCACCACCGTCCCGGTCAGCGCGGTGGAACCCTTATGGCCCGGGGTGTGAAACGACTGCTCACCGGCGTCCTGCCGATCCAGGCACTCCAGATAGGCGCGCAGGAGCGGGGCGTCCGCGGCCAGCCCCAGTGGATCGCGGCGATCAGCGGTCACCAAGCCGTTGCCGTCGATCTGCACGGGCCGGAGGTTAGCCATGCCCGCCGCTGGCATCATCTGCCGCCGTGGCCCCCACCCGCTGTGAGATCTGACGGGTCATGCCTGAGCCCATCGCGCGGCGCCTGGGCTCCGACGAGGCCGAGTTGCTCTCGGCGCTCATCGCCAGCATGGCCGATGCTGTGTACGCCGTCGACGATGGCGGGGTGGTGCAGTTCGCCAACGCCTCCGCGCTGAGCATGCTCGGGTACGGCTCCGAGGCGGAGCTCATCGGACGGCCCAGCCACGCCACCATCCACCACAGCCACCCCGACGGCAGCCCCTTCCCCGAGTCCGAGTGCCCGCTGCTGCGCCCCCGCCAGACCGGCGAGCCGGTCCGCGTGGACCAGGACTGGTTCGTGCGACGCGACGGCACCTTCGTCCCGGTGGCCTACTCGTCGGCCCCGGTCACGGTGGGCGGGCGCCGCGGAGCGGTGGTGGTCTTCCGCGACGTCACCGAGCGCGAGCGCGCCGAGGCCGAACGGCTGCGCGCCGAAGCGATCCACGCCTCCCGGACGCGCATCGTCCAGGCCGCGCTCCAGGAGCGCCGCCGCCTGGGCCGTGACCTGCACGACGGCGCTCAGCAGCGGCTCATCAACGTCATCTTCGCCCTCCAGGCGGCCGCGCGCGAGACGCAGGCCGCCGGCGGCGACGACGCGAGGCGGCGGGCCATCGCCGAGGCCTTGGAGGAGACCCAGCTGGCCATCAAGGACCTCCGTGACCTCGGCGCCGGACTGGATCCCTCGGTCCTGGCCCACCGGGGGCTGGCCGCGGCGATCGCGTCGCTGACGGCGCGCACCCCGGTGCCGGTGACCCTCGACGTGCCGGCGACGCGCTTTGACGCGCTGGTGGAGAGCACGGCCTACTTCGTCGTCGCCGAGGCACTCGCCAACGTCGCCAAGCACGCCCAGGCCAGCGAGGCCACGGTGACCATCGAGCCCTCCGCTGAGCACCTGCGGGTGACCGTCAGCGACGACGGGCGCGGCGGTGCGGCGCTCGATCTCGCGGGCGGCTCGGGCCTGGCCGGGCTGACTGACCGCGTGGCCGCGGTGGGCGGGACGCTCAGCGTGGCGTCCCCGCCCGGTGCGGGGACGCGGCTGGTGGCCGAGCTTCCGCTCAGCGTGCCCGCAGGAGGGTGAGCACCGCCAGCACCCGCCGATGCTCGAGCGGCTCGTCGGCGAGGCCGAGCTTTCCGAAGATCCGCCCCACGTGCTTTTCGACGGCGGCGAGGGTGACCCCGAGCGAGGCGGCGATCCCGCGGTTTGACTTGCCTTCGGCCATCAGCGCCAGCACCTGGTGCTCGCGGGGGGTGAGCTCCTGGAGCGGGTCATGCTTGCGGCGCCGGCCCACCATCAGGGCCACGATCTCGGGATCGAGGGCCGATCCGCCCTCGGCCACCCGACGCACCGCGTCGGCGAAGGAGTCGACATCGGCGACGCGGTCCTTGAGCAGGTATCCGACGCCCTGGGCGTTCTCGCCGATGAGGTCCAGCGCGTAGGCCTCGTCGCGAAACTGGGAAAGCATGAGGATTCCGACCTCGGGGTCACGGGCACGGATCTCGATGGCGGCGCGCAGGCCGTCGTCGGTGTGATCCGGTGGCATCTGCACGTCGACGATCGCCACGTCGGGGCGGTGGGCGGCGACCTTGCGGCGCAGGTCCTCGGCGTCGCCGGCCTGGGCCACCACCTCGAAGCCCGCCTCGGAGAGCAGGCGGCTGAGCCCCTCGCGCAGGAGGACCTGGTCCTCGGCCAGAACCACGCGCACCGCCGTCACGCGGCGAACGCTACCGAGCGCCGCCCGGGGTAGGGCTCACCGGACATCGGCGGTCGGGCGTGCCGCCGGCGCCGGGGAGCGCGCCCGGTCGAATCGGGCGGCCGCACGCGCGATGCTCCTGGACAGACTGCGAGACCCGAACACCGCCGGCGCACCGAGGACCCAACCATGAACCAGCCCGAATCCCCGCACCAGATCGACCCGCCGCCCGCCCAGTCGGTGGGGACGCTCATCGTCCGCTACGGCCTGGGCGCGGTGATGGTGATCGCCGGCATCGTCCTGCTGATCGTCTCGCCCGCCGGCCTCGGCTTCGACGGTTTCGCTCTCGCCGTCGGCGGTGGGCTCTCCGTCGTGCTCTTCAACGTCCTGTTCCGCCTCGGGCTGAGCAGCGAGGCCGACCGGCTCGAGGAGGAGCGCGCCCGCGACTACTTCGATGAGCACGGCGAATGGCCCGAGGAGCCTCCGCGGCAGGGTCGCGTCTGGACGCTCCCGGTGGGGGTGGTCACCTATGAGCAGGAGCAGGCCCGTCTTGCCGCGCGTGACGCCGCCGCGCGTGACGCCGCCGCGCGTGACGGTGCCGCCCGTGACACCGGCGCCGCCGCCCGTGACGCCGCCGCCCGCGCGGCGTGACCCGGTGAGCGCCCCCTCTCGCGCTCGCCGCGGCGCCCACCCCGCCGGCGCGATCGAGTCCTGGTCACGTCCGGCGCGGCGGTCACACGTCACACGGGCCGGCGCACGCCGGGCGCGTGGCCGCTCGCTGGTGGACCGTCTGCGGTCGGCTTGGCGCCGGCGCTGACGGCCCCGGATCAGGACAGCAGGCTGTCGGCGTCGACCACCGCGGCGTAGCCGTCGCCCAGCGCCGCCATGAAGGCGCCGTGGACGGTGAGGCCCGGGATGGTCGCTCCGCCGAAGGCGAGGTCAGGCGCGGCGCAGGCGTCGTGGACGACGGTGGCGGTCAGGCCCTGGTCCACCGCGGCGCGCACGGTCGCGTCCACGCACATGCTGCTCATCATCCCCGCCACCACGAGGGCGTCGACGTCGCGGGTGGCGAGCTCGCCGGCCAGATCCGTGCCGAGGAAGCCGTTGGGATGCTCCTTCTCGATCACCGGCTCGCCCTCGGCGGGTGCGACCAGCGGGTGGATCTCGATGCCGTCGGTCCCCGGGCGCATGAACGCGGCGTCGGGCGCGTCCCAGACGTGCTTGAGATGGATCACGGGCTCACCCGCGGCGCGGAAGGCATCAAGCAGCCGTCGCGCCGTCTCGGCGGCCGCCTCGGGCTCCACCAGCGGATAGGCGCCGCCCGGGAAGTAGTCGCGCTGGATGTCGATGATGAGCAGGCCCCGAGCCACGGTCGCACGATATCTCAGGCGCCCCGCCGACCCGCCCCACGTGAGCGGCGCGTGCGTCGCCGCCGGGAGGTCAGTGGAGCGCGACCGGCTCGCCGAGTGCCACCCGCCCGAGGTAGTCATAGGCGCGGTTGGCGCCGAGCGGGTGCATGAACGACCCGGCCCGGACATCGCGATAGGCGCGCGCGAGCAGGCTGCCGTTGACATAGCCCGCTCCGCCGGAGAGGGCGAGGGCGCGATCGACGACGGTCGCCGCCGCCTCGTTGACGAAGGCCTTGGCGGCCTGGGCCTCGGCGAACAGCGCGCCCAGCTCCTCGGCGCTCCCGTCTGACGCGGGGTGTGACAGGTGATGGGCGTCGATCAGCATCGCGGCGCGCGAGAGGACGCCGCGCGCAGCGGCGAGCTCGATCGCGTTGGCGGCCACCAGTGTCCGCGGGTGGGCATCCCCAGCGCGTCCCAGTCGTCGTGCACCACGACGCCCGGCGTGCCGGTGGGGACCATGGCATAGGCATAGCGTCTTGACAGACTGTGCCCGGCACCACGTTGGTCCCGACGGGGATGGGCCAGCGCGACCGTCTTGCACATCCATGGCGGACACCGGAGGAATGGACCGTGGACACGAAGGAGCAGGTAGTGACCGATCGCGCGCCGCGACCGACGCTGGGCGCGCCGTACTCCCAGGCGGTCACGCTGGGGAACCTGGTGTTCGTCTCGGGCCAGTTGCCCGTCTCTCCCGATACCGGTGAGCTGGTGGGAGCGGATGCCACAGCGCAGACCGAGCAGGTTCTCAACAACCTCGCGGCGGTGCTCGAAGCGGCCGGGTCCGGACTCGGGAACATCCTGAAGACGACCGTGTATCTCCGCAGTCGCGATGACTGGCCGGCGATGAACGAGGTGTACCGCGCCCGGATCCCCGGCGTTCCGCCGGCGCGTACGGCGGTCGAGGTCGGTCGCATGGGCTTCGATGCGCGCGTCGAGATCGATGCGATCGCCTTTCGCGATCCAGACTGACTGATTGGACAAGGAGTGACGAGCTGCAGTCGTCTCGCTTGACGGCTGACGCGGGCTCTCAGGTGCGTCAGGCGGGGAACCGGCGTCCGTCGCGCCTCCACACCTCGAAGATGTGGGTACGAGTCGCTCCACTGTTCACCGGCGCGGGCCCGCGCTCGCGCCCGCCGGACGACCCGAAAAGGGGGTCAATTCTCAGCCGCCGCTTGGGGTCAGCTCTTATCCGGCCTTGACATTCGGTGTATGTTATGGAACGTTCCACACGGCGATCTGGGAGAGGTCAAGGAGACTTGTTTGCGGTTCGACGTCCGCAGCCCTATCTAGCTGACTCCAGCGCGGCGAGCACGCGTGGGCAGGCAACCACCGCTGCCTGAGGCTTAGCGTGAGCGCAACACTCGGCGATCTCGTTGGACAGGGTCACGAGGAGGTCATTGGGGCCGCGCAAGCCGGTCGCTCCAATCGCCAACTCGTGTGGGCACGTCTGCGCCGTGACCCCACCGCGGTGGTGTCAATGGCGATCCTGGCGATCCTGATCGTCGCCGCCACCGTCGGCGGCCCGCTCGCGGCTCACCTGACGGGTCACTCCCCCAATACGCCGTACAACAACGCCGTGTCGAACCGAGGCATTCCCATCGGCGTCCTGCAGCACCCCTACAACGCCGACGGGACCGCGCACGATCCGCACGCGAAGCTGTTCGTGCTGGGTGCGGACAGCCTCGGGCGTGACCAGCTGGTCCGTGTCCTGTACGGCGCCCGTGTCTCGCTGATCGTCGCCTTCGGGGCGACCGGCGTGGCGCTCCTCATCGGGATCTCCCTCGGGCTGCTCGCGGGCTACTGCGGAGGCTGGATCGACGCCGTCATCGCGCGGCTGATCGAGAGCGCGATCGCCTTCCCGTCCCTGCTGATGGCCATTGCCCTCGCGGTCGTGGTCGGTCCCGGGCTGCTGAACGTGCTGGTCGTGATCTCCCTCTTCACCTGGTTCTATCCCGCGCGGATCGTCCGCAGTGTCACGCTCGCCGGCAAGGATCGGCTCTACGTCCAGGCTGCCCGCACGGTCGGCGCCCGCCCGCGGCGGCTCCTGCTCGTCCACATCCTGCCTCAGGCGTGGGGGCCGTTGCTGGTATTCGGGACATCGATCGTCGCCAACAACATCCTGTTCGAGGCCAGCCTGTCCTACCTCGGCATCGGCGTGCCACCGCCCACCGCCAGCTGGGGCCAGATGCTCTCTGACGCGATCAACTCGGGCTTCTACCGCATCAACCCATCGATGCTGCTGGTGCCAGGCGTCGCCCTGGTCGCCACCATGCTGGCCTTCAATCTCCTCGGCGACAGCCTGCGCGACGCGCTCGATCCCAAGGCGCGCCGATGACGCGGTTTCTGACCCGACGACTGCTCGCGCTGGTCATCCAGATTCTCCTCATCACCTTCGTGGTGTGGTTCATCTTCTTCATCATCGCCACCATCACGGGGGCGACGCCCGCCCAGCGTTTCGCGGGCAGGTACGCAACGCCGCAGCGGATCGCGCAGGTGGCGAAGGTTCTCGGAACCAACAAGCCCTACTGGGAGCAGTATTTCCTGTTCCTGTGGCATGCGGTACAGGGCAACCTCGGCTACTCGTACCTCCAACAGCGACCGGTGGTGGACATCCTGCTGCCGGCGGCAGCGGCCACCGCGTCGGTGGTCCTCGGGGGCATGGTCGGCTGGATGCTCATCGCCATCGTGATCGGGAGCTACGGGGCTCTGCGGCCACGTTCGCTCGGAGACGTTCTCGGGCGGGCGTTCGCCATTGTCGGGATGTCACTGCCGCTGTTCCTCGTCGCACCGATGCTGGCGCTGTTCCTCGCGTTCCAACCGACACAGGGGCAGCTGTTCGGGTTACACATCCTTCCCGTGGGGACTCACCTGTTCCCCATCGATGGCTACGTGCCCTTGGCTCAGAACCCGGTGCAGTGGGCGTATCACCTCATCTTGCCGTGGCTGGCGCTCTCCATCACCTACGCGGCCGTCTATGCCCGGTACATCCGTACCCTGACGATCGAAAACCTGGCCGAGGATTACGTCCGCACCGCGGAGGCCAAGGGTGTGGGCAGGACGCGCCTGCTCAGTCGCCACGTGGGACGCAACGTCGCACCGGTCACCCTGACGGTGCTGGCGGCAGACGTCGGAGGCGCGCTGGGCGGGATCATCTTCGTAGAGTCGGTGTTCAACATCCCTGGACTCGGCTACACCGGGCTCTCGGCGATCGAGAACCTCGACTATCCACTCGTCGCGGGCGTCGTGCTGTTTGCGGGGGTCGTCGCCGTCCTCGCCAACGCGATCGTCGACCTGATCCATGGGCTTCTTGACCCCCGCGTACGTCTCGGGCGTTAACCCACGTCCACACCACAACTGTGTTCACCCAAGGAGGAGGAGGGACCGTGAAGAGATTGCACAGAAGGGGCTGGTTAGCAGCCGCAGTGATGTCGTGCTTGGCACTGGCCGCCTGTGGCGGCACCTCGAGCACTGGGAGCCAGAGCAGCGGCACGCAGAGCGGCGGCAGCACCACCGCGAGCGGGACTGGGTCTCCCTCGACCGGGGGCGCCACCGCACCCGCCAGCGGCATTCATGGACAGCTGACCGTGGGCATGGCTCCGGGCGACATCGACAGCCTGGATCCTCAGCACTGGTACTTCGCGTCCACGTGGGCCCTGTCCAACGGACTCTGCACGCCTCTGCTGCGTTTCGGTGACGGATCCGGGACCGGCAGCGTCGCGCTGGTCCCCGGCCTTGCCAACCTGCCCAGCGTGTCCGATGGCGGTAAGCAGTACACCTTCACGCTGCGCCCGGCGAAGTTCTCCGACGGGCAGACGATCACCGGCCAGGACATCGCCTACACCGCTGAGCGGATGCTCACCCCCGCTCTGGATGGCGGGTGGGGGCCGTTCTACTACGGCATCAAGGGTGCCCAGGCGTTCGAGGCCGGCAAGGCCCCGAGCATCAGCGGCATCACCGCCACCGCCAACAGCATCACCTTCCACCTCAGTGCCGCCGATGGGGCATTCCCCTACGACTGGGCCACGCCCAATACCTGCCCGGTGGCAGTGGGAACGCCCAAGAAGGTGTTCAGCGATGGGTCTCTGATGGAGAAGTACGCCAGCGGGCCCTACAAGATCGCCTCGTATACGCCAGAGCACTCGATGGTCTGGGTGCGCAACCCCAACTATGACGCGTCGACCCTGGGCGCTCGTGGCCACCTCGACAAGATGGTGTTCAACATCGGTGTGGCGCCGAGTCAGGCCGCGCTCGACATCAAGGCCGGCAGCATCGATCTCTACACCGGGTTCTTCAATCCGGCGGATATCGCGCAGCTGTCCTCGGATCCCACGCTGAAGTCGCAGGTGATCATCTCCTCGCGGCCCGCCAACATGTACCTGTGGCTCAACAACACGGTGCCGCCGTTCACCAACACCGACGTGCGCCAAGCCGTGAACTACGCCATTGATCGCACGCAGGCGGCGAAGGCGTACGGCGGACCGGCCGTCGCCACGCCGGCGAGCCAGATCCTCACTCCCGCGGTCCCCGATTTCCACCGCGAGAACTACTATCCCACCACCCCGGATCTGGCCAAGGCCAAGGCCCTGATGGCCGCTTCCGGCATCAAGACGCCGATCAAGACGTACATGTGGACGCGCAACGACGCCGGGGGATTCGTCCCCATGGCCGAGGTCATTCAGGCCAACCTGAAGGCCATCGGCATCGACGTCTCGATCAAGACGGCGCCTGACGCGGTCTCGTCGCCGATCTACCACAGCGTCAAGGCACACGTCCCGATGTCGATGAGCATGCAGTCGCCTGAATTCCCGGACGGAGAGGGCATCATCAACGCCAACTTCAATCCGAAGGATCCGGACAACCTCAACGACCCATCTCGGTTCCACGACGTCGCGTTCGCCCCGGCGTTCGAGCACGCGGCGAGCCTGCCCGTGGGCTCAGCCCGCGCCAGCGCCTACATGGCCCTTGACCAATCCCTGACGACCAAGGCGGCTCCGGTGGCGATCATCATCGACGCCAACCGGTTCGACTTCGTCTCCAGCAAGGTTGATGGCTACGTCTACCAGGAGGCGTTGGATGGCATCAACTACGACGACCTCGGCACCAAGTAGAGGAGTCGGTCTGTGCAGGCACCTGTGACACAGCCGACGCCCGAGTCCTCGCCCGCCGAGGTATCGGCGCCGCTGCTCGATGTGACAGGCCTGTCCGTAGCGATCCCCACGGAGGGCGGCACTGTGACCGCCGTCCGTGGGGTGACGTTTGACATGCGCTCCGGGGAGGTGCTCGGAGTCGTCGGAGAATCAGGGTCCGGCAAGAGCATGACCGCTCTGGCCGTGCTGGGGTTGCTGCCGAACCGCTCCGTCGTGAGCGGTTCGGTGCGCTTCAAGGGCGAAGAGCTCCTCGGCCGCAGCCACAAGGACCTCCGGCGACTTCGCGGCAACCGGATCGCGATGGTCTTCCAAGACCCGATGACCGCCTTGAATCCGACCTACACGATCGGCTGGCAGGTCGCCGAGGCCGTCCGCCTCCACCAGTCGGTGGGACGAAAGGCCGCCAAGGATCGCGCGGTCGATCTCCTGCGCCAGGTCTCGGTCCCGGGGCCGCTCGACGTCGCCCGGGCCTATCCGCACGAGCTCTCGGGCGGGATGCGGCAGCGCGTGACGATTGCCATGGCGATCGCCAATCAACCGGATGTGATCGTCGCCGACGAGCCCACCACCGCACTGGACGTGACCGTGCAGGCCCAGCTGCTGGAGCTGCTGGCCACGCTGCGGGCCGAGACCGGGGCGGCGATCATGTTGATCACGCACGATCTCGGGGTGGTGGCGGGGGTCGCTGATCGCGTCCAGGTGATGTATGCCGGGCGGATCGTCGAATCCGGGCCGGTGGGCGAGGTGTTCGCGGTACCGCAGATGCCATACACCGCGGGGCTCCTCGCTTCGATCCCCGGGACCCGCACGGCGTCGCCCCGGCTCCCCTCGATCCCCGGGTCGCCGCCCTCGATGACGGTGGTCTCGGCCGGATGCATGTTCGCGCCGCGCTGCCCACTGGCCGGTCCGGAATGCCAAGCTCAACCGGCGCTGGAGGAGGTCCTCCCGGGTCAGTGGGCGGCATGCCACCACCACCAGGGTGCCGCGACGGCGTTCACTCTGAGCGACGAGGAAGTCACCGCTCGTACCCGGTCACCCCGGACCGCCGACCAAGCGCCGGCGGTCCAGGGCGTCGGGCTGGTCAAGGAGTTCAAGGTGCGAACGGTGAAGGACCGTCGCGCGACGCTCCACGCGGTCAGTGGCGTGGATCTCGAGATCCAGCCGGGCGAGACACTCGGTCTCGTCGGGGAGACCAGCTGCGGGAAGAGCACGACGGCGCGCCTGCTGTTGCGACTCGAGGAGCCCGACGGCGGCACGGTGGCGGTCGGTGGACTGGACTTCAGCGGCCTGGACAAGGTCCAGCTGAGAAAGCGCCGCGCGGATATCCAGGCGGTCTTCCAGGACCCCTATGCCGCGCTGAATCCCTACCGGTCCATTGCCGACATCGTGGGCGAGCCACTGGCGGTTCAGCGGGTGGGGGACCGGCACGCCCGCGTCACCCAGCTGCTCGAGATGGTCGGCCTGGATGCGGGCGCCGCCCGGCGGTACCCGCACGAGTTCTCGGGCGGTCAGCGGCAACGGATCGGCATTGCCCGCGCGCTGGCGCTCCAGCCGAAGGTCCTTGTGCTCGATGAGCCCGTCTCCGCGCTCGACGTCAGCATCCAGGCCAGCATCCTCAACCTCCTCTCCGATCTCCAGGACGAGCTCGGGATCGCCTACCTGTTCATCTCGCATGACCTGTCGGTGGTTCGCCACATCGCCGATCGCATCGCGGTGATGTACATGGGGCGGATCGTCGAGACCGGAGCGGCGGAGGATGTGTACACGAGCCCGCGGCACCCCTATACGCGGGCACTCATCTCCGCCGTGCCCATCCCGGATCCGCGCCGCGAGCGCCAGCGCCGGCGCATCCTCCTGGAGGGCGACCCACCCAGCCCGGTCCAGCCACCTTCCGGGTGCCGCTTCAGAACCCGCTGCTGGAAAGCCACCGAGCAGTGTGCCGCCGAGGTTCCGATCCTGCGAGACCTCGCCCCTGGTCACACCGCCGCGTGTCATCACCCCGAGGAGCCGGCGGCGGCCGCAAAGGACGACAGCCTCCCGGCACCCCTGCCGGGGGTCTGACCCGTTCAGACCCGCGGCGGCATGGTGACGGGGGAGAGCGCGGTGACGGCCACGCGTCGCGCGCGGGCACCCTCAGTGGGTGCCCGCGGATGAGCTCGGCCTGATCACCAGCCGCGGAGATCGATGGCCATGCGCTCGACGACATCGTCGCCGTCGATCAGCCAGAAGGCCTCGTGGTAGGCGGCGGTCGGGTCGACATGCGCCGGGATCACACGAATCTGATCTCCGATGGAGGGCAGCGCCTCGGCCTCGATGAGGATGTGCTCGTCGTGGACGCCGCGGACCTTGGCGCCCTCGACGGTGGGGAGCCCGTGGTCCATTCCCAGCGCCTTGAGCCCGCAGTCGGCCACGGCCCAGCCGTCGGATACCGCGATCACCGTCGCGAGGACGGTGAGGGCCTGCTGGAAGGGGAGGTCCAGCTTGCCGTAGGCGGTGTCCATCAGCAGGTACGAGCCGGCTTGGATTTCGTTCGCCCACGTGTTGCAGTCATAGGTACCGGTGCCGCCGGCGGTGACGAGCTCACCGCCAACCGCTGCGTGAGCCTCGACCAGCAATTCCATCGCCGCCCGCGTGAGTCGCTCACGCTCCGCACGGTCGGGCTTGCCCACGGCGTGGCCCTCATAGCCCATGACGCCCCGGACGGTCAGGCCCAGGCTCCTCGCCTGGTCCGCGAGTTGCCCCG